>NZ_JBFTPY010000003.1:0-294987 GCF_056398725.1 Arthrobacter sp. 01T425 | reverse complement strand
TTCACATCGACGTGGATCATCGCTCCAGGAGTCTCATGCTCGTAGCGGCGGATGACCTCCCCGGTGCGCTTGTCCACGTGATGCAGCCGGTTCAGCCGGCACCGGACCAGAACCGCGTGCACGGTCGAGGCCGGCATGGCCAGCTTCGCGCCGATCGCGACCGGGCCCAGACGCTGCTTCCAGCGCAGATGCACGACCTTGCGCACCAGCTGCTGCGGCGTCCGGTTCGCCACCCGGTGCGGGCGGGAGGATCTGTCAGCCATACCCGCCTGACCCATCGCGGCGTAGCGGGCCGCCCACCGTTTGGCCGTGGGCCAGGAGCAATTGAACCGCTCGGCAGCCCGGGACACCGGCCAGCCGTGGTCTACGACCAGACGCGCGACGCGCAAACGTTGGCGTGGAGTCAAAGCGGCATTAGCGTGGGACACGAGGACCTCCTGGTCGCTGCAGCGGTTGTCTAAGCAACTCCACTGTGCAACCGGAGGTCCTCACCTTTAGGTCAACGACTCCAGCGAGTCATCACATTCACCGAACCAACGTCCCTGGGCAGTACACCTAGGCGCTCCCGGGCGCGGCCCGCACAGACGGTCCGCGCAGGACAGATGGCAAGGCCCCCGCCACCCTGGACATCCAGGGCGGCGGGGGCCTTCGTCTTACTGCGGCCGGGCTAGGAGGCCAGGGTGGCGTCCAGGGTGATCTCGATGCCGGTCAGGGCAGCGGAGACGGGGCAGCCGGTCTTGGCTTCCTCGGCCAGCCGCTGGAAATCGTCGGCGGAAATGCCGGGGACGCGCGCGGCCAGGGTGAGGTGGCTGCCGGTGATCCCGGTACCCGGCTGGAAGGTCAGGTCGGCCTTGGTGTTGATCTCCTCGGCCGTGTGGCCGGCCTGGGCCAGGGCGTTGCTGAACGCCATCGAGAAGCACGCGGAGTGCGCTGCCGCAATGAGCTCCTCGGGGCTGGTCTTGCCCTCGGCGGCCTCGGCGCGCGCCTTCCAGGTGACGTCGAAGTTGCCCAGCCCGGAGCTGTCCAGGGTGGTGTTGCCGGCGCCTGTCATCAGGTCGCCATTCCATACAGTGTGTGCGGTGCGTGTTGTAGCCATGTCCACTCCTCGACGTCGTTGTGAATCAGGGGTCCGGCTGGTGCCGGAGCCTGCCGTGATCAATCCTAGGGATTCTGTGCGGCCGCCGCACGGGGGTTCCGCTGTCAGAGGATTGTGACCCGTACAGTGTCGTCATGGAACTTACCGAAGATGCGCAGATGCCAGGGGCGCCCGTGGCGCGTATCGCCACGATTATGGTCAACGCCGTCGACGCCGGGCGCCTGGCCCAGTTCTGGGCCGACTTGTTGGGCACGGCGGTCTCCTCGCGCTTCGAGCAGTTCGTCTGGCTGGAACCCGCCGGCACCGGAGCCCCGCAGCTGGCCTTCCAGCAGGTCCAGGACCCCACGGAGGGCAGGCGGCGCCTGCACCTGGACATCCATGGGCCCGACCCTGCGGCGTTGCGCGCCCGCGCCGAGTCCCTCGGTGCCCGGTTCGTGGAGGGCAATGACATCGGCGACTTCCACTGGGATGTCATGCAGGATCCCGAGGGCAACGAATTCTGCATCGCCGGCGACTGACAAGCCGGTTTAACGGCGGCAGTTAAACGACGGCGGCGCCGCACCCCGGCGGGGGGAGCGGCGCCGTCATGGCCGGTGCAGTCAGCCGGTTACTGCCACAGGGTCGCGATCGCGACGTTGAGCAGTGCCAGGCCGCCAACGCTGTTCGCGAGGCCCTTGCTGATCGGCTCGCCCTTCTTGTACTTGCGGCGGCCAATGAAGGCCAGGACGCCGACGATCAGGGCGATGACAAGCTTGACGCCGAGCTTGGCGTAGTTGGCGTTCATGTCCAGGGCCGGGATCAGCCCCATCATGATGATGCCCGTGATCAGCTGCAGCATTGCGCCGTCGAACTGGCGCGGGTGGACGGTGGGCTTCTTCATCTGGCCGATCCAGATGCCGACAATCATGGCGGCGCCGATGATGTGCAGGAAGACCATGACGTTATAGACGATGTTCATGGCATCAGTGTAGCCAGAGTCTTCTACGCACCGTAGTAGGACCCGCCGCGGCCCCGGGGCGGAACAGCAAAAACGGCGACGGCGGCACGGGCGCCCGGTGGTTTCCCACCGGAGCCCGCACCGCCGTCGCCGTCGGTGTGCGCTTTTAGACCCTAGAGTCCGAGGTCGGCCTCGAAGGCGCCTTCCTCAAGGCGTGCCTTCAGCGTCTGCAGGAAGCGTCCCGCGTCGGCGCCGTCGACCAGGCGGTGATCGTACGTCAGGGAGAGGTACATCATCGAACGGATGGCCAGCGAGTCATCGCCGTTCTCGTCGGCGACCACTACGGCCCGCTTGACGATCGCGCCGGTGCCGAGGATGGCAACCTGCGGCTGGTTGATGATCGGGGTGTCGAACAGGGCACCCACCGAACCGATGTTGGTGATGCTGAAGGTGCCGCCGGAGAGCTCGTCCGGGCCGATCTTGCCGTTGCGGGTGCGGTCGGCGACGTCGGCGATCTTGCCGGCCAGGCCTGCCAGGTTCAGGTTGCCGGCATCCGAGATGACCGGAACCAGCAAGCCCTTGTCGGTGTCCACCGCAATCGCCAGGTGCTCAGCGTTGTGGTAGGTGATCTCCTGCTTGTCCTCGTCGTAGGAGGCGTTGACCTTCGGGTGCTGCTTCAGGGCCTCGGCAACAGCCTTGGCGATGAAGGGCAGGAAGGTCAGCTTGGAGCCGTTCTGGGCCTGGAAGGAGTTCTTGGCCTTGGCGCGCAGCTTGGCAACCTTGGTCATGTCGACCTCATGGACCTGGGTCAGCTGGGTGGAGATGTCCAGCGACTCGCGCATGCGGCGGGCAATGACCTGGCGGATGCGCGGGGCCTTCTGCACGGTGCCGCGCAGCGAGGACGCTGCGCCTGCGGATGCCGCGGCTGCCGGCGCAGATGCGGCGGGGGCTGCCGCGGGTGCGGAGGCGGCCGGTGCAGCCTTTGCCTCGGCAGCTGCCAGCACGTCCTGCTTGCGGATGCGGCCGCCGACGCCGGTGCCGGTCAGGGCAGCGATGTCGACACCCTGCTGGTTGGCCAGCTTGCGGACCAGGGGAGTGACGTAGCCGGACTCTGCCGGTGCGGCAGCTGCTGCCGCAGGCGCGGGAGCTGACGGAGCAGCGGGAGCTGACGGAGCAGCCGCTGCGGGAGCTTCCTGCTTGGGAGCCTCCGGTGCTGCTGCCGGTGCGGGGGCGGCCGGCGCTTCCTGCTTGGGAGCTTCCGGTGCTGCTTCCTGTTTGGGGGCCGCGGCGGGCGCCGGTGCGGCCGGTGCCGCGGCGCCGGAACCGATGACGGCCAGGACGGAGCCGACCTCGGCCGTCTCGTCCTCGTTGACGCGGATTTCCAGAAGGGTTCCGGCAACCGGGGACGGGATTTCGGTGTCGACCTTGTCGGTGGAAACCTCGAGCAGCGGCTCGTCGACCTCTACGGTGTCGCCGATGCTCTTCAGCCAGCGGGTCACAGTGCCTTCGGTGACGCTTTCACCCAGGGCAGGCAGCGTGACGTCGTGTCCTTCACCCGCTGGAGCAGAATCCGGAGCAGAATCCGGAGCGGCGGCAGGGGCCTCGGCGGCCGGAGCCTCCGCGGGAGCCTCTTCTGCGGCCGGCGCAGCTGCGGCGGGAGCCGGTGCCTCTTCGGCGGCTGCGGCCGGAGCCTCTGCGGGGGCGGCCTCGCCGGAGCCGATGCGGACCAGCGGGGCGCCAACTTCAGCGGTCTCGTCCTCGGCGACGAGGATTTCCTCGATCACGCCGGCGATCGGAGAGGGGATCTCGGTGTCGACTTTGTCGGTGGAGACTTCGAGCAGCGGCTCGTCCACCTCTACCCGGTCACCGACCTGCTTGAGCCAGCGGGTGACGGTTCCTTCGGTGACGCTCTCACCGAGGGCGGGCAAGTTAACGGATTCAGACATGTCGTCCCCGTTCTCCTTATTGATCTTTAGTGCGGATGATTGCTGCCTTGGTCGAGCTTAGTGCACCCGGCTTTTCGGGCCGGGTGCACCAGGCTCTGAGTTCATGCGATGGTGCGGGCGGAGCTGCTAGCCGTGGAGGGGCTTGCCCGCCAGCGCCAGATGCGCCTCGCCCAGGGATTCGTTCTGGGTGGGGTGGGCGTGGACCAGCTGGGCCACGTCCTCCGGGTAGGCTTCCCAGTTCACGATCAGCTGTGCTTCACCGATCTGCTCGCCCATGCGGGCGCCGATCATGTGGACGCCGACCACGGGGCCGTCCTTCTGGCGGACCAGCTTGACCAGGCCGGACGTGCCCAGGATGGAGCTCTTGCCGTTGCCGGCCAGGTTGTATTCCTGGGTCTGGATCTGGTCCTCGCCGAACTTCTCCTTGGCGGCCTTCTCGCTGTAGCCGACAGTGGCGATCTCGGGTTCGGAGTAGGTGACCTTGGGGATGTTGACGTCCTCGACGATGACCGGCTTCAGGCCGGCGATCTCTTCGGCGACGAAGATGCCCTGCTGGTAGCCGCGGTGCGCGAGCTGCACGCCGGGGACGATGTCGCCGACGGCGAAGATGTTGCCGACGCCGGTGTGCAGGCGCTCGTTGGTGATGACGAAGCCGCGGTCGATCGTGATCCCGGCCTCTTCGTAGCCGAGGTTTGCCGTGACGGGGCCACGGCCCACAGCTACGAGCAGGAGGTCGGCCTCGAAGGTCTTGCCGTCCACGAGGGTGACCTTGACGCCGTCGTCGTTCTGCTCGACGCCCTGGAAGAAGACACCGGTGGAGAACTTGATGCCGCGCTTCTTGAAGGCACGCTCGAAGGCCTTGACGATCGTGGCGTCCTCGTTCGGAACCAGCGACGGGAGGCCTTCGACGATCGTGACGTCGACGCCGAAGGACTTCCAGACCGAGGCGAACTCGACGCCGATTACGCCGCCGCCCAGGATGATCGCGCTCTTGGGGATGTAATCCATGGTGAGGGCTTCGTCGGAGGTGATGACCTTGCCGCCGATTTCCAGGCCCGGCAGGGTGCGGGAGTAAGAGCCGGTCGCGAGGACAATGTTCTTGCCCTTGTACGCGGTGCCGTTCACAACGACGGTGTCGGTGCCCTGAAGCTTGCCTTCACCCTCAATGACGGTGATGCCCTTCTTGCCCTTGATCAGACCCTGCAGGCCCTTGAACTTGCCGGCAATGATGCCGTCCTTGTAAGCGTTGACAGCCGTGATGTCGATGCTGTCAAGGGTCACGTTGACGCCGTACTTGGCCGAGTCGCGGGCGTGGTCCGCCAGCTCTGCCGAGTGCAGCAGGGCCTTGGTGGGGATACAGCCGTTGTGCAGGCAGGTGCCGCCGAGCTTGCCCTTTTCGATGAGGCCGACGGTGAGGCCAAGCTGGACAGCACGCAGTGCGGTGGCGTAGCCGCCGCTGCCGCCGCCGAGTACCAGGATGTCGAATTCTTGCGCAGTTGCCTGATCGGCCACTAAAACGCTCCCTCGCGTGAACGATGACACGAGAGTACGCATCATCTGGTCTTGGAACCTGTCTGCTGTGATTGTGCCAGCCGGCCGGTTCCCTTTCATTTGTGACTACTACATTGGGGTCTGCTTCTGGGAAACAAGGTTTACCTTAGCGAACCACTAATACATGCTCCACCTTGCCATGGCGTTTGTGGAGCGCTTGTGTCCAGTGTCACGCGCCTTTGTGGCCGGGAAGGCATCGCCGCCCCGGCCACAAAGCCGCGATGCGCGCTAGACGGTCTTGGTGAGGATGTCCTCGACGTAGGCCACCAAGGTGCGGACGGTGCAGCCCGTGCCCTGTTTGTGGTTGTAGCCGTAGGGGCTGCCGTTGTTAAACGACGGGCCGGCGATGTCGATGTGCGCCCACGGGATCTGTTCCCCGTCCTTGCCCTTGCCGACGAACTCGCGCAGGAAGACGGCCGCCGTCATCATGCCGCCGTGGCGTTCGCCAATGTTGGCGATGTCGGCGACCTGGGAGTCGAGGCTGGCCCGGAGTTCTTCCGGCAGCGGCATGGGCCAGACGAGCTCGCCGGCCCGGTCCGCGGCGGTCTTGATGGCGCCGGTAAGGGAGTCGGAACCCATCACGCCGGCCGTGCGGTCGCCCAGAGCAATGAGCTGGGCGCCGGTGAGGGTTGCGACGTCGATGATGGCATCCGGGAATTCCTGGCTGGCGGCGACGATGCC
This sequence comes from Arthrobacter sp. 01T425, assembly GCF_056398725.1. Lineage (NCBI taxonomy): Bacteria > Bacillati > Actinomycetota > Actinomycetes > Micrococcales > Micrococcaceae > Arthrobacter > Arthrobacter sp. 01T425. The sequence continues at coordinate 288,776 of NZ_JBFTPY010000003.1, read as the reverse complement.
ATCGGCCATGACCAGGCGACCCTCGGCGTCGGTGTTGAGGACCTCGACGGTCTTGCCGCCGAACATCGTCAGAACGTCCGCCGGGCGCTGTGCAGCGCCGGAGGGCATGTTCTCGGCGATGCAGAGCCACGCGGTCGCCTTGACGGGCAGCCCGAGGCCCGCGAGGGCCAGGACGGTGTTGAGGACGACGGCGGCACCCGCCATGTCGGACTTCATGTCGCCCATGCCCAGGGCCGGCTTGATGGAGATGCCGCCCGTGTCAAAGGTGATGCCCTTGCCCACGAGGGCGATCTTGGCCGTGGCCTTCGCCGGGGCGTATTCGACCTTTACGAGGCGAGGCTGCCGTGTGGAGCCCTTGCCGACGCCGAGGATGCCGCCGAATCCCTCCTTCTCAAGACGCTTCTCGTCCCAGACGGTCACCTTCACCGGCAGGCCCTTGGACAGTTCCTTGGCGGCGTCGGCAAAGGACTCGGGGTAGAGGTGGCTCGGCGGCTGGTTGACCAGCGTGCGGGTCGCGTTCACGGCCGTGCCGATCAGGGATGCCCGGTTCAGGACCGGCGCCAGCGCCTTGTCCGTGGCGAAGTCGGTGCGGATGATGACGTTCTTCACCGGGTCCTTGAGCCCGTCCTTGGAGGACCGGAACTCTGTATAGGAGTAGGCGCCCATCGCGGCGCCCTCGGCGACCGCCGCGACCTCGGCCAGGGTGGTGGTGGGCAGGGCCAGGGTGACGGTGGCGACGCCGGCCAGCTGGCGGACGGCCGAGCCGGCGGCGCGGCGCAGTGCCTCCTCGGAGAGCGGCTGCGTGGCGGAAAGCTTGCCGACGCCGGCGAGCAGCAGGATGGTCGCTCCCGCCTCGGGCAGGCCGGGCAGCCGGTGAGCCTGGTCCGCCGCGCCGGTGATGCCAAGAACGCTCAGTGATTCCGCCAGGGCCTCCGCGGCCTTGGCCGTCAGCGGATTGTCGAGCAGAACGGGGCCGTCAGGACCCTGTCCGACGCCGATGACGAGGGCATCGCTGGGGGACTTCTTCAAATCCCCTGCGACTGCACTAAGTTTGACTTCACTATTCTTGACCACGAGGACAGTCCTCAATTCTCTGTGATGGTTCTCGGTGATATTCGGCAGGAACTGCATGTTTGGCGTCCTGCCACGGATCCCGGGGCGCCGTCGGTCTGGGACGCAACCCGGTGTCTGCAAAACAAGCCCTAGGGCCATCACCGATCGTAGTCTCTCGACCGTGCGGAAATTCAATCGAATGAGAGCTGGAGCACACCCCGGGCAGGAATTAGCCCGGGCGCCGGGGCGTTGTATTGGTAGAGACGCTGCGGAGCGGTGAGTGCTCCATGGGACTGGCCGGCAGGATCTGCCTGACTGGCCGTTCTGCCAGGCACCGCCCGAATGGCGGATTGCGCACCGCTTCTCCCACCGCCGCCATCGTGAAAGGAACACGCCGTGATTGAACGGATTTCCGGCTCTTTGCTGGATCCCCAGTCGCTCTATATCCGTGATGACGCGCTGTTCTCCAGCACCGAACTGCGCGGACTCAACCTCGTCATGGGGTTCACCGGCTTCGCCGACGCGGGCCACGTGGTCCGGCAGATCACCGCTGAACTGCTGGACACGCTCGATACCGAGATGATCGCCGAGTTCGACGCCGACCAGCTGATCGACTACAGGTCCCGGCGCCCGCAGGTCAGCTTCGTCGAGGACCACCTGCAGGACTACCAGGCACCGAGCCTGGCCCTCTACCGGCTGGTCGACGGACTGGGCAGCCCGTTCCTGCTCCTCGCGGGGTTCGAGCCGGACCTGCAATGGGAGCGCTTCGCTCGCGCCGTCGTCGGCCTCGTCGAAGAGCTCGACGTCAACCTCGTCACCTGGATCCATTCGATCCCGATGCCCGTGCCCCATACCCGGCCGGTCGGTGTGACCGTGCACGGCAACCGGCCGGAGCTGATCGAGGGAATCTCGGTCTGGAAGCCCACGGTGGAGGTGCCGGCCGCGGTGGGCCACATCCTGGAGCTGCGGCTGACGGAGGCCGGCCGGAACATCGCCGGCTATGTGATCCATGTGCCGCACTACCTGGCCGAAGCCGAGTACCCCACGGCCGCCGTGGCCGGGCTCGAGTACCTGGGCGCGGCAACGTCGCTCATGCTGCCGACCGATCGTTTGCGCGAGGCGGGACGCGAGGTGGGCCGGCAGATAGCCGAGCAGATCGAGGCATCCGAGGAGGTCCAGCAGGTGGTCTCACGGCTGGAGACCCGGTACGACGAAAAGGCCGAGGGGACGGTCCGGAGGTCGCTGCTGGCTGATGAGAACGACCAGCTCCCCAATGCCGACGCCCTTGGTGCCGCCGTCGAGGCGTACCTGGCCCGTAAAGAACCCGGCGAATAAATACTATTTATCATGAACCGGGCATAATGGGGGAGTGACCTCTCCCCGCGCCTGGCTGATCTGGATCGTCGGGATCTTCGCCTATCTCGTGGCGGTCAGCCAACGGACCTCGTTCGGGGTGGTCGGCCTGGAGGCAACGGAACGCTTCCACGCCAGCGCCGCGGAGATCTCCTTCTTCACCGTGCTGCAGCTGCTGGTTTATGCGGCGCTGCAGATTCCCGTGGGCATTCTGGTGGACCGGTTCGGCTCCCGCGCGATGCTGGCGGGCGGTGGTGTCCTGATGGGACTCGGCCAGCTTCAGCTGGCGTTTGCCGACAACATACCCGGCGGAGTCCTGGGACGCGTCCTGGTGGGCGCCGGTGACGCCATGACGTTTATTTCCGTCATCCGGCTCATCCCGCTCTGGTTCGCCCCGGGGCGCGTCCCGCTCCTGACGCAGCTGACCGGCATGTCCGGCCAGCTCGGCCAGCTCTTCAGCGTGGTGCCGTTCGCCATGATCCTGCACTCCGCGGGGTGGACCCCGGCCTTCCTGACGCTCGCCGCGATGTCCGGCCTCGCCGTCGTGCTGGTCCTGATCCTGCTCCAGGACCTTCCGCCCGGGCACCCCCCACCGGCACAGTCCCAAGGGCTGCGCGCCACCGGCATCTCGCTGGCGCACGCCTGGCGGCAACCCGGGACCCGGCTCGGGCTGTGGAGCCACTTCACCGTCCAGTTCAGCGGCACGGTTTTTGCCATGACGTGGGGCTACCCCTTCCTGATTTCCGCCGAGGGACTGGACCGCGGCACGGTCTCGGCCCTCATGGCGCTGTACGTCGCCGGCGCCATCGCCGCCGGACCGCTGATGGGCAGATTCGTTGCCCGGCATCCGCTGCGGCGCTCCACTATGGTGCTGCTCATTTCCGGATGCACCGCTGCCGCCTGGGCGGCAGTTCTGCTGGTGCCGGGACGCGCGCCGCTCTGGCTCCTGGCTGCGCTGGTGGTGACCCTCGCCGTCGGCGGCCCCGGTTCCATGATCGGCTTCGATTTCGCCCGGACCTTCAACCCGGCCCACCGGCTCGGCACCGCCACCGGGATCGTCAACGTGGGTGGCTTCATCGCCGCGCTCGTGTCCATTTACCTGATCGGGCTGGTGCTCGACGTCCTGCATGCCACCGGGTTCTCGCAGGGGGAGCTCTACGGCCTGGATCCGTTCCGCGTGGCCCTGAGCGTGCAGTTCCTGCTGCTGGCCGGGGGAGCAGGAGCCATCGTGGTGACCCGGCGGAAGGTCCGGCGCCAAATGGCGGCCCAGGGAGTCATGGTTCCACCCCTGCTCAAGTCCCTGGCCGAGCAGCGCAGGCTGGTCGCGGAGCGCCGCCGCACGCCCTGAATATGTGGTGGGCCGGGCTGATCCGTCATCCGTATGGCTGAAGTTGTTCATTATCGGGGTTGAACTAACTCAGAACGAGCGTTGGAGATGTGGACGCCAGCTTAGGGTGAAGGCATGTTCAAACCGATCCAGTCTCTGAGGCTCCTCGCGGCACCGGCCACGTCCGTGCTGCTTCTGGGGACTCTCTTTATCCTGGAGGAGCGACATTTCGACCAGAACAGCGCCCTTCTGTTGGCGCTCCTGACCGGCGTCGCTGTGGCCGAGGTCCTGCCGGCCGCTGCCGTGGGGCTGGTTTTCGCCGCCTTGGCCCTGCAGAGCCTGAAGGTTTTCCCGTTGGTCTTTCTCTCGGGCGTGCTGAGCTACGCTGTCGTTCCGGTGGTCATCTTCGTCGCCGTCATCGGCTGGAAAGCCCGGAACCGGTGGGTCCTCCCCGTTGCTGCTGTCGTATTTGCCGGCATCATCACCGTCAACTGGTTCACCGACCAGACCTGGATCAACATCATCTTCGCCAGCCCGATCTACGGCAGGGGATTACTGCGAACCCTCACCTACGCCTTTCTGATCTTTGGAGCCTTCGCCGCCCTGAACCTCGCCGCCTGGGCCGTCGGTGTGGCAGTAAACAACGCCTCGAGGAGCCGAAGGGCGCAGCTCGCGGCGGAAACACGGCTGCGGGAGACCGCGACCGAACTCGCCATCGAACAAGAACGCAACAGAATCGCCGGGGAGCTCCACGACGTCCTGGCACATTCACTGACAGTCATCGTGGCCCAGGCCGACGGAATACGCTTCATCCACCGCACAGAACCGGAAACCGTGGAAGAAGCATCCAAGGTCATCGCCGAATCGGCGAGGACCGCCCTTGTCGAAACGCGCCGGCTCATCGAAGGCTTCTCCACGGAGCTCAGCAACCAACCGACTCACAAAATTGAAGACCTGGTGATTCTTGCCGACCGTCTGAGCTCCAGCGGCATGGCGGTCACGATCGAAACGACGGGCCAGCCATGGGACATGACCGCCGCCCAGCAGCTAACGGTCTACCGCCTGGCGCAGGAAAGCCTCACAAACGCCTTCAAGCACGGAGACCGGAGCCAGGGTACGCACCTGCACCTGGTGTGGACGGCAGGATCCCTTGAGCTCCGCATCAACTCCTCGCTGATCACCAGCCCGGCCGCGACGACAAAGGCCACCCCATCGGGCCGCGGGATAGCAGGAATGAAAGCCCGCGCCGCAGCCGCCGGCGGATGGGTGGAAACAGTCCGCGGCGAAGAGACCTTCGAAGTACTGGCCTTCCTCCCGTCGGCCGGACCTAGGCAGCAGGCAGCGGCCGCCTCCAACGGGCCCCGCCTGCACTCATTGGAGGGAGCACAACCATGACGACCACACCGATCCGGATTGCCCTGGCCGATGACCAGCCGCTGTTCAGCGCCGGGCTCAAAATGATTCTGCGCAGCCAGGCGGACATGGACCTTGTCGGCGAAGCCGTCAACGGAGAGGCCGCCGTCGAACTCGTGCAGGAGACCTCCCCTGATGTGCTCCTCATGGACATCCGCATGCCTGTCATGGACGGCATCACGGCCACAAGGACGATCCTGGAAAAGTCCACTGGAACTGCCACCAAAATCATCGTGCTGACCACGATCCAGCATGACGAAGCCGTCGTCCGAGCCATCCAGGCCGGCGCCGCCGGTTTCCTGACCAAAGACACCACACCGGACTTCCTGCTGGCCGCCATCCGAACGGTTCACTCGGGGCACTCAGTCATCGCTCCGGCCATCACCAACGAACTGCTACGCGACTACACCACGCCCTCTTCCGGGAACGACGCCGCGCTGGCAGACCTGTCCGGAAGGGAGCGCGACGTGTTTCTCCTTACCGCCAAAGGGCTGGGAAACGCCGAAATCGCGGCCTCACTGGTACTCAGCGAAGCCACTGTGAAATCCCACGTCGGCAGCATCCTGGCGAAACTGAAGCTGAAGAACCGCATCCAGCTCGTCGCCTTCGCTTACGAAAACAACGTCCTCAACTAGCCCTCACAGCAGCACCGCCCCACCCTCCGACGCCGTCCCAATACGGGAAGGACAGCCACCGCTTTGCCCAAAACAACCGAAGGAGCCACCATGAAAAAGAAGATCTTCGGCGCTGCCGTGCTGATCGTAGGCACCGGCGCCGCCCTGGCCGCGGCCGCCATCCCGGCCGCGTCGGTCACCGCGTCCCCGGAGCCCGTCCCAGGGATCATCCGCCAGGCAGAGGCCTACGCCTCAACAGATCCGATAGCCGAAAAGGGCATGCAGGAGGCTGTCCGCCGCTGCATGGCCAAGGCCGGCTTCGACTACACACCGCCCGCCTCCGAGACGACTATGGACCTCAACGGAGCCATCGGATTCAAACGGCTCACGGTCGACGCCGCCAAAGCCAGCGGCTACGCCAGCACCCGACCGCAGGGACCTCACGAGCCGGCTCCCGGGTCCGCAGACGGCAAACTCTTCGCCAATCCAGCCTTCACCAAGGCACTCACCGGGCCCGGGGACACCGCGTCAATGACCACGGTGGACGGTATGGGAACGTCCTCCGGCGGATGCCGCGGCGAAGCCATGACACAGATCTACGGCAGCGCGGAAAACTACATGCTCGCCACCGGCATCGCCTCCAACTGGTTTTTCCCGGCCGCCCTGTCCGCCTCCGGCGACTCGGGCATTACCAAAGCAGTCGCTGACTGGGCGGCCTGCATGAAGGAAACCCCTTACGCCTCGTTTTCTAACCCGGGGCAGGCCGCCGATGCCGGTAAAACTGCGGGCGGCCAGGAAGAGTTCAGAATCGCCGTGACCGACGCCGTCTGCCGGGACAAGACCGGGTTCCACGCTGCCCTGGACAAAGTCCTGGACAAATACCTGACAACCCGAATGCAGGAACTCGCCCCGCAGATCGCGAAGGTCAAAGAGATTCGCCGCGCCGCGGACGCGAACGCGGCAACGGTGGAGGCCACTGCATCGAAATAGTGCGGTTTAGTGCGGTTTGGCGAAAGGCCGGCGTCCTGTCAGCATTCGGGGGGCGGGGGGAGGACACCGCCCGTTGGCGCTGGTTCCGCCATAGTGGTTCCGACTTCGTCGCGGTTATCCACATAGCGCAACCCGGTACTGTCGCCGGGGACGCAGCCGCCGCGAAGCTGGACTTATGACAGCTCCCGATCACCTGAGAATTACCGGCCCCGAAGACATTCTGGGCTTCATCCCGCACTCCCTCGGTTACTGGCCGGAAGACAGCCTCGTGGCCATGACCTTGCAGGGCAAACGCCTCGGAGCCACCTTGCGGGTCGACCTCCCCGTGCCCGGAGGCGGCTCAGGCCGGAGGGACATGCTGGCCGGTTTTGCCCGGAATGTCGTGGCCTATCTGCAGGCGGACGACGCGGCTGACGGTTCGCTGCTGGCCTTCTTCACTGACGCTGAGGCCGGCGCCGACACGCAGACGGACAGCGCCGGCGACGGCCATGCGTGGGCGGACCTGCTCAAAGAACTCGAGCTTGCCCTTGAGGCAGCCGGATTGCCCGTGAGGGACGCCTGGATTATCGGTACTGAGTTCTGGCGCAACGCAGACTGCAGCGATCCGGAATGCTGTGGGATGCCCGGCCGTCCGGTCGAACAGATCAGGAACAGCAGGCTCAACGCCGAGATGGTCTACCGCGGCAGCAGCGTCGGCACGGTCCCCGGCGCCCAGGGGACCACCCCGGCGCCGCTGCCGGTGGACCCCGCGGTGAGCCTTGCCGAGTGCGGCTGGGCGGAGCAATTCTCTCCTCGACGGCGGGACCGGGCCCAATTCGACCAGGTCCTCGACGTCTGGATGATGGCCATGCAGGCCGCCATTGGCCAGGAGCACCTTCCTGTCCCCACCGCGGGTGACGTGGCTAGGGGTGCCGTCCCCGACCCCGGAACCACCGGCTCCGGGACCGACGCCGGAACCACCGACGCCGGGACCGACGCCGGAACCACCGGCTCCGGGACCGACGCCGGAACCACCGGCTCCGGGACCGACGCCGGAACCACCGGCTCCGGGACCGACGCCGGAACCACCGGCTCCGGGACGCCCGATCCCTGGACCATTGGCCGGCCGCTTCAGCTCTCACCGAAACTCGCCGGCTACCTGCGGGCCAGCCTGTGCATTCCGTCATGGCGGGATGCGGTCCTGGTGATGGCGGCCGCCGGACGGTCTGCGGCCGAACGCGGCGCCGAGGACTTCGGTATCTTCGACCCGGACCCCGGGTCCGCCGCTTTCCCCGATAACACGCCCGCCTCACGGCTCCGACCCACGCCCAGCCCCCTGCCGGGTCCAATGTCCGGCCGCACTTCCCGGTCCAAGTCCGCTCCGCGGATACCCCTGCCGGTGGCACCCGGCAGCGGCGGGTCCGCCGGCGGCGCCGTGCCTGCAGCCGGGGCTGTTCCCGGTTACGGGGAAGTCCTGCTCGGACTGGCGCCGTCGGTTCCGGACTGGACCCTGATGGTCGGGCTCGAGCGGGTCCTGGAACGGCTCGGCCGTCTTGGTGACGGGGAGGCAACGGCAGCCGCCGTGACGGCGCTGGGCTGGATCGAATGGTGCCGTGGCCGCGGCTCCTACGCCGACGCGCTCTACCGGCAGGCCCTGCAGGGCCACCCGGGGTACAGGCTCGCGGAACTGCTGGCGGAGCTTGGCCGGCGCGGCACCCTTTGCGGCTGGGCTGCCAGGCGGGAGGCGGCCTGGCAGAAGTTTGCCCCGGACGCGGCATGAGGTCCTGACGCGGCGGGCGAAGCCGCCGCGATATCGCCGACCCGGCGTCGCGAAAGGCACCCGGCCTGAAAACCGTGAGACAATGGTTGCCGAGACCCGGTTGGGTCCGTGTATCAAGTGCCCTAAATGTTCCTTGGAAACAGGGAACATTAAGGCCGCGCCAGCAGTTCTACTAAGTGGCTCTGCTGGTCGTGGTTGCACCTGATGTTGAACACGGACTTGACAGGGTCATAGTGGTGTTGCCCGTATGGTGATTCCGCAGACCGCAGCTAGAAAGGTTTTCAGTGACCCCGTCTTCCGCGAAGAAGGAACCCGCCGACCAGGCCGAATTGTCCCCTGAGGAGAAGAAGGCGGCGACCAACGCCAAGCGCGCCGCCACGCGCGCAGCCAACAAGGCTGTCAAGGACGCCGCTTCCGCAGAGGGTGGCGACACCGTAACCGGAGTCGCCAAGCCTGAGCCCAAGAAGCGCGGGCCCAAGCCCGGCGCGAAAGCCGCGGCAGAAGCCGCCGGCAACTCTGCCAGTACGTCTGACGATGACGTCGACGCCGAAGAGGATCTCGACGACATCACGCCCGACGCCGCCGAGCTCGGCGACGAAGTAGAAGGCGAGGAAGTCGCCGGCAAGGCCGCGGCCACCACCGGCTCCGGCTTCGTCTACTCCGACGCCGACGACGACGACGCTCCGGTGCAGCAGGTTATGTCTGCCGGCGCCACCGCCGACCCCGTCAAGGACTACCTGAAGCAGATCGGCAAGGTCGCCCTGCTGAATGCCGAACAGGAAGTAGACCTGGCCCTGCGGATCGAGGCCGGTCTCTTCGCTGAAGAAAAGATCGCAGCCGACGACGGCACCATGGACCCGAAACTCAAGCGCGAGCTCGAATTCGTCATCCACGACGGCAAGCGCGCCAAGAACCACCTGCTGGAGGCCAACCTCCGCCTCGTCGTCTCGCTGGCCAAGCGCTACACCGGGCGCGGCATGCTGTTCCTGGACCTGATCCAGGAAGGCAACCTGGGCCTGATCCGTGCGGTGGAGAAATTCGACTACACCAAGGGCTTCAAGTTCTCCACCTACGCCACCTGGTGGATCCGCCAGGCGATCACCCGCGCCATGGCTGACCAGGCCCGCACCATCCGCATCCCGGTGCACATGGTGGAAGTCATCAACAAGCTGGCCCGAGTCCAGCGCCAGATGCTGCAGGACCTCGGCCGCGAACCCACCCCGGAGGAGCTGGCCCTCGAACTCGACATGACCCCGGAAAAGGTCGTGGAGGTCCAGAAGTACGGCCGCGAGCCCATCTCGCTGCACACCCCGCTTGGCGAGGACGGCGACTCCGAATTCGGCGACCTCATCGAGGACTCCGAAGCCGTGGTTCCCGCGGATGCCGTGAGCTTCACCCTGCTGCAGGAACAGCTGCACTCGGTGCTGGATACGCTCTCCGAGCGCGAAGCCGGCGTGGTAGCGATGCGCTTCGGCCTTACCGACGGCCAGCCGAAGACTTTAGACGAAATCGGCAAGGTCTACGGTGTGACACGTGAGCGCATCCGCCAGATCGAATCCAAGACCATGTCCAAGCTGCGGCACCCGTCGCGCTCACAGGTCCTGCGCGACTACCTGGACTAAGCGCCACTGGTCGCAGACCGGGTAAAGGTTCTCAGCAATGCGGGGTCTCTTCCCGCCCATCCTCACCGGAGGAACGGGCAGGAAGGGACCCCGCATTGCTTTTTGCCGCCGCAGCCGGGTGCACGGCACTTAACCGAACCGGCACCTGACGAAACAGCACTTAACGAATCAGGGCCCCTCCGGTATGGAGGGGCCCTGATGCAGTGGTCTCAGGTCGCCCGGAACCCTGTAGGGCGGCGGGCTGAAGCCGGTGCGGTCTAGTCGACCGGAACCGGGGCCTTCTGGTGAAGGCGGTCAGTCTCATCATGCCAGTCTGAACTGAGCGGCTTGAGTGTCGGTTCTACGGCGCGTGCGTGGTGGCCGCAGAAAAGAAGCTCACCGCCGGAGGCACCGAGAACAACTCGGACATATGCCTGTGCTCCGCAACGATCGCACCGGTCTGCGGCGGTCAGTGTGCGGTCCGCAACTGCTGTTGTCATGTTCGGCCTCCTTAGTAGATCGGTATACCTATATAACCAGCATTCGTGGCCAAACCATGGCACGGATGGCCTACTTTCGCTGTCCGCGTATCACGTCTCAGTAACGGCGGGTGGCCGGAGAGCCCCCGCGGGGAGTGGCAGACCGTCGATCACCCGGAGTCCGACTAACCTAGGAAGTGCGTCAAATTATGTGACTGCCGCCTGCGCACGCTGCGGTGGCTGTCCCGATCCTTTAAGGAGTTCACGACCCGTGGCACCCAGTTCTGATTACACCGCCCGGCACCTCTCCGTGCTGGAGGGCCTCGAGGCCGTCCGTAAGCGCCCGGGCATGTACATCGGCTCCACGGACTCCCGCGGCCTCATGCACTGCCTCTGGGAAATCATCGACAACTCCGTCGACGAGGCCCTCGCCGGCTTCGGCCACGACATCAAGATCATCCTCCACGCGGACAACTCAGTCGAGATCCACGACGACGGCCGCGGCATCCCCGTGGACGTCGAACCGAAAACCGGGCTGACCGGCGTCGAAGTCGTCTTCACCAAACTGCACGCCGGCGGAAAGTTCGGCGGCGGCTCCTACACCGCTTCCGGCGGCTTGCATGGCGTGGGCGCCTCGGTGGTCAACGCGCTCTCGGCCCGCCTCGACGTCGAAGTGGACCGAGGCGGCAAGACGTACAAGATGTCCTTCCGCCGGGGGGAACCGGGCCGGTTCAAGGATCCGGGCACCAAGCCGGACCCCGCGACCCTGTTCGAACCCTTCATCGACGGCTCTGTGCTCGATGTCGTGGGCAAGGCCAAGCGCGGCGTGACCGGAACCCGGATCCGCTACTGGGCGGACCGGCAGATATTCACGCCCGACGCCAAATTCTCCTACGATGACCTCGCCGCGCGTGCCCGCCAGACCTCGTTCCTGGTCCCCGGACTGAAGCTCACGGTCCGGGATGAACGCAGGATTGCCGGCACGCCCGGAGAATCGGGCCCGCATGAAGAGGTCTTCCACCACGACGGCGGCATCTCCGAATTTGTCGACTTCCTCGCCGCCGACCCCGCCGTCACGGATATCTGGCGCCTCCACGGTGCCGGGAAATTCAAGGAAACCGTCCCCGTCCTCGACGAAAAGGGCCACAGCCAGCTTGCGGAGGTCGAACGCGACTGTGAGGTCGACGTCGCGCTGCGCTGGGGGATCGGCTACGACAGTACGGTCCGGACCTTCGTCAACATCATTTCCACGCCCAAGGGCGGCACCCACCAGTCCGGCTTCGAGCAGGCCCTGCTCAAGACCTTCCGCAAGGCCGTGGAGACCAATGCCCGCAAGCTCAAGGCCGGCAACGACAAGATCGAAAAGGACGACATCTTCGCCGGCCTGACCGCGGTCCTGACCGTCCGGCTGGCCGAACCGCAGTTCGAGGGCCAGACCAAGGAAATCCTGGGCACCTCCGCCGTCCGGGCCATTGTGGCCAAGGTGGTGGAACAGGAGATCACCGCGAAGCTGACCTCCGCCAACCGCAACGACAAGGCCCAGTCCGCGCTGCTGCTGGAAAAGATCGTCAGCGAGATGAAGTCCCGCATCTCGGCGCGCGTCCACAAGGAAACCCAGCGCCGCAAGAATGCGCTGGAAACCTCCTCCATGCCCACCAAGCTGGCCGACTGCCGTACCGACGACGTCGGACGCTCCGAACTGTTCATCGTCGAAGGTGACTCCGCGCTCGGCACCGCCAAGCTGGCGCGGTCCTCCGACTTCCAGGCGCTCCTGCCGATCCGCGGCAAAATCCTCAACGTCCAGAAAGCCTCGGTGGGGGACATGCTCTCCAACGCCGAGTGCGCTGCCCTGATCCAGGTGGTGGGGGCCGGTTCCGGCCGCACGTTCGACATCAGCGCCGCCCGGTACGGCAAAGTGATCCTGATGACCGACGCCGACGTCGACGGCGCCCACATCCGGACCCTGCTCCTGACGCTCTTCTTCCGCTACATGCGTCCGATGATCGACGAGGGGCGCGTCTTCGCCGCCGTCCCGCCGCTGCACCGGGTGGAGGTCGTCAACGCCGGCCAGAAGGCCAACGAGATGATCTACACCTACTCCGAGGCTGAGCTCCATGTCCTGCTGGCGCGGCTCGCCAAGGAGGGCAAGCGCTACAAGGAGCCCATCCAGCGGTACAAGGGGCTGGGCGAAATGGATGCCGAGCAGCTGGCCGAAACCACCATGGACCCGCGGCACCGGACGCTCCGCAAGGTCGGGATCGAGAACGCCAAACAGGCCGAAGAGACTTTCGACCTCCTCATGGGCTCGGACGTGGCGCCGCGCAAGGACTTCATCATTGCAGGCGCCGCCAATCTGGACCGGGAGCGCATCGACGCCTGACGTTCCGTCGGCGGGGACGGGCCCGGCGACGGATATCTGTGCCGTCGCGGCTGCTTCGCCGGCGTCTGGTTCTCTGAACCTTTGCCCAAGGTGCTTCCGATAGCTTCATCTCACCCTTGCGGGCAAGGACGCCCGGATTGGATTCCGCAGCCGAATCCAGGAGAACCCTATGAAGCAACGCCGGAATATCCGCCGTGCGGCCATCGCCGCCTCGATCGGACTGGCGGCCAGCCTTGCGCCGCCCGCACTCGCTGACAACGGAACAAACACGGCACCCCTGCGCGCTGCCGTGTCGGCAACAAACATCATGAAACACCTCGCGGCCCTCCAGGCCGTCGCGGACGCCAACGGTGGCACGCGGGCTGCCAGCACTCCGGGATACGAAGCCTCCGCCCGGTACATCGAGCGCAAGTTGTGGGCCGCCGGCTACACCCCGGTCCGCCAAACCTTCCCCTACGAGCGCTACGACACCGTCTCGGCGTCGATGGAGCGCCTCTCGCCATCCCCGCGGACCTACGCCTATGACGCCCCGGACGGCTTCCTCGATATGAACTATTCCGGTTCCGGCAACGTCACGGCCCCGCTGAGCGCCGTCGACATCAACCTGGCCGGCGACCGGGCCTCCACCAGCGGCTGCGAGGCAGCCGACTTCGGCGGGTTCACGGCGGGCAACATCGCCCTGATCCAGCGCGGCACCTGCACCTTCCGGATCAAGGCGGACAACGCCGCCGCGGCCGGGGCGGCCGGCGTCATCATCTTCAACCAGGGCAATGCGGACCCGGCGGACGAGCGCTTTGCCCTCTTCGGCGGCACGCTGGACGCGCCTCAGGCAGGTATCCCGGTGGTCAGCACCAGCTTCGCCACCGGCGCCGAACTCGCCGGGCTGAACGGCGTCAGCATGCACCTCGCCGTGAACTCCACCGTCACCAAGCTGACCTCGTTCAACATCCTGGCCGACACCGGCGGACGCGCGGACCGCACCGTCCTGGTGGGGGCTCACCTGGATTCCGTGCCGGAAGGGCCGGGCATCAACGACAACGGCACCGGGACAGCCTCCATCCTCGAGACGGCGATCCAGCTGAAGGCGTCGGGCCAGACCCCCGTGAACAGGGTCCGCTTCGCCTTCTGGGGAGGGGAGGAGCCCGGACTTGTCGGCTCCGACTTCTACACATCCCAGCTGACGGCGAGCCAGATCAAGGCGCACGCGGTCAACCTCAACTTCGACATGGTCGGCTCGCCGAACTTTGTGCGGTTCGTCTACGACGGCGACGGCTCCTCCTTCGGCACGATGGGCCCCAATGGCTCCGGGCTCGTAGAGAAGGTCTTCCTGGACTACTTCAAGTCCCAGAACCTGCCTACTGCGCCGACCCAGTTCGACGGGCGCTCGGACTACTCCGGATTCATCAACAACGGGATTCCGGCGGGTGGCCTGTTCACCGGCGCGGAAGACCTTAAGACGGCGGCGGAAGCGGCAGTGTTCGGCGGGACACCGAACGTGGCTCATGACGCCTGCTACCACCAGGCTTGCGACACTCTCGCCAACGTCAACACCACTGTGCTGGAGCAAATGGCCGACGCGATCGCCCATTCGACACTGACCTTCGCCATGACCACATCGGCGATCAATGGAACGTCCAAGGGCAACGGGTCCGGCAACGTCGACCTCCAATTCAAGGCCAGCAAGCTGCTGAAATAGCGGCGCAGATGGCTATCCTGGCGCGAAACCGGCCGCTCCGCCGCTCCTGTGGCGGGGCGGTCCGGCGTGGGGGCCGGATGATAAGACTGGCAGGGGGCCGGACTTAGCCGAGCAGGCCGGGGACCAGCAGCAGGGCCGTCGGCACTGCCAGGAGCAGCACACAGCAGGCCAGGACAGCGGCGCGCAGCGGTTCCGACAACGGCGGCTGCGGCGAGAGCAGGCGGCTGACGCGTGACGCCGTCGTGCCCGCCGAGCCGCTGCCTCCGGTGGCGCCGGGCTGGCTGGGGTCGCCGTCGGCCACGCCGGGCTCGCCGAACGCCAGGCGCACCGCGGGGGTGGCCGGGGACCCGCTGGCCACAATGGCAATCGCCCTGATCAGGGTCGCCTTGCTCTCCGTCTTGAGCGCGACGTCGTCGGCCAGCATCTCGATCAGGGAGTTGACCGACTCCTGCGCCAGCCGGGTGGTGGGCAGCCACGGCAGCGCCTGGCGCCACGCGGCGAAGGCCCACAGCAGGAGGTGGTGGCGCTGGCTCAGGTGGGCGTTCTCGTGAATTAGCACGGCACGCAACTCATCGGGCTCCAGGGCGGCCATGAGGCCGTCGGAGAGAACCGTCACGGACCGTGCGCCGCCGGGCAGGCAGTACGCCACCGGCGAGTCCACGTTCAGGACCATCGTCCCCGGGCCGTCGGAGGACGGAGACGCCAGGAGGTCCAGCAGCTCGCGGTGGCGGCGGCGCTGGCGCTGGATCTTGTAGTAGGTCAGCAGCAGGGTAAATACCAGGTGCGCCGTCAGCAGGGCCGCGGCCGAGAGCGCAAAGATGTGCCAGAAACCCAGTTCCGTGGTGGGGGCATTGTGGAAGACCATGCCAGCCAGCGCCCGCAGGCCGGAGAGCAGGTTGTCCCCGACCGGCTCGAGCCCGTAAACCAGCATGGCGCCGATCATGGACAGGCCACCGGCCAGCGCGATCGCCTGCCACAACAGCATCGCCGTGAAGGGGGAGCGGGCCGGCCACTGGGCACGGGAGAGGAGGACAGGCACCGGCCACGCCAATGCTATCGCCAGGACCGCCAGAAAATATGAGGTCCAGAACATCGGGCGCTAGCTGCGGCCCAAAAGCTTGCGCAGGGTTTCTGCCTCGTTATCCGTGACGGAACCAATGAACCGGGCCAGGACGGCTTCGCGGTCCGGAGCGGAGCCGAGGACCTCGTGCATGAGTTCCGCGGTGTGGTCCGCACGGCTCGAGACGGCCTGGTAGCGGTGCGGGCGGGTACCGCGTTCGCGTTCCACCAGACCCTTCCGCTCAAGGCGCGAGAGTACGGTCAGCACCGTGGTGACCGCGAGGTCTTTGCCCACGTGTCCGGCGCTGCCGTCCTGGGGCTGGGTGCTTTGTGCGAGGAGGTCCCGCAGCGTGTTGGCTGTCGCAGCTTCTTGGCCTGCCCAGAGCAGGTCCATCACTGCCCGTTCCAGTTCACCGAGACTTGCCATTGCGTACATCCTTCTATGCCTGCCGCGCCGGCGTCATGCTGGGAAACTGCTGGTGCCTGCCGGGGCGGTGTGTGTGAATACTTCGTTTACAAATTTACCGCGTTTTGCGCATTCTTTCTACATGAAGTAGAACACGGCCGCCCGGCGTGTCGCCCCGCCGGCCCGCGGCGGCGGGAGAGGGTCTTTGTTCCATTGCAGGCCGTGACGTGCCGTGGGAGTCTGAGTTACGGGGAAGCGACGATGTGTTCTACACTCTGTAGAAGAATTACTTCTACGCCACGTAGAAGTTGCTCGGACCTAGCCAAAAGTAGGGACTGCCTTGGACGCCTTGGAAATCGCACGCTGGCAATTCGGAATCACCACGGTCTACCACTTCATGATGGTGCCGCTCACGATCGGCCTCGGGCTGGTGGTGGCTGTGATCCAGACGCTCTGGTACCGCACCGGCAAGCCGGAATATCTGCGCATGACCAAGTTCTGGGGCAAGCTCTTCCTGATCAACTTCATCATGGGCGTGGCCACCGGCATCGTGCAGGAGTTCCAGTTCGGCATGGCCTGGAGCGAGTACAGCCGCTTTGTCGGTGACGTCTTTGGCGCCCCGCTGGCCCTGGAAGCGCTGTTGGCGTTCTTCGTCGAGTCAACCTTCCTGGGCCTGTGGATCTTCGGCTGGAAACAGCTCAAGCCCGCCGTCCACCTGGCCTGCCTCTGGATCGCCGTCATTGGTTCCGTCTTCTCGGCCTACTTCATCATCGTGGCCAACAGCTGGATGCAACACCCCGTCGGCGTCGAAATGGTCAACGGCCGGCCCGTCATGACCGACGCGTGGGCCGTCTTCACCAACAACACGGCCCTGGTGGCCGTGCCCCACACTCTCTTCGGCGCCCTCGCCGTCGCCGGCGGGTTCCTGCTCGGCATTGCCTGGTACCACCTGTGGCGCCGCCGCCACGACGGCATCGACACCATCGGGGGCGACGGCAAGGTGATCCCCGGCGAAGCCGCCGGCATCCTCGGCCGGGACCGCAGTGACCACACCGTCTGGATCCGCTCGCTGAGGATCGGCGCCGTCGTCGCCATGATTTCCTTCGCGGGCACCGCCGTCACCGGAGATCTTCAGGGCAAGCTCATGTTCGAGCAGCAGCCCATGAAGATGGCCGCCGCCGAGGCTGCCTGCCATGATGGCACCGGCTTCTCGGTCCTCAGCGTCGGCAACCTCGGCGCCAAGAACTGCGATGACATCGTGGCCGTGATCGAGGTCCCCGGCATCCTGTCCTTCCTGGCCAAGGGCGACTTCACCACGGAGGTCAAGGGCGTCAACAGCCTGCTGGGCGAGTACCAGGCCAAGTACGGCACCACCCTGCCGGACAACCCCATCTACGGGGACCGCGCCGGACAGCAAATCCAGTACGTGCCCGTCATGGAAGTCACCTACTGGGGCTTCCGGATGATGATCGGCTTCGGCGGCGTGGCCGCCCTCGCCGCCCTCCTGGCACTGTGGGCCACCCGCAAGGGAACCGTGCCGGCCTCCCGCGGCCTCATGCGCCTGGCGGTGTTCGGGATTCTCGCACCGTTTGGTGCCAACGCGGCGGGCTGGATCTTTACCGAGATGGGCCGCCAGCCGTTCGTCGTCGCTCCCAACCCGGACCCCAGCGGCATCGACCAGGTCTTCATGTTCACCGCCGCGGCCGTCTCACCGGGTGTTTCGGCCGGAGAGATCCTGACCTCCCTTGTGGTCCTGACCTCCATCTATGCTGTGCTGCTGGTGGTGGAGGTCAAGCTCCTGGTCAAGTACATCCGCGGCGGCGTGGCCTCGGCCATGCCGGAACTTGCCCACGCTCCCGTTGACGAAAACGAGGACACCACCCCCCGGGGCGGTCCCGGCAAACCCGACGACGACGTCCTGGCGTTCGCCTACTAGGCGCCCGCCCGGCAACCCACCACCCAGCAACCCACACGAAAAATACGCAGAGGATTCTCAGCATGGAACTGCTACCCACCATCTGGTTCGTTGCCATCGCGGTGCTGTGGACGGGCTATCTCTTCCTCGAGGGCTTCGACCTCGGCGTCGGCATGCTGATGAAGGGATTCGCCCGGAACAACACGGAACGCCGCGTCCTGATCAACACGATCGGCCCGGTCTGGGACGGCAACGAAGTCTGGCTCCTGACCGCCGGCGGCGCCACCTTCGCGGCGTTTCCGCTCTGGTACGCCTCGCTGTTCTCCGCCCTGTACCTGCCACTCCTGCTGGTCCTCGTGGCGCTCATTTTCCGGGCGGTCGCCTTCGAATACCGCGGCAAGGTGGACAACCCCCGGTGGCGCGCCCGCTGGGACTGGGCCATCTCGGCAGGGTCGTTCGTCGCGGCCTTCGGCGTCGGCGCCGCACTGGCCCTGACCACCACGGGACTGCCGCTGAACGCCAACGGCGACCGAGAGGGCGGCCCGTTTGCCTGGTTCAGCGGCTACGCCGTGCTCGGCGGGCTCGCCGTCGTCGGATTTTCCCTCCTGCACGGTCTCGGGTTCCTGGCCCTGAAGACCGACGGCGAGGTACGCCACCGGGCGCGGGCCTGGTTCGTCCGGCTGCTGCCCGTGCTGCTGCTGCCCATGGCCGGCTGGGCGGTGAGCCTCCAGCTCCTCAGCGGCGAGGCGTGGACCATCGCCGCCGTGGTCGGCGCCGTCGCCGCCGCAGTCCTGGCGTGGAATTTCGCCCGCAAGGGTGCCGAAGGCCGTGCCTTCATGTCGCTGGGTGCATTCCTCCTGCTCGGCAGCGCCTCCATCTTCGGTGCCGCCTTCCCCGTGGTCCTTCCGTCCACGCTGGATCCCGCGTTCAATCTCACCGTCTCCAACGCCTCGTCCTCGGACTACACCCTGGGCCTGATGAGCATCGTGGCCTGCATCGGGCTGCCGCTGGTCCTGGCGTACCAGGCCTGGACGTACTGGGTGTTCCGGCGCCGGGTGAGCGCAGCGCATATCCCGGAGGCGCACAGCTTCCTTCCCGCGATCGCCGCCAAAGCGCTGGCACCGAAGGACTAACTTCCCAGATGAGACCGTTCCCCGCCGGCCCCTCGACCCGTTCCGCCCTCTACCTGCTGGGACTGCTTGCCGCCCTGAAAGCCCTCTCGCTCGTGCTCATGGCGCAGGCTGTGGCATCGATGCTCGCCGGGCTCGCCGCTCATGACCCCGCCTGGGCAGACCAGCTGGTTCTGGGCGCCGCGGGGGCGGTGCTGCGCTCACTGACGGTATGGGGCCAGTCCGTGGCCTCACGCCGGGCGGCGCTCGGAGTGAAGGAGGAGCTGCGCTCCCAACTGCTGGAGCAGGCGCTCAGGAACGGCACGCGGTCTGCCGGGCCCGCCGACGGCGGCCTCGCCGTGCTGGCCACCCGGGGGCTGGACGCCCTGGATAGCTACTACACCCAGTTCCTGCCCGCGCTGGTGAACTGCGCGGCCATTCCGCTGCTGCTGGGCGCCCGCATCCTGTTCGCCGACTGGGTCAGCGCCGTGGTGATCGTGCTGACGGTGCCGCTGGTGCCGCTGTTCATGATCCTGATCGGGCGGTACACCGAGGAACGTGTCAGGGACGCCCAGTCCGCGCTGGCACGGCTCTCCGGGCACATGCTCGAGCTCGCCAAAGGCCTGCCCGTCCTCGTGGGCCTGGGCCGGGCCTCCGCCCAGCGCCAGGCGCTGGAGGACATGTCCGAGGAATATCGTTCCCGGACCATGGGGACTTTGCGCACGGCCTTCCTTTCCGCCCTGGCCCTCGAGCTCATCTCGACGATTTCCGTGGCGGTCGTCGCCGTGTTCATCGGCGTCCGCCTGGTCCACGGCGACATGGCGCTTGAGGCAGGGCTGCTTGCGCTCATCCTCGCTCCCGACTGCTACCTTCCGCTCCGGGAGCTCGGCACCGCACACCACGCCAGCGACGACGGCCGGGCAGCGCTCGCCGAAACCACAGCGGTCCTCGCGGACCCCGGAGCTGCGCCCCTGGATCCGACGCCGGCCTCCGGTCCTGCTGCCGGCCCGCCCGCCGTCACCGTGGACGGACTGACCGTCCGCTTCGGCGGACGCACGGACGCCGCCGTCGGACCGTTGAGCTTCACCGCCGCCGCCGGCCAGATCACGGCACTCGACGGTGCCAGCGGCGCCGGCAAGAGCACCGTGCTCGGAGTCCTCGCCGGGACCATCGGGACGGATGCAGGGACCGCCGTGTCCGGACGCCTCGGAGGATTCACGACGGCGGATCTCGCCTGGGTGCCACAGCATCCCGTCATGTTGGCTTCCACGGTGCTGGACGAGATCCGCCTGTATCTGGGCGTTCCCGACGATGAAGCCGACGCCGCCGCGGCCGGCACCGAGGCGGGCGCGGAAGCCGATGCGGCAGCGCAGCGGTGCCTGGCAGCCGTGGGCGCGGGGCACCTGGCGGCCAAGCACCCGGCCGAGCTGAGCCCGGGGGAGCTGAGGCGGGTTGCTCTGGCCCGCGGGCTGGCGAGGATCGAGGCCGGCGCCCGCGTACTGCTCCTGGATGAACCCACCGCCCATCTGGACCGGGGATCGGCCACACTGGTCAATCGGGCCCTCGCCGGGCTCCGGGGAAAGGTCACCGTGCTGCTCGTTGCGCACGACCGGCACACACGGGACCTTGCCGACACTCTCGTCGCGGTTACGCCGGGCGCCGGCGGCCGCCACGGCGGTGAACTTCCGGCCCTTGTCCCGCCACTGCCGGCATCCGCCGGGGGAGAGCCGGGCGTGCAGGCGGCGGCCACCCGGGCGCCCTTCCTCGTGGACGCCGCGGCGCCGGGCCAAAGCCACAGCCCGGACCCAACCCCGACCGCGGATACGGGCCCGGCCCCGGGCCGCCCCGAAACCTGCACCGCTCCTGCCGCGGCCGCCGGTTCGGTCAGCTCAATCGGATCCGGATCCTGCTCCGGCTCCGGCGCGGCGGGCCCGTCCGGTTCGGTCCCTGCCCAGCTGCGTCGCCTGCTGGCCCCGGTCAAGGGCCGGTTCGCCGCCGCCGGAGCCGTAGGCACGTTGGCGGCCCTGTTCGCCGTCGCCCTCGCGGGGCTGTCCGGCTGGCTCATCATCCGGGCCAGTGAACAGCCGCCCATCCTGTACCTGCTCACCGCGATCGTCGGCGTGAGGTTTTTCGGCGTCGGCCGGGCGTGCCTGCGGTACTCCGAGCGGTTGCTGCTGCACGATGCCGTGTTCGCCGCCTTGACCCGGCTCCGGGGCCGGCTCTGGGAGTCGCTGAGCCGCCGGGCGCTGTCCCTGCGCCGGCTCCTGCAGGGCGGCAACGTACTCGGCACGGTGGTGGACGACGTCGACACGGTCCGCGAGCTTTTGCCCCGCGTCGTGCTGCCGCCCGTGACCGCCGTCGCTGTCGCCGCGGCCGCAGTGGCCGGGATCGGACTGCTGCTTCCCGATGCGCTGCCTGCCGTGGCCGCGGCAGCGCTGCTGAGCATCGTCGTTGCCCCCGCCCTGGCGTTGGCCGCCGACCGCATGTCTGCCGGCACCGAACAAAGCCTCCGTTCCGGCGTGCTCCGTCACGTTGCCGCAGCCCTGGACGCCCGCGCGGAACTGCACGCGAACGGCGTCAGCGCCCCCGTGCTCAATGCGATTGGCCGGGCGGACCGGGCCGCGACGGCAGCCTCACAACGGTCGGCATGGGCGGAGGGTCTCGGCCAGGCCCTGACCGTCCTGGCCTGTGCCGGGGCCGCCCTGGCCAGCGCAGTGCTGGCCGCCCCGCTCGCCCTGAGCGGCGCGGTCAAACCGGAGACTGTTGCCGTCGTCGTCCTCGTGCAGCTGGCCTTGGTGGACCCTTACGCGGCCATCACCACGGCCGTGCGGCAGTATCCCGCGCTGCGCGCCGTGATGCGGCGGATCGGCGCGGCAGGAGTCCTGGAGGCCGGGGCGGACAGTGACGCGGACGGCGGCGCCGCAACGGGCGGACTGGTACCCGTGGCTTCGCGGCCCGGCGGCCGGCCAGGGATTGAACTCGTGGACCTCGCTGCCGCGTGGCCTGGCGGCGGAAATGTCTTCAGCGGACTCACGGCCGAGGCCGGCCCCGGCCGCTGGCTGGCCGTCACCGGCGCCTCCGGCTCCGGCAAATCGACCCTGCTGGCCACGGTCCTGGGGTTCCTGCCGGCGGCCGGCGGCCACCTGTACCTGAGCGGACGCGCCGCCTGGTGCCCGCAGGAGGCACACCTGTTCGATTCGACCATCCGCGGCAACCTTCTCCTGGCGCGGCCGGAGCCAGCTCCCGCCAGGACGGACAGTGCGCAGCGAGGACCCGGCGGCGCCGTGGTGGCCAACGGGGACGAGCAGATGCGGGCTTCCCTCGACGCCGTCGGACTCGGCCCGATGCTGGCCCGGCTCGAGGACGGCCTGGACACCCGGATCGGCCCGGGCGGGGCCTTCCTCAGCGGCGGAGAGCGTACGCGCCTGGCCGTTGCGCGCACGCTCATGACCGGGGCCGACGTCATCCTGCTCGATGAACCGACGGCGCACCTCGATGCGGAGTCAGGCAGGCTCATGCTCGCCGAATTGCGCGACGGGCTGCGCGACCGGACCGTTGTCCTGGTCACCCACAACCCGGACGATATCGACGCCGCGGACACCAGGCTGGACCTGGACGCCGCAGCCGCGGCTGCCGCCGTGGGCGCCGCGGGGGAGGGTCCAGCGGCGGCGGCCGTGCTGGCGCGCGGGTAACCCGCCTATTAGCCTGTTGCCATGAACCGCAACGGCGAGCTCCACCCCCGGCCCGCGCTCGATCCCCGGCTGTCCTGGCGGCCGGCGGAGCGCCGCTACCTCGACGCGTGGGCCGGGCTGATTGCCCGCACGGCCGCCGTCGAGCAACCCGTCTGGTTCGAACGCCAGGCGGATCTGGAACAGATCCTGGAGTCGAAAAATAACCCGGCAACGGCAAACACCATCATCGGCTTCGATCCGGAGGGCGTTGCCCGGGCTTACGGCCGGATCACCAAGAACCGCGACGGTGACAAGGCGAACGGCTCCGGCTGCGTTGACCCCGAGTGGCAGGGGAGCGGGATCGGCACCTCGCTGCTGGGCTGGATGGAACAGCGGACCAGGGACCGCTTTGCCGAGGACGGGGGGAACGGGGACGTCCCGCGCCCGAGACTACGGCTCCATACCGAACAGCAGCACCAGCACCAGGCCACCTTGTTTGCCGGTTCCGGCTACGGCGTTGTCCGCTATTACAACGAGATGCACCGGCCACTGAACCAGGCTGTGCCTGAATCCTCCCTGGACCCCAGACTGGAGCTCGTCACTTTTGGTCCGGAGTTGCATGAACCGGTGCGGCTGGCGCACAACGCGGCATTCCGGGACCACTGGGGCAGCGAGCCCCGCGACCAGGAGGGTTGGGGCTTTGTGGTGAATGATCCGCAGGCCCGGCCGGACCTGAGCGGCGTCGTGCTGGACCGTTCTACCGGCACGGTGGCCGGGTACCAGTTGGCCACCCACGACGTCGGGGCCGCCCTGACCCGCGGCTTCCGCGAAGGCTACACGGAGCTCCTCGGCGTCCGGCGGGAGTACCGTGGCCGGGGCATCGCGCAGGTGCTTTTGGCCGATGCCATGCGCCGCTTCGCGGCCGCGGGCATGGACGTGGCCTCGCTGGATGTCGACTCGGAGAACCCGACCGGGGCCCTCGCGCTCTACATCAAGATGGGCTATGTGGCCGTCAACCGGAGCATGGCGTGGGACAAGGAGCTTCAGCCGGCAGCGCCGTAGGGGCCGCCTCGGGGAACCGCAGACCTGCGCCTGCCCGCCGGCCGTCCGCGCGCTGGTTCTTCGCGTTAGCCGTCCACGTCGTGGAGATGGTGGACGACGTCGTGCAGGAAATACTGCGCGAAGGTCAGGACAGTGAACACTGAGCCGTTGCTCCGGGTCCCCAAGCGGACCCAATCCTCCTCCGTTACCCGTGCGAAGGACGCTGCAATCTGCTCGCCCTCGGCCGTCAACTCGACGCCGACCTGGGCTGGATCGGCGTTGGCGTAGTCCTGCTCGATTGCCGTCTTGTCCTGGTCCCAGTCATCGAACCGGGCATCGTCCTCGGACAACATGAGGGACAGGCGGTGATCGAAAAGCGTGAAGACGTCCCGGACGTGGCAGCCATACTCGAGGACGGACCACGCTGCCTCGTTGGGCCGTTCCGTCGCGTCCGGACGTCGGAGGGCTGCACGCCACCGCGGGAGCATGCTGATGACGATCCCCGGCGCCGTGGCCGGGGTCGCGGCGGAGGCATCGAAACCGCACTCGGGGCAGGGCCGCGACAGGACCCAAGTCCAGTCCTTGGAATCCGGAATGATAGGCATTCCAGCAGTGTAGGTGCATTTGTTCCGCCGGGCATCCCGACCCGTCGCTGCAGCCGGTGCGGCACCCAGGTACGAGGCCAAAGCAGCACCGCCGTCGGCCGATGCTTTGACGACGTCGGCCGTGGCCGCCCAGTTGACGGCCCCGGTCCGAAGACGGACCGGGGCCGGGACGCTGCTAGAGGCTGGCCAGCAGGTCCTTCATCTCCTGGATTTCAGCTTCCTGGGCGGTCACGATTGCCTTGCTGAGGCTGATGGCGTCCGAGTTCTTGCCTTGGCTGCTTTCAGTCTTGGCCATCATCACCGCGCCCTCGTGGTGGGCGATCATCTGGGCCAGGAACAGCTTGGCCGCGTCGTTGCCCTGGGCGGCGTCGAGCGTCTTGAGGTCGTCGTCGCCCATCATCCCGTCGCCCATGCCATGGCCGGACGCCATCTGGGTGGGTTCGTTCCAGGTCTTGAGCCAGCCCGTCATCTGCGCGATTTCGGGTGCCTGTGCGGCCTTGATCTTGGTGGCGAGTGCGGTGATCCGCGCGTCCATGCCCTGTTTCCTGAGCATCATGTCGCTCATTTCCACGGCCTGGGCGTGGTGCGGAATCATCCCTTGGGTGAACATGGTGTCTGCCGCGTTGTGGCCTGCGGTTGCGGGGGCTGAGCTGGATGCCATGCCCATGCCGCCGCTGACCATGCCCGGCATGGTGTTAGTGGGTGTGCTTCCGGAGGTGCCGGCGCAGCCGGCAAGGGCGATGGCGGCGGAAATGCCGAAGGCAGAAATTGTGGCAGAAATGGTCAGGGTTTTCTTCATGGGGTCAAGTCCTTCAATCATCAATCGGCGTCGTGGCACGCCTGCGGATGACACGCCCGCGCCGCTGGAAGAACGGGATGGAGCGTGTCGGGTAAGTAGGGACGCCGGGCACGACACGGCGCGATCCCGTCTTACGTCCGGCTGATGGACAGATCGCCCGGTGAAGGACTTGCGGGGAGATAGCAGTAGGCCCAGACGGCGGCGTCGGCGTGCGTGTCCGGGTTGTGCATTGAGGCCGGTGCCGTGCCAGGCGGGGGCGCGGCCAGGGACGTCATTGCCGCCGAGGGCACACAGACCGAGTGCATTGACGCAGCGTCGGCGCAGTTCGATTGGCATACGCACGAAGCCGCTGGGGCAGCGGCCCGGCTGTCGGCCGTCAGGTCGGGACCGGCTGGGGTCGCAGGGCGCGGAGCCACGGAGTCATGGCCCATGGTGCGCTCTTGCAGGGCATGGGCGGCCGGATGAGGTGCGAGGTTGGTCTCCGGCCGGGAAGACGACCCCGCGGTTTCCGCGGAGGATGTCACCGCGGTCATGGCATGAGCGCCATGCATTCCGGTCATGATGTGCATCCCGAGGAATCCAGCCATGACCGCCAGCAGGCCCACTAGCAGGAATCCGCGGCGAAGGGCGGTTGCGGCATGGCCCATGAAAGCTGCGGCCATGGCATTCTCCCTCCGGTTGGCAGTGTTGGACGGTAGCCAGGTTAAGGCTACAGGCTGCGCATTGGCCGGGCCGTCGTCGGGATACTTGCTCCCGCTGGGCTAGCGGACTTCGATGACGCCCATCATTCCTTGGTCCTCGTGGTCCAGGATGTGGCAGTGGTACACGGAGCGGCCGGTGAAATCCTTGAAGTGGATCCGGACCTGCACCTGTCCGTTGGCGGGTATGTTGACGACGTCACGCCAGACGGGCTGGCCCGGCGCCTGCCTCTGTTCTTCGATGATCTGCATCGGCCAGACGTGCAGGTGGAAAGGATGGTCCATCGGGCTGGGATTGATCAGGGTCCACTCCTCCACCGTCTGCGCGGCCACGGTGGTGTCCGTCCGGCTTGCGTTGAATTCACGGCCGTTGATGGTGAAAGTCATTCCCATCCCCATACCGCCGACGGCGAAGGTCAGCTGCCGGCGAGCGGCAACGGCCGCGGTCCTCAGGTCTGCCGCTGCGGGCCGGGCCGGCACCGCCGGAGGAGGAGCGGCCGGGGCGCCGGAGACCGAGAGGGTCGCCAGCACGAGGTCCCCTATGCCCTGCGCGCCGTTGGGGGCTGGCCCTGCCGGTCCCATCACGCCGGCCATGCCGCCACGGTTGTAGTAGACGGCACCGAGAGTGGCGTCGCCCTCGACAGCTGTGACCAGGACATCTGCACGGTTGCCCGGCGCCAGCAGCACCTCGTCCACGTTCCGGGGTGTGGGGAAGCGGCCGGAATCCATGCCGAGGAGCTGCATCTGCTGCCCGTCTAGGCGCAGCTGCAGGTAGCGGGCCACGCAGGTGTTCACGATCCGCCACCGCTCACGCTCGCCCGGCCGGGCGGAAAGTTTCGGGTTGCTTTGGCCGTTGACCAGGACAAGTTCACCTTCCCGGCCGAGCATTCGGTCCATGGGCGAGGGGCCGGCGACGGTTCCGGAGCCGTCCAGGGTGATGTCAGAGACGACCATCACCCGCTCGCGGCTGACGTCCACGGGCTGTGCGTCCTCGACGATGATCGCACCGAACAGGCCGGCGAAAATCTGATCGGCGACCATGCCGTGATGGTGGGGGTGGTACCAGTACACGCCGGGCGGGTGATCCGCAGGGAGCCGGTAATCGTAGCGGAACGAGTGGCCGGGCTCGACGACGTTGAAAACGTTGTCTCCGTTGCCCTGGGGTGAAACGTGGAGTCCGTGGACGTGCAGGTTTGTCGGGACGTCCATGCTGTTGACCAGCTCGACGGCGAACACGTCCCCACCCCTCAAACGCAGGGTTGGGCCGGGGATTCCGCCGTTGTAGCCAAGCGCCGAGGCCTGCTGGCCGCCGAGCTGCACTGAGCCAGCTGACGCTTCGAGCCGGACCTGCAACTGTCCGTTGCTGCTGCGCAGCTGCTTCGGCTCGGTGAAGTCTCCGCCCGCGACGGACGCGAACCGGGAACTGACCGTCCACCAGAGCCCGGCTCCGCCGGCGGCTACGGCTGCCGTGCCGAGGCCGCCCAGCAGGAGCGCGTTCCGGCGGCTCATTGGGAGCACTATTGGTCCTCGCCGAGAACCTTTAGCTGCTCGCGGTATTGCTCCGCCGTCAGTTCACCCCGGGCAAAGCGTTCATCGAGGATCTGCCGGGCCCGGCTCCTGCCCGGGTAGGGCCCCTGCGGTCCCTGCATCCCGCTGTGACTGCCGCCTCCGGCAAACATGCGCACGGCGACCAGTACCAGCAGCGCTATGCCGATGAGCAGGAGTATGCCCCACATCCACATCCAGGCCATATTCATGCCGTAGCCCCACATCAAGACCGGTGCCCTTTCGCCTCAGACCATTGCTATTCCGATTCTTTGGCCGACCCCGGCTGCCCGGTAGAGTCCGAAGGCCTCCCCGCCCCGGGAGCCTCGAGCTACACGCACTCACGGATATCGAGTGCGCGCATGCCCGGCCGTGCCCCGCCGGCCAAGGAAATCGGCCTCGCGGTTTCTCAGGTACGTGGGGGATGTGGAGGAGTATCATTCCTTCCGGGGGGCGGGCCTGGAAAGAGAATAGCCATGCTCAAGGACAAGCAAGTCGGCGCAGTGCTACCGGCAGCGGACATCGCCCGTGCACGGGATTTTTACCGCGATAAGCTCGGACTCGAACCCGAGAACGCGGATGCCGAGGACAACCTGCAGTACAAGTGCGGCGGCGGTACCGGGTTCCTCCTGTACCAGACGCCCAATGCCGGAACGGCCAAGAACACGCAGATCGGCTGGGTGGTCGATGACCTTCCGGGTGCCGTTGCGGAACTCCGAGCCAAGGGAGTCGTCTTCGAGGAATACGACTTCCCGGGCCTAAAAACGGAGGACGGCATCGCCACCACTCCGGACGGAAGCTCGGCCGCGTGGTTCCTGGACACGGAGGGCAACATCCTGAGCCTCAACCACATGCCCTAGCGCCGGCCCACAGGATGCGGGCAAGGCTTCCGGGACTGAGATCGCCGGAGGCAACGCCGGATCACGAATCCCGGCCGGAGCGCGACAGCGCCGCCGGCCGGGTTTCGTTCGTCCGCGGTCCTACGTGTCGTTGCCGGCTTCCGGGTCCTCTGACCACGCCATGCTGGGTCCAATGGCGTCGATCGCCTGGGACAGCGGAATGCCGGAGCCGTCGCGGCGGCCATGCTCGCCGGGGAGTGAGCGCGCCACACCTGCCAGGGAGGACGCCTTGGCCGGACCGTGCCCAGCCCAGCCGAGCAGCAGCGTGTCCTCGCCCTTGAGGAAACGGTGTGCCCGCACCCCGGCAGTCGCCCGGCCCTTGACCGGGTACTCGGCCAGGGCGGTGACCTTCGCGGCCCCGGGGGCTGTGCCCGGCAGCGCGCCTTCCGTCCCCGCGATGGTCACGACGACGGCGGCGGCGTCAGCGGGGCTGGCGGTCCCGAAGAACATCACCCGGTCCCCGGCGGCCAGCTTGATCCCGGCCATGCCGCCGGCGGTCCGGCCCTGCGGGCGGACGGCGGAGGCACTGAAGCGCAGCAGTTGGGCCTGGCGCGTGATGAAGACGAGGTCGTCGTCGTCGGACCCGGCGGGGGCAACGCCCACCACGGTGTCCTTGTCCTTGAGCGCGATCGCTTCCCAGTCTTCGCGGTTCAGCGGATAGTCCGGCTGCACCCGTTTGACCACGCCCTGGGCGGTTCCGATTGCCAGAACCTGGTCCAGCGGCGCGAAGGCCACCAGCGATTCCCCCTTGAGCAAAGTGATGAAATCCTTGGCCGCTACCCCGCCGGCCATGTTGGGGGTACCCGAGGTTGGCGGCAGCACAGGCATGTCCATGACCTGCAGGCGCAGCATGCGGCCCTGCGAGGTCACGGCGGCGATCTCGCCGCGGGCGGTGGTTTTGACCACGGAGGAGAAGACGTCATGCCGGGTCCGCGGTCCGGCCTCGGCCAGGCTGTCCTGGTTGGCGGTGCGGGCAATCTGCCCGGACACGGTGAGGATGGCCCAGCAAGGATCGTCCGCGATCTCAAGGGCCAGCGGTGCGGCCTTGCCCTTGGCCCCGGCCGCTGCGCCCAGTGCCGCGGCGACGGTGGGGGAGACGGCCTCGGATTCCAGCAGGACGGTCCGGCGCGGTGTGCCGTACTTCTCCGCGATCTCGCCGAGTTCGTCGGACACCAGGGCACGTAGCAGCGCGGGGGAGCCCAGGATCGCCTCAAGCTCCGCGATCTCCCGGCGGAGCTCCTCTTGCTCCTTCTCCAGCTCGACCCGCGAATATTTGGTCAGCTGCCGCAGCCGCAGTTCCAGGATGAAGTTGGCCTGGATCTCGGAGAGATCGTAGATGGACATCAGCCGGGTACGGGCCTCGGCCACCTCGTCGGAGGACCGGATGATCTGGATGACCTCGTCAATGTCCACGATCGCGACCAGGAGGCCCTCGACCAGGTGCAGGCGGTCCTTCTTCTTGCCCAGCCGGAAGGCGGTGCGGCGCCGGACCACATTGATCCGGTGGTCCACGTAGACCGAAAGCAGCTGGAGCAGCCCGAGGGTCTGCGGCTGGCCGTCGACGAGCGTCACATTGTTGATGCCGAAGGAGTCTTCCATCGGGGTGTAGCGGTAGAGCTGCTGGAGCACGGCAGTGGGATTGAAGCCGTTCTTGAGCTCAATGACCAGGCGCAGGCCGTGCTTGCGGTCGGTGAGGTCCACGACGTCGCTGATGCCGGTGAGCTTCTTGCCGTTGACGGCATCCTTGATCTTCTCGATCACCTTCTCGGGGCCCACCATGTAAGGCAGTTCCGTGACCACCAGGCCGGTGCGGCGGGCCGAGAGCTGCTCGATGTCCACCTTTGCCCGGGTCTTGAAGGAGCCGCGGCCGGTGGCATAGGCGTCGCGGATGCCGTCCAGGCCCACAATCCGGCCACCGGTGGGCAGGTCCGGGCCGGGGACGAACCTCATGATGTCCTCGAGCGTGGCGTCCGGGTTGTCGATCAGGTGCCGGGCCGCGGCGATGACCTCCACCAGGTTGTGCGGGGCCATATTGGTGGCCATGCCGACGGCGATGCCCGTCGCGCCGTTGACCAGCAGGTTGGGGAACGCGGCCGGCAGCACGTCCGGCTGGGTCAGCTGGTTGTCGTAGTTGGGAACGAAATCGACGACGTCCTCGTCGAGGTGGTCGGTGAGGGTCAGGGCCGCGGCCGCCAGCCGGGCTTCCGTGTAGCGGGGGGCCGCCGGGCCGTCGTCGAGCGAGCCAAAGTTACCGTGTCCGTCGATCAGCGGCAGCCGCAGGGAAAAGTCCTGGGCCATCCGCACCATGGCGTCGTAGATCGCGGCGTCACCGTGCGGGTGCAGCTTGCCCATGACCTCGCCCACCACGCGGGCGCTCTTGACGTGGCCGCGGTCCGGGCGCAGCCCCATGTCGGACATCATGTAGAGGATCCGCCGCTGGACGGGCTTCAGGCCGTCGCGGGCGTCGGGAAGGGCCCGCGAATAGATCACCGAATAGGCGTATTCGAGGAATGAGCCTTCCATCTCGGACGTGACATCGATATCGACGATGTTCTCGACGAATTTTCCTGCGGAATCGTGGCTGGGTTCCCCTGCCGGGGGCGTGGTTTGGCGGCGTGCCATAAGGCTGGTGGATCCTTCTGAGGGGTGCTGAACGGGTACTGCGTAAGTTTATGACTAGGCTAAGCCTATGGTGGATCAGCCGGCGGACGGCGTATATCCGGAATATTGGGAAGCCGATGTTGTCCTGCGCGACGGCGGCACGGCGCATGTGCGCCCCATCCACCCCTCCGATGCAGATGCGGTCCAGGCCTTCCACGTGGGCCAGTCCCAGAAGTCCATCTACATGCGCTTCTTCGCCTTCAAGTCCAAGCTTTCCAGCAAGGAACTCAAGCGCTTCACCGAGGTGGACTACAAGGACCGGGTGGCCCTGGTGATCACCATCGGCGGCGAAATCCTGGGCATCGGCCGTTACGACCGGCTCGATGACCCGGCCGAGGCCGAGGTCGCCTTCAACATCGCCGACGCCCACCAGGGCCGTGGCATCGGCTCGATCCTGCTCGAACACCTCGCCGCGGCGGCCCGCGAGAACGGGATCCGCAAGTTCAGCGCCGAGGTGCTTCCGGAGAACCGCAAGATGCTCATGGTCTTCTCCGACGCCGGCTACGACGTCAAACGTCACTTCGACGACGGCGTGGTCAGCCTCGAGTTCAACATCGACCCCACCGACAAATCCCGCGCCGTGATGGAATCCCGCGAGCACCGCGCCGAGGCCCGCAGCATCCAGGAACTGCTCGCTCCGGCGTCCGTGGCCGTGATCGGAGCCAGCCGCAAATGGGGCACCGTGGGCTACCAGCTGCTCGAGCACGTGATCGAAGGCGGCTTCAGCGGCCCGGTCTATGCGATCAACCCGGAGGCCCTGGAACTGGCCGGCATGCTCTCCTTCGCCCGGCTCTCCGAGGTTCCCGGCCCGGTCACGCTCGCCATCATCGCGGTCCCGTACGACGAGGTCCCCAAGGTGGTCCAGGAATGCGCGGCCGCCGGGGTCAAGGGAATCGTGGTGGCCACCGCGGGGTACGCGGACGACGGCGAACGCGGCCTGGCGCGCCAGCGCGAACTGGTGCGGCAGGCTCGAGAAAACGGCATGCGCGTGATCGGCCCGGCGTCCCTGGGCATCGTCAACACCAACCCGGCCGTGTCCCTCAACGCCTCGATGGCACCGGCCCTGGCCCGTCGCGGCGGGTTGGGGCTGTTCAGCCAGTCGGCCGCGATCGGCGTCTCGCTCTACGCGGCCTCCAGCCGGCGCCGGGTTGGCATCTCGACCTTCCTCTCGGCCGGCAACCGCGCCGACGTCTCCGGCAACGACATGATGCAGTACTGGGAAGACGACGCCGACACCACGGCGGTGGGCCTGTACCTGGAATCGATCGGCAACCCGCGCAAGTTCTCCCGGCTGGCCCGCCGGCTGGCCCGCACCAAGCCGGTGATTGTGGCCAAGTCCGACGCCATGGGCCTGAACCTGCCGCCCGGGCACTCCGTCCGCACCACCCAGGCTCCCTCGGAAGCGCTGGATGCCATGATGCGGCAGGCCGGGGTGATCCGGGTCGAGACCATCGAAGAGCTCATGGACGTCGCCCAGATCGTCTCGAGCCAGCCGCTGCCCGGGGGCCCCGGAATCGCCGTCTTCAGCAACTCGCGCGCCCTTGGCAAGGTGGTAGCAGACAGTGCCGCCCGCCAGGGGCTCGGCGTGGAACGGATCGTGACAGACGTGGACCTGGACGCGGGCATGTCCCGGGCGCTGCCGGCCCTGCGCCGGAGCCTGCAGGAAACCCTGACCGCAGACACGGTGTACGCCGCGGTGGTCGCGCTGCTGCCGGCGCACGGTCTCACCGTCGAAAAGATCGCCGGAGTGCTGGCCGAATGCTCCGCGGCGGCCGGCAAGCCGGTGGTTGCCGCCTTTAGCGGAATCCTTGATCCCTCCATCTATGTGGAGGGAATGGTCGGCGCCGAACCTGAACAGCAGCACCAGCCCGCGCCCGCTCCGCCGGTCCCGTGCTACTCCAACCCGGGTGCGGCGGTCGCGGCCCTTGCCGCCGTCGTGCGCTACGCCCAGTGGCTGGACCGGGACCAGGGACTGTTCGTGGAGCCCGAAGGGTGCCACCCGGAGGCCGCCCGGGCGGACCTGGAGCTGCTGCTGCGCGATGTGGGCGGCGAGCAGCTCGTCCGGCTGGACCAGGACACGGCCGCCCGGCTGCTGGGCCACTACGGCATCCGGCTGGTCCCGTCCGTCGGGTTCGAGACGGCGGAGGAGGCCGTGGCCGCGGCCGGGCAGCTCGGCTGGCCTGTGGCCTTGAAGACCACGGACCCGGCACTGCGGCACCGGCTGGACCTGGGAGGTGTGCGGCTGGACATCCAGGACGCCGATTCGTTGCGGCGCAACGTGCTGGAGATGCGCAAGTCGCTCGAGCGGTACGGCTCGCCGTCCCTGGAAGTGCAGACCATGGTACCCGTGGGGCAGGCCTGCACTTTCCGGGCCATCGAAGACCCGCTGCTGGGGCCGGTGATCTCCTTCGGCCTGGCCGGAGACGCCGTGAACCTGCTCGACGACTGGGCCCACCGCGTGCCGCCGCTCTCCGGCTCCGACGTCCACGACTTCGTCCGGGCGCCCCGTGCGTCGCGGAAGCTTTTCGGCTACCAGGGCCTGCCCGCCGTCGACGTCGCGGCACTCGAGGACCTCGCCGCCCGCCTCACCAGGCTGAAGGACAACCATCCGGAGATCGCGCTGGTGCATTTCAATCCCGTCCTCGCCGGGCCCGATGGTGCCTCGATCCTGGCCGCCGATGTCAGGATCGCGAACGCCGCCCAGCGGACCGACAGTGCGCGCCGGGCGATGCGCAGTTAGGGTCTAACCTCCCCGGCTGCAGCCCGCGTCCAGGGCCCGGCAGTTAGCAAGTCCCATGCTGATCTGTGAAAATGGAGACTATGAGCACCCAGCCTCCAGCACCCAAGCCCCTGGCGACCGCCCCCGCACGCCAGACCGCGCACCACCACGGCCTCCATGACCACAGTGCGCAGGGCCAGAGCCTGGAAGGGGCCCTCCAGCAGGCCGGTTTCTACCCCCGGCTCGTGGCCGACGTCGTCGCCGATGCCCTGGATGGCCGCGATTGCGTGGCCCACCTCGTACATCTCGAGACACACTTCGACCGGGCCGAGGTCCGCCGCCACATCACCGTCCTGGTGTTGACCGACGACATGTTGGTCATCACCCATGTCGACGACCAGCAGCTCGACGAGGCCGGCGAACAGACCGTCGCCCAGGTGTCCACCGAGTCCGTTCCCGTCACCCAGATCCGCTCCGTGGTCTTGAGCTATGTCTACGCCCAGCCGCAGGACTACAAGCCTTCCGACCCTGTCCGCGAGCTGACGTTGTCCATTGCATGGTCCGGCGGCCAGCGCCTCGACATGGGTCCGGCCAGCTGCGGGGACCCGCAGTGCGAGGCCGATCACGGCTACAGCGGCACCATTGCCCAGGAAGACATCGTCCTGCGCATCAGCGCCGAAGCGGACGGCCTGCAGGCCGTACAAGACGCCAAGCTCTTCGCCCGCGCCCTCCGCGCTGTGAACACCGGCTCCGCGGCGCCGGTCCCGCACAACGGGCCCGGGCTGCCGCCCCGACCGCGGATGGGCGTGTTCGGAAACCGCCTCAGCCGCGGCCACCAGCGCTGACATGGCCCATTTCCGTCAGCCTGAGCCCGCCGAAGATCAGCTGCCAGTCCCGGTATTGGCTCCCTCCCTGGCCGCCGGCGCCGCCGCGGCCGTTCCGCTGGCCGCCGGTGCTGGTCCGTCCCCGCTCCCGCCCGCCCCGGCGTTCGGACATCGTTCCATCGCCGAGGTGCTCACCAGCGCCGCCGCCAGCCTGGGAGTCCCGGGGTTTGAGAACAAACTGAACCTTCCGGCTGCCAAACGCGTGTGTGTGGTGCTGGCCGACGGGCTGGGCCGGAACCTGTTGAAGCAGAAGAGCGCCCACACCCCGTTCCTGCGTGCGGTCCAGCAGGCCGGCCAGGGCCAGGTGCCCGTGTCGCTGGACTCGGCGTTCCCGTCCACCACCGCGGCATCCCTCGCCAGCTTCGGCACCGGACTGTCGGCGGGCCAGCACGGCATGGTGGGCTATGACGTCCTGGATCCGGATCAGGACCGGGTAGTGAACATGCTGGGCAACTGGGACGCCGGCGTGGACCCGCGGACGTGGCAGCCGTTCCCCACCGTTTTCGAACGGGCCGCGGAACACGTCGATGTGACGACGGTCAGCCTGCCGCAGTTCAGCACCTCGGCCATGACCGAGGCCGCGCTCCGCGGAGGCCGCTTCCTCACCGGAACCACGTCGCACGCCCGGACCGAAGCGGCCGCCGAGGCCATGGCCGGCGCCGGTCCCTCGCTGATGTACTTCTATGTCAATGAGCTCGACAAGGCCGGGCACCGCCACGGCTGCCAGTCAGCCCAGTGGGAGCACCAGCTGGAAGAACTTGATGCCACGGTGCGCCGGCTCAACGCCACCCTGCCGGCCGGCACCACGGTGCTGCTGACGGCGGACCACGGAATGGTGGACGTGCCCGAATCGCAGCGGATCGACTACTCCGCGGAGCCGGCGCTGCTCGCCGGGGTGCGGCACACCGCCGGAGAGCCGCGCATGGTCCACCTCTACCTAGAGGATAGGACGGACGACGCCGCCCGCGGCCGCCTGCTGGCCAACTGGCGGTCCCGTTTCGGGGACAGAATATGGGCCTTTACCCGTGAGGAAGCGATCGCGGGCGGCCTGTTCGGCGACGTGAGGGCCGAGGCCGCCTTGCGGATTGGCGACGTCATGATCGCGGCCCGGGACGCGCTGGCGCTTTACGATACACGCAGGGTCCGGCCCACTGCCCTTGAGGTCGTGGGCCAGCACGGTTCCCTGACGAAAGCTGAGCGTGAAGTCCCGCTGCTCTATTTCCAGGCCGACGGTAAAAAAGCGCCCCGCGGCTGACGTTCCCAGCCTGAAATTCGGGACTGAAATCCCTGCCTGAAAATCGGGACGGAAATTCCTGCCTGAATTTCCTGCCTGAAATTCGGGACTGAAATCCCTGCCGGAAACGCGCGCCCGGCTCTTATTGGTCGTTGCGGGTTCCGAAGACGATTTCGTCCCAGCTCGGAACGCTGGAGCGCTTCGGCTTGGCCGGCTGGCGCTCGGGCTGGTCCGTTCCGGCTTCGTTCCGGGCAGCGGCGTGGGACTCGCGGTGCTGCCGCCGGGACGTTCCGCCTCCGATCAATTCATCCAGGCCCGGGCTCGCCGTCGGGCCGCTCTTAGGGGCCGGGCGCAGTTGCGAGGCCGCGATGGTGACTTCCCGGGTCTCGGTGCTGACGCCGTCGTGCAGTTTCAGGGCATCGTCCTCCTCCGGGAGGCGCGGTGCGAGGCTCAGCCGCGAGAGCATCGAGGGCCTGCCGTCGCGCCGTCGCGTGAAGGGGTCGGTTTCCGACGGGGCGGCCGCCTCCACTGCCGGAACGTCCGGCAGACCGGGGGTGATGAGGGCTGGATTGGTCTCGGCCGGGGCGGGATCGTTCTCCGCAGCCGATTCGGGGATGGCATCCGGCTCCACAGTTGCCGGAAGCCCGGGTGTTTCCGGGACCTCCGAGGGACGGGGGTGGGCCGCGGGGACGCCGGTGGTCAGGAGCGTGGCAAGGGCGTCGTCCGCGTCCTCGTCCACGCCGATCCGCTGGCCGCGGCGGGAACGCAGCATGTCCAGCAGCCCGTCGGCGTCTTGTTCCTGGTGGATCCTGTCCTGCTGGAGCAGCATCTGGTGAATAATGCTGTGCTGGCCGGTCGCTGTGCGGGCCGCGGCCTCGGCATCGGTTTCAAAGTCGAAGGGCCGGTCGGAGACGGCCGTAAGGCGCCGGGTCGGCACGGGGCCTTCGAGCGGCTCAAGTTCGCTCAGCTGCTGGGCCCAGCGGTTGGCGTTTTGCAGGGTCTTCCGGGCGGGGTGGAAGGTCCACAGGGCCGGCGGCTCCTCGCCGATTCCGGCCGGGCCGCCGGGCTTGGGCTCGAAGCGGGCCACCACGTTCCAGCTGCCGTCGGGACGTCGCCAGGAATCCCACTCCAGTGTTGAGGGCTCGACTCCGTAGGCCCTGAGCCGGTGCTCGACCATGTCGCTGAGGGACGCCGGGTTTTCACCGAACACCGACCGGTAGGCGTCGTGGCCCGGGGCGGGGGAGGCTACCTCCACCTTGCGGGCCTGCTGCGCGATGTACTCGCGTTCGGCCAGGACCGGGCCCTCGTAGCGCTGGACCTTCTCCAGCGGAATTCCGGACAGTTCCGCCACTTCGGCGGCGGTGGCCCCGTTGCGAATCCTGGTCTGGATGTCGCGCGGTGACATGGCAATAGGGGGTGCGGCCGCGCTGGACGCGGTCTTCGCCGACGCCCGGCTGGCTGCCACCCGAAGTGCTTCATCGATCGGCAGCTGGAACATCTCGCCGCCGGTGCCACTCAACAGGAGATGCTCTCCGTCGTCGTGGACGCCTACAAGCCGTAGATCCTGCATACAAATCCTCCACCCTGGCATTACTAACAATCGAAACTCTGCCACCAGCCGGACGCATTTCGGGTTAGGACGGCAGGCGCGCCGTGATTTTCCGCGACTTTACGCGACTTTCCGCCGGATTTTGCCGGTCTGCGGGAGAGATCGGGGCGAGGAGACCGGTGGGCTCTGGCATTCGGGAGGCGCTTAAGCAAAAATGACCCGACACCGGGCACAAAAACCGCATGTCCGGCGTTACAACGGTGAACCGTTCCCGGAGCCCAGGGTTACCATCCCGGCGGGCCACCCAGGAACGGCAAATCAATCGAACGAATGCGGAGTGTGAGCAACAAATAATGGCGACTGATTACGATGCGCCGCGTAAGACCGAAGAAGACCTCAGCGAGGATTCGATTGAGGCTCTGAAGGCGCGGCGTACGGAGAAGCCTTCCGCCGTGGTGGATGAAGATGAGTCCGACCTCGCCGAAGGCTACGAACTTCCCGGCGCAGACCTGTCCGGGGAGGAACTGCTGGTCCGGGTCCTGCCCGCCCAGGCTGACGAATTCACGTGTGCCTCCTGCTTCCTCGTCCGCCACCGTTCGCAGATTGCCCGCGAAAAGGACGGCCTTAAGTACTGCAAGGATTGCGAGGGCTAGGCACGCGGCAGCCCTGACCAGGACCCCCGATCCCGGGCCCGCATTTCGGGACCGGGGAGGAGGCGACGTGAGGTGCCCTCCGGGACTTGGGGAGAGCCGTGCAGGGGGCGGTGGGAACTAAGCGTTGAGCGCGGCGATCAGTTGCTCCGGGTGGCGGCTGGACGCCAGCCAGTACGGCGTGCGGTCCGAGGGGTCCTCGATCTCGATCCGGACCACCGGATCCACCCAGCCGCGGATACACAGGAACGCCAGCCCATTGAGCCGGGTGCCCCGCTCCGC
This sequence comes from Arthrobacter sp. 01T425, assembly GCF_056398725.1. NCBI lineage: Bacteria > Bacillati > Actinomycetota > Actinomycetes > Micrococcales > Micrococcaceae > Arthrobacter > Arthrobacter sp. 01T425. Next base: position 250,385 of record NZ_JBFTPY010000003.1, on the reverse strand, counting down.
CGTCGCTTCTTTGCCCCGGAACGCCGTGGCCTTGCCCAGGAATCCGCGTTCAATCGTGGCCCTGCCCACCTTCAGGGTGGTCCTCGTGACCGTGATTGACGGCGTGGACAGGACCAGCAGCACGGAGATGATGACGAAGAGCACGATCGCTGCGGTGATACCGGCCCAGATGCTGATGGGCGCCAGCATGAGGATCCCGGCGCTGGAGAACCCCGCCGCGACCAGCCAGATCCAGAAGTTCGGCCAAAGCTTCTCGGAGTAAAGGGCAGTGGAGTCGCGCGGGGCGCTCTTCGGGGCAGGCGCGGCTGCGCTGGATTCGGGCATAAGCACAGCTTTTCATCTTTCCCGGGCTATTTCACCTCGGCCCCGCCCGGCTCCAGCCCTGGATCAACCCGGAACAACCCGGATCAACCCGCATCCACCGCGCACCAGTCCCGCGGGCGGCGTGCCCGGGCAGGCCAGCGGCGGCTAGGACGATGTTCCTTGCGGGCGTTAGAGTGAGGGACTGTGACTGAAGAAAACACCGCCGTCGCCAGTGCCGCACCGACGGCCAGCGACGCAGCCTACGGAACGCCCACCTTGACGGTACAACTGAAAATGCTCGACGACGGGCTCGAGCCGCCGTCGTACGCGCACCCGGGCGACGCTGGCGCTGACCTTCGCGCCCGCGAGGACGTCGTCCTCGCGCCGGGGGAGCGCCGCCTCGTCCCGACAGGCGTCTCGATTGCGCTCCCGGATGGATTCGTTGCGCTGATCCACCCCCGGTCCGGCCTCGCCACCAAGCACGGACTCACGGTGGTGAACGCCCCGGGGACAGTGGACGCCGGCTACCGCGGTGAAATCGCGGTGACACTGCTCAATACGGACCGGGACGAGGCGATTGAGCTCCGCCGCGGCGATAGAATTGCACAAATGGTCATTCAGCGCGTGGAGTACGCCAGGTTCCTCCCGGTCGAGGAGCTCGACGGCTCCGTCCGCGGCGGGGGAGGCTTCGGCTCCACCGGCGGTTTCGGCGGACCGGCCTGAGCGCAGGCCCCGGCAACACCACGGGAGTCAACTGCGTTTAAGCAGTGCCGCAGGCACTGCAGCACATGCAGGCAATGATGCACGAAATAAGGAGCCGGCCGCGGGGTAGCGGGCGGCCACGCGGACAGGCGCCAGGACGGCGCCGGGCGGCGGTACAGGATCACAACTGAAGGAGACACCCCATGGTTTTTGGGCGCGGCAGGAAAGCCAAACAGGAGCAGCCGACCGGGGCCGATACGGACCAGAACGCTGTGGCCACAGAAGCTGCTGGTGACGCCCCCGCGACACCGGCCGGGAACGTTGCCGAAACCGCCGGCCGGGCCGCGACGGGGCCCTTCGACGTCGCGGAAATCGACGACCAGGACGGGTACGTGGACCTCGGTGCGCTGCTGATCGCGCCCCGCGAGGGACTCCAGCTCCGCTTGGAGGTTGAAGAGGCGAGCCAGCGCGTCGTCGCCGTCACCATGGACCTGGAGGGCTCGAGCCTTCAGCTGCAGGCCTTCGCCGCCCCTCGCTCCGAGGGCCTGTGGGATGAAATCCGTGAGCAGATCGGGCAGTCGGTCGGCAGCCAGGGCGGCCAGGTCGAGGAAGTCGAGGGCAGCTTCGGCACCGAACTCGTGGCGAAGCTTCCCGCCGGCGGCGCGGACGGCAGCCAGGGCTACCGCGTGGCCCGCTTCATCGGCGTCGATGGCCCGCGCTGGTTCCTCCGCGGAGTCTTCGGCGGCGAGGCAGCCCTTGACCGCGACGCGGCGGCCGGGCTGGAGGGGCTCTTCCGGAAGATCGTCGTGGTCCGCGGCGAGAACCCCATGCCGCCGCGTGACCTGCTGCAGCTGCGCCTGCCCAAGGACACCGCCGCTGCACCGTCGCCGCAGGCGGCCCCGGAATTCGAACAGCCCGAACGCGGACCGGAGATAACCCAGATTGGCTGATGCCGCCGGCAAAAAATCCACCGCCGCCATGTCCGTCCGGGACTTGCCGGACCGCGGGCGGGTGCTGTGCCACGGCTTCATCGAGTCCGTCACGTACGTGCCCGCCAACCAGGTGGCCTCCTTCATTGCGATCCTGATCGATCACGACGTTCCTGCGCCCGTCAGCCGTTTCCCGGGATTCGGTGTCAAAGCCGGCTCCGGTGCCGGGACGGCCAGCAGCCTGCCGGCCAGCACCCTGCCGGCCAGCGGCGTGTCCACCCACCGGGTGCGCCCCGGCGCTCAGCGCCAGCGGCCGGCCGGTCCCAAGGAGCGGCTGCGCGTTGTATGGCTGGGCCGGCGCCGGATCCCTGGCGTCGACGCCGGAACGGAGCTCCGGCTCGAGGGCATGGTCACCATCCGCGACGGGCTGCCCACGATCTTCAACCCACGCTACGAAATACTCTCCCGCCAGGAGGAGCAATGACCTTGCCCGAACACCCCGAGCGGGACCGCCCGGAGCGGCCTCAACAAGACACCGACCGGCACGAGCCGGCGGAATCCGCGGACGGCGGCCGGGACATTTCCGCACCCGTGACCTCCGAGCCCACAACCGCCCAGCCCACAACCGCCGCGCCCACCGTCGCCCAGCTTGCCGGGGACTACGCGGCCAAGGCCGGCCTGCACCGGTCGAGCAACGGCAACATCGACGTGCTGAAAAGCGCCGGCGGCATCCAGGGCATCGCCGAGAGCATCCTCCCGGGCCTGGTCTTCCTGATTGCCTTCACCATCGACCGGGAAAACCTGGCCATGGCCGTCACGGCCTCTCTGGCGGTGGCCGCCGTCTTCACCGTGGCCCGGCTGGTTCAGCGCAAACCACTGACGCAGGCTCTGGCCGGCTTCATCGGCGTCGGCCTCTCCGCCTGGCTGGCCACCTCGACCGGCAAAGCAGAGAACTTCTACGTCCTGGGGTTCTTCACCAACGTCGGCTACATCCTGGCAATGTCGATCTCTGTGGCCGTGCGCTGGCCGATCGCCGGCCTGCTCTTCGGCTTCATCCGCAACGAGGGCCTGGAATGGCGCAAGGACCCGAAACGGATCAGGGCGTACAGCATCGGCACCTGGGTGATCGTTGCCGTGCTGGTCCTGCGGCTCGTGGTGCAGGTTCCGCTCTACTTCATGGGCGAGCAGGGCCTCGCCGCCCTCGCCACCACCAGGCTCATCATGGGCGCCCCGCTGTACATCCTCGGCATCTGGATTGCCTGGCTGATCACCCGGCCGGCCCCGGTGCCCGCCGCAGCCCCAGAGGCCAACTGACCCGTTGCGCTATCAGATATGGCCGTTCCCAGACTTCGGGAACGGCCATATCTGATAGCGCAACTATTGGGAGCGGAACTGCTCTAGCCGTCGAAGCCGTCGTCCCCGGCCGGCTGGGTGCCGTGGCCGTGCTGGTCCGAGGTCACCGGGTGCTGGTCCTCCAGCGGGGATTCGGGCGCCAGCAGGGCGCGGAGGTCGTCCTCGGCCGCGATCGTGGTGACAAAGAACAGTTCGTCGCCGCCGTCGATCACGTCGTCGCGGCTCGGCGTGATGGGCGCCTGGTCCCGCAGGATCGCGACGAGGGTGGCGTCCTCGGGCCACTGGACATCGCCCACGGTCAGCCCGATCACATGCGAGTCGTGCGGGACCGTGAACTCCACCAGCGAGGACACCCCGGTCTGCAGTGTCAGCAGCCGCACCAGGTCGCCGATCTCCACCGCCTCCTCCACCAGCGCGGTCATCAGCTGCGGGGTGTTGACCGCGACGTCGACGCCCCAGGAGTCGTCGAACATCCAGTCGTTCTTGGGGTTGTTGACCCGGCCGACGGTACGCCCGACACCGAATTCCGTCTTCGCCAGCAGCGAGACCACCAGGTTGACCTTGTCGTCACCGGTGGCGGAGACCACGACGTCGGCGTCCTCGAGTTTGGCGTCCTGCAGCGTGCTCAGCTCGCAGGCATCACCGACCAGCCAGTGGGCTCCGCGCAGCCCGCTCCGGCCGATCACCTCCGGCTTCTCGTCGATCAGCAGGATTTCGTGCTTATGGGCCAACAACTCGCGGGCGATCGAGGACCCGACGCTTCCGGCACCGACGATGACGACTTTCACTCAGGACTCCTTGGCGGGGGATTTGGCGAGAATGTGGCCGATCTCGGAACTCCGGTCCACGTTCAGCATGGCGTGGACAGTGTCGCCGTCCTGATAAGACGTGGCGGCAGCGGGCAGCATGCCCTCACCGAACCGGGTCAGATACGCGATCCGGATGCCGGCCGCCTTCTCGATCGAGGAGATCGGGTGCCCGATCCAGTCGGGGTTGAGGTCAACCTCCGCGAGCACCAGCCGGCCCGAGGGCTCCCGGAAGTCACCGGCGATGTGCTGTTCGGGCAGGATGCGGCGCAGCACCTGGTCGGCGCTCCAGCGGACCGCGGCGACCGTGGGAATGCCGAGGCGCTGGTAGATTTCGGCGCGGCCCGGGTCATAGATCCTGGCCACCACATGGGGCACGTGGAAGGTCTCCCGCGCCACCCGGGTGGCGAGGATGTTGGAGTTGTCGCCGCTGGAAACCGCCGCGAAGGCATAGGCCTCCTCGACGCCGGCGCGCTTCATCGTCTCGCGGTCGAACCCGACCCCCGTGACCTTCCGTCCGGAAAATCCTGTGCGGAGCCGCCGGAAGGCGCGGTCATCCTGGTCGATGATGGCCACCGAATGCCCGGCGTCCTCGAGCGTGTGTGCCAGGGTTGCCCCGACACGGCCACAACCCATGATCACGAAGTGCGCCACATGGGCCTCCTCTTGGTTCTGCGTCTGATACTGCGTAAAACTCTACCGGCCACGCGGTCCCGGAAGGCCACGGGCACGGGGCGCCGGCTGGCGCCCTTGCGCACGCCGACTTCGCCGTCATGACATCGCGTCCGAATCAGACTAGCTTTGTGTGGTGCTGACAATTTTCAATGCCGTGAAGCGGGTGCTGGTAGGCAAGCCCTTCCGGAACGACCGTCTGGCCCACACGCTCTTGCCGAAGCGGATCGCGCTGCCCATTTTCGCCTCGGATGCATTGTCCTCCGTGGCCTATGCCCCTGACGAAATCCTCCTGACCCTGGCCATCGCCGGCGTGAGCGCGGTCGCCGTCGCCCCGTGGGTGGGCCTCGCCGTCATGGTGGTGCTCCTGACCGTGGTGGCCTCCTACCGCCAGAACGTCCACGCCTACCCCTCCGGCGGCGGCGACTACGAGATCGCCAACGTCAACCTCGGCAAATTTGCCGGCCTCACCGTGGCCTCGGCGCTGCTGGTCGACTATGTGCTGACCGTGGCCGTGTCCATGTCCTCGGCCGCGACGTACCTGACCACCGCCGTGCCCTCGCTGCACGGACAGCAGGCGGCGATTGCCACGATCGGCGTCATCATCCTGGCCCTGGTGAACCTGCGCGGCATCAAAGAGGCGGGCAGTGTCTTCGCCGTCCCGACCTACATCTTCATGGCCTCCATCCTGGGCATGACCGCCGTCGGGATCTTCCAGGCCGCGACAGGCCAGCTGGGGCAGGCACCGTCGGCGGCGTTCGAGATTGTGCCGGAGCCGGGCTTCGATGAGGGACTTGTCGGCCTGGCCGGCGCGTTCCTGCTGCTGCGTGCCTTCTCCTCCGGCGCGGCGGCGCTGACCGGCGTCGAGGCCATCAGCAATGGTGTGCCCAACTTCCAGAAGCCCAAGAGCAAGAACGCGGCCACCACACTGCTCCTGCTTGGCGTGATTGCCTCCGCCATGCTGGCGGGCATCATCTACCTGGCCAACGCCACCAAGGTGCACATCGTGCTGGACCCGGCGACGGAATTCCTCCTGAACGGCAAACCGCTGGAAGAGGGGTACATCCAGAACCCGGCCATCAGCCAGATCGCGCAGACAGTTTTCGGCGAGGGGTCCATCCCGTTCTACATCGTGGTGGCCGCCACCGGCGTCATCCTCGTGTTCGCCTCCAACACGGCGTTCAACGGTTTTCCGGTGCTCGGCTCGATCCTGGCACAGGACGGCTACCTGCCGCGCCAGCTGCGGACCCGTGGCGACCGGCTGGCCTTCAGCAACGGTGTCCTGGCCCTGGCGGCCGGCGCCCTGGTGCTGATCATCGCCTTCAACGCCGACGTCACAAAGCTCATCCAGCTCTACATCGTGGGCGTCTTCATCTCCTTCACGATGAGCCAGCTGGGCATGATCCGGCACTGGGGACGGGAGCTGAAGCTTTCCAAGGAACCTGCCGTGCGGTTGCGCATCATCAAGTCCCGGACCATAAACACGGTGGGCTTTTGCATGACCGCCCTGGTCTTGGTGATTGTCCTGATCACCAAGTTCTCGCAGGGCGCCTGGATCGCGCTGCTGGCCATGTTCGTGCTGTTCCTGATCATGTGGAGCATCCGGGCGCATTATGACAACGTGGCCAAGGAACTCGCCGTGGACGAGGACTCCTCGCCGCGCGCGCTGCCCACCCGGGTGCACGCCGTGCTGCTCGTCTCGCACGTGCGCAAGCCGGTGTTGCGCGCCCTCGCCTACGCCCGGGCCTCCCGCCCGTCGCGGCTGGACGCCATTACCGTGGACATCAGCTCCGAGGAGACCGAGGCGACTGTTGCGGACTGGGAGAAGCTCGAAATCCCTGTGCCGCTGACCGTCCTTGCCAGCCCGTTCCGCGAAACGGTGACTCCGATCATGGACTACATCAAGAGCATGCGCCGGGATTCGCCGCGCGACCTGATCGTGGTCTACATCCCGGAGTACGTCGTGGGCAAATGGTGGGAGCAACTGGTCCACAACCAGACCGCGCTGCGCATCAAAACCCGGCTGCACTTCGAGCCCGGGGTCATGGTGTGCAGTGTGCCGTGGCAGCTGAAATCGTCCGAAGAAGCCAAGAAACTGCAGGATATCCAATGACCCCCGACACCCGGACGCACACCCACACCGAGACCCGCACCGAGCTGACGCTCGACGTCGGACCCGTCGCCCACGGCGGCCACTGTGTGGCCCGGCACGAGGGACGCGTCATCTTCGTCCGGCACGGGATTCCCGGCGAAAAGGTCCGCGTCCGGCTCACCGACGACGGCCCGGCCGCGAAATTCTGGCGCGCCGATGTGGTGGAGGTCCTGGAGGCCTCCCCGGACAGAGTGCCGCACTTCTGGGATCTCGCCGATTCCGCACGTTCCTGGTCGCACCGGCACCCGCCCGTCGGCGGCGCCGAACTCGGCCACATCTCCCTGGCGCGCCAGCGCAGCCTCAAGGCCGAGGTCCTGGCCGAACAACTCAAGCGGCTGGCCGGCGTCGAACTTGCGCCGGCGGAGCAGATCACAGTCGAGGCCGTCGGCGAGGCGGCAGGCGCCGGCGCAGGCGCGCCGGAGGATGCCGGCAGTGCGGGGGAGTCCGCCGCGTCCGGCCTGGGCTGGCGCACGCGCGCCGGCTTCGCCGTGACACAGGCCGGCAAGCTCGGCATGCACGCCCACCGCTCCGATGCCATCCTGCCCGTGCGCGAGATGCCGCTGGCCGTGGACGGAATCAACGCGCTCCGGCTCTGGGACATCGACCTGCAGGGCATCGACCGGATCGAGGTTGCCGCCCCGGCGAACGGCTCCCGGCCGCTGGTGCTGCTGGTGCCAGCCCCGGGCACCCGGTCCAAGCGGCTCAGCGGCATCCTGGCCCAGCTGCCCGACGACGTCTCGGTCGCCAGCCTGGACCCGGCCACCGGCGAGGTGCTGCAGCTGCGCGGCCGCACCTACGTCCAGGAGTCGGCCGCGGGCCACGAGTACCGGGTTACCGGCGACGGCTTCTGGCAGATCCACCGGGATGCCCCGGAGACACTCGTCGGCGCCGTCACCAACTTCCTGCACGACGGCGGCTACCTCGCGCCGGGCTCGGTGGTGGCGGACCTGTACGCCGGGGCCGGGCTGTTCACGGCACCGCTGGCTGATGCCGTGGGCGTGACCGGATCCGTGCTCTCGGTCGAGGGAGCACCCGGAACCAGCCGCGATGCACGCAAGAACCTGCACGACGCCGCCCAGGTCGAGATCGTCCAGGGCCGTGTGGAGCGCGTGCTGCGGCAGAAACCGCGCAACTTCGACGCCCTGATCCTGGACCCGCCACGCGCAGGTGCCGGTAAGGCGGTAGTCAAACAGCTGATCGACGCCGGTCCCCGGGCCGTAGCCTACGTCTCCTGCGATCCGGCCTCGTTCGCCCGCGACCTGGGCTATTTCCGGCAGGGCGGCTGGGGCCTGGCCGGGCTGCGAGCCTTCGACCTGTACCCGCACACCCACCACATGGAGACTGTGGCGTTGCTGACTCCTCAACCGTGATGCCACTAGGATGGGCGTAGTAGTCCGTCGTCGCGCTCCATCACCGCTGCTTTTAATTTGACTGGTGTTGATGTAACGGCCGTTCCCTGCGTTTCTTACCTGCATTGCGTACCGCGTTGTACTGATGCCTGTATTAGTTAGGCCGCCCTAACTAGCAAGGGTCCTGCGGCGCGACAAAGATGAAACTGTTGCGAGAGGAGTCCTGCGAATGAGCATTGTGGACAGTTTCGGTTCAAAAGGCAAACTTAATGTAGCCGGAACCGAATATGAAATTTTCCGGTTGAACTCCGTCGAAGGTGCAGAGAACCTTCCGTTCAGCCTCAAGGTATTGCTTGAAAACCTGTTGAGGACCGAGGACGGTGCCAACATCACGGCCGACCACGTCCGTGCGCTGGCAGGCTGGGATCCCAGCGCCGAGCCCGACACCGAGATCCAGTTCACGCCGGCGCGTGTGATCATGCAGGACTTCACCGGCGTGCCCTGCGTCGTTGACCTCGCCACCATGCGTGAGGCCGTCAAGGAGCTCGGCGGCGACCCGAAGCGGGTCAACCCCTTGGCGCCGGCCGAAATGGTCATTGACCACTCGGTCCAGATTGACGCCTTCGGCAACTCCGGCGCACTGGAGCGCAACATGGAGATCGAATACCAGCGCAACGGTGAGCGTTACCAGTTCCTGCGCTGGGGCCAGACTGCATTTGACGACTTCAAGGTCGTCCCGCCGGGCACCGGCATTGTGCACCAGGTCAACATCGAGTACCTGGCCCGCACCGTTATGACCCGTGAAGTCGACGGCGTTGTCCGCGCTTACCCGGACACCTGCGTCGGCACTGACTCGCACACCACCATGGTCAACGGCCTGGGCGTGCTGGGCTGGGGCGTTGGCGGCATCGAGGCCGAGGCTGCCATGCTCGGCCAGCCCGTGTCCATGCTCATCCCGCGCGTCGTGGGCTTCAAGCTCACCGGCTCCATCCCGGCCGGCGCCACCGCCACCGACGTCGTCCTGACCATCACCGAGCAGCTGCGCAAGCACGGTGTGGTCGGCAAGTTCGTCGAGTTCTACGGTGAAGGCGTCGCGGCTGTGCCGCTGGCCAACCGTGCAACGATCGGCAACATGAGCCCGGAGTTCGGCTCCACCGCCGCGATGTTCCCGATCGACGACGTCACCCTCGACTACCTGCGCCTCACCGGCCGGTCCGACGAGAACGTCGCCCTCGTGGAGTCCTACGCGAAGGAACAGGGCCTCTGGCACGATCCCTCCCGCGAGATCAAGTTCTCCGAGTACCTCGAGCTGGACCTGTCGACGGTTGTTCCGTCGATCTCCGGCCCGAAGCGCCCGCAGGACCGCATCATCCTCACCGAGTCCAAGGCCCAGTTCCGCGAGGACCTGCGCAACTACGTGAAGGAAGACCTGGCCGGCGGAAGCCTGGACGAAGCGATCGACGAAAGCTTCCCGGCTTCGGACTCGCCCTCGTTCACCGCCTCAGCGTCGCACCTGAGTGACGTGGCCCCGCACGCGCATGGCCCGAAGTCCAACGGCCGCCCGTCCAACACGGTCAGCGTCAAGACCGCGGACGGACGCGAGTTCGAGCTGGACCACGGCGCAGTGTCGATCGCCTCGATCACCTCCTGCACCAACACGTCCAACCCGTCCGTGATGCTGGCCGCCGCACTGCTGGCCCGCAACGCCGTCGACAAGGGCCTGACGTCCAAGCCGTGGGTCAAGACCTCCGTGGCTCCCGGCTCCAAGGTAGTCACCGACTACTACAACAAGTCGGGCCTGACCCCTTACCTGGAGAAGCTCGGCTTCTACATCGTGGGCTACGGCTGCGCCACCTGCATCGGCAACTCCGGTCCGCTCGACGCCGAGATCTCCGAGGCCATCCAGGCCAACGATCTCTCCGTCACCGCCGTGCTGTCCGGCAACCGCAACTTCGAAGGCCGGATCAACCCGGACGTAAAGATGAACTACCTGGCCTCCCCGCCGCTGGTCATCGCCTACGCCCTTGCCGGCACCATGGACTTCGACTTCGACAACGACGCCCTGGGCCAGGACGAGGCCGGCAACGACGTCTTCCTGAAGGACATCTGGCCGAACCCGGTTGAGGTCCAGCAGGTCATCGATTCCTCGATCGACAAGGAAATGTTTGCCCGCGGCTACGAAGGCGTCTTTGAGGGTGACGATCGCTGGAAGGCGCTCGACACCCCCGCCGGCGACACCTTCGCCTGGGACGAGAAGTCCACGTACGTCCGTAAGCCCCCGTACTTCGAGGGCATGAAGGCCCAGCCGGAGCCGGTCCAGAACATCACCGGTGCGCGCGTGCTGCTCAAGCTCGGCGACTCCGTCACCACGGACCACATCTCCCCGGCCGGTTCCTTCAAGTCGGACACCCCGGCCGGCCAGTACCTGCTGGCCAACGGTGTGGAGCGCAAGGACTTCAACTCCTACGGCTCACGCCGTGGCAACCACGAGGTCATGATCCGCGGCACGTTCGCGAACATCCGCATCAAGAACCAGCTCCTGGACGGCGTGGAGGGCGGCTTCACCCGCGACTTCACCCAGGCCGACGGCCCGCAGGCCTACGTCTACGACGCTGCACAGAACTACCAGGCTGCCGGCACCGCGCTGGTGGTCCTGGCAGGCAAGGAGTACGGCTCGGGTTCGTCCCGTGACTGGGCCGCCAAGGGCACCGCGCTCCTGGGCGTCAAGGCTGTCGTTGCCGAGAGCTACGAGCGCATCCACCGCTCCAACCTGATCGGCATGGGTGTCCTCCCGCTGCAGTACCCGGCCGGCCAGAACGCCGCCAGCCTGGGCCTGACCGGTACGGAAACCTACGCAGTTGAGGGCGTCACCGCCCTGAACGACGGCACCACGCCGAAGACCCTCAAGGTCACGGCCACCGCTGAAGACGGTTCCGTCACGTCCTTCGACGCCGTGCTGCGCATCGATACCCCGGGCGAGGCGGACTACTACCGCAACGGCGGCATCCTGCAGTACGTCCTGCGCCAGATCTCCGCGCACTAGCGGAGCTGCCGGGCACGCTCCGGTAACGCATGCAAAGGCCCCGGCCGGTCACTGACCGGCCGGGGCCTTTGCGTTCCCGGTTTCGGCCGCGGGTGCTGGATCTGGAGCGGGGGAGCGGAGAGCGTGAAGCGTGCAGGGCACCGGTGCTGGCCTCCGGCGCGGCGGCCCGCCCGGAGGCGTTAGAGTTAAAAGGCATGTCTACCACCCGAAGGAGGGGCCGTTGGGAATCTTGGACACCATCCGGAATCCGCAGGACCTGAGTAAGTTGTCCGGGGCGCAGCTGGATCAGCTGGCAGCCGAGGTCAGGGATTTCCTGATCGGCAACGTCTCCCGGACGGGAGGGCACCTGGGCCCGAACCTCGGCGTCGTCGAGCTCACCATCGCGGTGCACCGGATCTTCGATTCCCCCCGCGACAGCATTGTCTTCGACACAGGGCACCAGTCCTACGTGCACAAGCTCCTCACCGGACGGCAGGATTTCAGCACGCTCCGCCAGCAGGGCGGCATGTCCGGCTACCCGGACCGTGGCGAATCCGAGCACGACATCGTCGAAAGCTCGCACGCGTCCTCCTCGCTGTCCTGGGCCGACGGCATCTCGCGCGCCCGGCAGCTGACCGGCGACGGCGACCGCTTCGTCGTCGCGGTGGTGGGCGACGGCGCCCTGACCGGCGGCATGGCCTGGGAGGCGATCAACAACATCGCGGCGGACAAGAAACGCCGTGTCGTGATTGTGGTCAACGACAACGGCCGCTCGTACGCCCCGACGGTCGGCGGGTTCGCCGACTACCTGGCGTCCCTTCGCCCCACCATCGATTCCCTCCGGGCCGCCCCCTCCTATGAAGGCACGCTCGAGTGGTGGAAGCGCAAACTGCAGAAGGGCGGCCCCGCGGGGCAGTTCACGTACAAGAGCCTGCATGCCATGAAGAAGGGCATCAAGGACTGGTGGGCCCCGCAGGGCATGTTCGAGGACCTCGGCATGAAGTACATCGGTCCCGTCGACGGCCACGACCTCCAGGCCTTGGAAAACGCCCTGTCCACCGCCAAGAACTATGCCGGCCCCGTGATCGTGCACGCCATGACGGAAAAGGGCCACGGATACGCCCCGGCCCGCGCCCATGAAGCGGACCAGTTCCATGCCGTGGGGATCATCGATCCGGAGACCGGCGCACCCACCGAAGCCGGTGGCGCGAAGTCCTGGACCGCGGTGTTCGCCGACGAGATCGCCGACATCGCCGACGAGCGCCAGGACATCGTCGGGATTACTGGTGCCATGCTGATTCCGGTCGGGCTGCACAAGTTCGCCGCCCGGCACCCGGAGCGCGTGTTCGACGTCGGCATCGCCGAGCAGCACGCCCTCACCTCGGCTGCCGGCATGGCGTTCGGGGGACTGCACCCGGTGGTCGCGGTCTACGCGACGTTCCTGAACCGCGCCTTCGACCAGCTGCTGATGGATGTCGCCCTGCACAAAGCCGGCGTCACGATCGTGCTGGACCGGGCCGGCGTCACCGGACCCGACGGCGCAAGCCATCACGGCATGTGGGACATGGCCATGGTCCAGATCGTCCCCGGGCTGCACCTCGCGGCGCCGCGCGACGCCACCCGGCTGCGGGAGGAACTGCGCGAGGCTGTGGCCATTGAAGACGCCCCGAGCGTGCTCCGCTACTCCAAGGGCAACGTCGGCCCCGAAGTCGATGCGGTCGAACGCCTGGAGGACGGCGTGGACGTGCTGGCCCGCCGGCCCGCGGGCTCGAGCGAGAACGACGTCCTGATCGTCAGCGTGGGCGCCATGTCAGAACTCGCGCTGGACGTCTCCGGCCGGCTCGGTGCCCAGGGCATCAGCTCCACGGTGGTGGATCCCCGCTGGGTCCTCCCGGTCCGGCAGTCCATCATCGATCTCGCCGCGCGCCACCGCCTGGTCATTTGCATTGAGGACGGTGTGCGGGCCGGCGGCGTCGGCTCCCGGATCCGCCAGGAGATGCGTACCGCGGGCGTGGACACTGCCCTCAACGAGGTCGGCCTGCCGGTCGAGTTCCTCGATCACGGCACGCGCAGCCAGGTGCTCGAACGCGTGGGCTTGACCGCCCAGCAGATCACGCACGACGTCGTCGCCCAGGTCCTGGGCACCAAGGTGCCGTTTGCGCGCCCCTTGCCCGGCCAGGAACACCCCAGCACCGGCAGCATCCCGCAGCTGTAGCCAGCACATCCGTTGAGCACTACCCGTGGGCGCCACTGAATCCGGCGCCGGACGGCCCAGGAAGGAACTGGCATATGAGTGGAATTATCAGAGTTTACAAGCGCGACGAAGAGGGCACCCTGCACTTCAGGGAGGCCTGGTTTGATGAGGACTACAGCCAGTTCGTGATGAACCACGGCGTCGTCGGACACCAGAGCAAGACGGACGAGACGGACGTCGCGGACGCGGAGGCCGCGGAGCGCCTCATGGACGCCTTCGCGGCGCAGTGCGCCGAGGACGGCTACGCCGAAATTCCGGCGGAGGAACAGTCCTGGGTAGTGGCCCAGTACGCGCTCAAGACCAAGGAGGGGACCAGCCGCGACCGGTACCTCGAGGAAAAAGCCAAAGACGCCCTGATCAGCCATCTGGCCTGGCGGGGCCTGGGGATCGTGGACCGCAGCGAATTTTCCGACGCCCGGCTCAACATCTTCTGCCTCACCCCGGACGTGAATAAGACGGTTAACGCCATCAAGGTCTGCGTCCGCGGCGAAGACCTCGACTTCACCAAACTGAGCATTGGCGCCGCGCCGTTTGGCGAGGATACTTTCAAGCTCAAGCACTCGCCGAAGCCGGCAAACGGCTTCACGCTGTAGGCAGCACGGGCAAGGAGCCGGGCACGGCTCACACCAGTTTGGGGGCACGGACTGAAAGGCAACGCAATGACGCGCAAACCCTCGAAACCAGGCTGCACCCCGCTGCCCGCGGGACTCGCGGCGCCGGCGCGAAAGTCGCTCGCGCACGCGGGGGTCGAGACCCTCGAACACCTCGTGCAGCTTGGCCGGCGCCGGCTTGCCGGGATGCCGGGCGTCTGCCCTCGCACCCTCGCGCAGCTCCAGGACGCCATGGACGAGCACGGGCTGAAGCTGCCGGCAGGGTAGCGGGGTCCCGCTTCTCCGCCGCCCGCGGCGGCCTGGCCGGGGCACCCGCCGGGGCGATATAGGCTAAAACCATGACTGAATACCGCCGCGTTGGAAATTCCGGACTGTCCGTCTCTGTCGTGGGACTTGGATGCAACAACCTGGGCCGGTCCGGGACCGTGACCGAATCGCAGGAAGGCACCGACGCCGTCGTGCATGCGGCGCTCGACGCCGGGATCACCTTCTTTGACGTCGCGGACGCCTACGGCCGCGAGCCCGGCCTCAGCGAGTCAATGCTCGGCAAGGCCCTCGGTTCCCGCCGCGACGATGCGGTCATCGGCACGAAGTTCGGCATGGACATGCGCGGCGCCAACGGCGAGGACTTTGGTGCGCGCGGATCCCGCCGCTACATCATCAAGGCGGCGGAGGCCTCGCTGCGCCGGCTCGGCACGGACTGGATCGACCTCTACCAGTTCCACACCCCGGACCCGCTCACGCCCATCGACGAGACGCTCTCGGCCCTCGATGACCTCGTCACCAGCGGCAAGGTTCGCTACATCGGCCACTCCAACCGGGCCGGCTGGCAGATCGCCGAGGCTGAGTACGTGGCACGCGCCCGCGGGGGAGCCCGCTTCATCTCCAGCCAGAACCACTACAATCTGCTGGACCGGCGCGCCGAACGCGAGGTGACCCCGGCGGCCGAGGCCTACGGCCTGGGCGTCCTGCCGTACTTCCCGCTCGCCAACGGCCTGCTGACCGGCAAATACTCCGCCGGCCGGGCCCCCGAGGGAAGCCGGCTCAGCCACACCCGCACCAACCTGGTCCACGACGCCGACTGGGAACAGCTGGGTGCCTTCGGCAAGTTCGCCGCCGACCGCGGGCTCAACGAAGTCCAGGTGGCCTTCTCCTGGCTGGCCGCCCAGCCGTCCGTCAGCAGCGTCATCGCCGGCGCCACCACGCCGGAGCAGGTGCGCCAGAACGCCGCCGCCGTGGCCTGGAAACCCAGCCAGGCCGACCTCGCCGAGCTGGACGACCTCTTCCCGCGCACGCCCAAGGTGGCGCTGTTCTGAACGGTCCAGTTCTGAACGGTCCAGGTCTGAACACTGATCGTATGAACAGTGCTGGTCTGAACAGTGCTGGTCTGAACAGTGCTGCAAGCGCCCGGGCGGCGGTACCTGCCGTGACGCATTCGATCCTGATGGACGTCGACACTGGGATCGACGACGCCCTGGCCCTGGTCTACCTGCTGTCCCGGCCCGAGGTCCACGTCCAGGCGATCACGTGCACCGCCGGGAACGTCGGGGCCCGTCAGGTGGCGCTGAACAACCTGGCCCTGCTGGAGCTCTGCGGCCGCGAGGGCATCGAGGTGGCCATCGGCGCCGAGGTCCCGCTGGAGATCCCGCTGGTCACCACCGAGGAGACCCACGGGCCGCAGGGCATCGGCTATGCCGAGCTGCCGCCGCCGCGCCAGCAGATCTCGGCGCGGCACGCCGTCGACGTCTGGGTCGAGGAGGTGCGGGCGCACCCGGGGGAACTCACCGGCCTGATCACCGGACCGCTGACCAACTTCGCTCTGGCCCTGCGCCGGGAACCGGAACTTCCCCGGCTGCTCAAGGGACTTGTGATCATGGGCGGCAGCTTCTACTACCAGGGCAACACCACCCCGACGGCCGAATGGAACACCTCGGTGGATCCGCATGCCGCCAAGGAGGTGTTTGCCGCCTACCGGGGCCTGCCCGAGGACAAACTGCCGATCTTGTGTGCCCTGGAAATGACCGAGCGGATCGAGATGCACCCGGAGCACCTGCGCCGACTTGGCGAGGCCGCCGGTGCACCGGAGCCCGAACTCGTCCTCCCGGAGCAGTCCGAAGGCCAGCGGAGCCAGTCCGGGAACCCCCTCGTCGCTTGCCTGTCCGACGCCCTGCGCTTCTACATGGAATTTCACCGCCTCTATGACCAAGGCTATGTGGCGCACGTGCACGACGCCTTCGCGGCCTGCGCTGCAGCGGGGCGCACACCGTTCGCCACCCGGCTGGCCACGGTCGACGTCGAAACGGATTCGCCCCTGCTGATCGGCACCACGGTGGCCGATTTCCGCGGGCTGTGGGGGTTGGCGCCGAACGTCAGGATCGTCTCTGACAACAACCCCGGGCAGTGCTTCGACGAACTGATTTCCTCGATCGGCGCCCTTGCGCGCGCGGTGGGCCCCCGGGCGCCGGTGGCCTGAAACCGGACAGTACGGTTGAGCCAATGCGGGGAGTGCCCGGACGGGTCTGCAGATCGCTAGAATGGTCGCCGCTCGCTAGGATGGTAGCTGCGCCGAGGTGACATGAGGCGGAACTTGTTGCACCCAGCCAAAGGAACACCCCGCATGTCACAGCCAGCCCTCACCATCATTGCCCCTGGACAGGCGGCCGGCCGCAGGCGCCGCCTGCTCGAAATCGCCGGCGCCGCCGCGATCGCCGCCACCTACATCTTCCTGGTGCTGACCCAGCCCGCTGACATTGCCAACGGCCCGGCCAGCTTCTCGGCCCTCTTTGCCCTCGGCGGCTTCCTGCTCGGCGCTGTGCTGCTGATTGTGGCCGTCCTGCCGGCGCTGCCCACCTCCACCGTGGTCCTCATCCCGGTGGCGCTGGTCCTGAACGTGGTCCTCGGACAGCTGATGGGCAGCACGGGCCTGCCGTTCTACATTGATGCGATCGGCACCGTCCTGATCGCCGTCCTCGCCGGACCCGCAGCGGGTGCCGCCACGGGCGCGCTGAGCAGCATCGTCTGGTCCTTCTTCAACCCCACCGTTCTGCCGTTCGCCGCCGGTGCCGCCCTGATCGGATTCCTCGCCGGCATGGCCGCGCGCGGCGGGCTGTTCCGCCGCTTCTACCTCGCCCCCGTCGCCGGCTTCGTCACCGGCATCCTGGCCGGCGTCGTCTCCGCCCCGATCGCCGCGTTCGTCTTTGGCGGCACGTCAGGGCTGGGTACCGGGGCGATCGTCAGCGCCTTCCGCGCCATGGGGGACACCCTCCTGGCCGCCATCACCAAGCAGGCACTGATTTCCGACCCCATGGACAAGGCGATCGTTTTCACCATCGCGGCGCTGCTCGCCTACGCCCTGCCCCGCCGCGCCACCTTCCAGTTCCCCTTCGTGCGGCGCTACCGGGTACTCGCCGGCAAGGCCCCGGCAGCGCCGGACGCCTGAGCCCCGCTGCGGCTGGGACACCCCGACCCTGCGACACTGCCACAGCGACATTGACCCTGAGACACTGACACAGCGACCATGACACCGCGACTGCACCCCTTCACCGCGCTGACCCTCGCCGTATGCGCCGCCGTCGTCACGACGGCGGCCGCCTTTTGGCCGCTGTCTGTCGCCGTGGCCCTCGCCGCGGTGATCCTTGCCGCCCGCCATGGCATTGCGGGGCGCGTCCTGACCGCAGGAGCCGTGATCCTGACGCCTCTGTGCCTGTCCCTGCTGGTGCTGCACGGCCTCTTCTTCCCTGAGGGCCAGACCGTGCTGGCCCAGTGGGGTCCGGCGAGGGTCACGGCCGAGGGTCTGGGCTTCGCGCTTGAGCTGGGAACCCGGACCACGGCCTGCGTGCTGGTATTCCTGCTCTTTTCCTTCACCGTGAGCGTCCCCGACCTCGTCTCCGCCCTCGCCGGGCGCAGGATCCCACCGCAGTTCGGCTTCGTCCTGGCTTCCACGCTCACCCTCCTGCCCGCCGTCGCGGGCCGCCTGGACCGGATCCGGCAGGCCCAGGAAACCCGCGGGATGGTGGTCGGACGCGGCCTGCTGTCCCGCCTCGGCACCCTCCGTCTGCAGATGGTGCCGCTGGTCCTGGCCCTGATTGACGACGCCGGAAGCCGCGCCCAGGCGCTCGACGCCCGCGGCTTCGGCAGCCCGGGGCCCCGGACCAGCTACCGCGAAGTCGCCGACCCGCCCGCCCAGCGGCTATGCCGGGCAGCCGCACTGGTATTCGCGGCGGCCGCCGTCGCCGGGCGGATTGTGGCCTCCTGGCCTGCCGGGGCGGTGTCATGACGGCCACCACCCGCACGGCGCTTCAGATCCGGATCGAGGCGTTCACGTTCCACGGCGATGACACCCCGGTGCTGAGGGATGCCGCACTCTCGGTCACGTCGGGTTCCCTGACCGCCGTCCTGGGCGGGTCCGGGAGCGGAAAATCCACGCTGGGCAAACTGTTGGCCGGCTGGCTCCGGGCCGGTCACGCCGGACAATTCCGCGGCAGCCTGGATCTTGGCGGCACGGTGCTGGAATTCCGCGGCGTGCCCGAGGACCCCCGGATCAACCCCGCCGAGTGGTCGCGCCGCGTGGCCTTCGTTCCGCAGGACGCCGCGGCGATGCTCTCCTCGGTGCGCGCCACGGTCGCGGAGGAGCTGGCCTTCGGCCTGGAAAACCGCGCGACGGCCCGGGAGGACATGCTCCGCGCGGTGGAGCGCACCGCCGCCCGCACCGGACTCTCTCACCTGCTGGACCGGGACCCGGCCACGCTCTCCGGCGGGGAGCTGCGCCGGCTCGCCGTGGGCTGCGCCGTCATCATGGAACCGGACGTGCTCATCCTGGACGAGCCGCTGGCATCGCTGGACGCGGCCGGAGCCGCGCAAGTCGAGGCCCTGGTCCGCGGCCTCTGCGGCGCCGGGACCGGCGTCGTCCTCCTGAGCCAGGCAGCCGACGGGCTCGCCGGGGAAGCCACGCACTGGACGATTCTTGACGCTCAGACCGGGCCCGACGGCAGGAGGGTCACCGCTGCCGGGACGGTCACCGCTGCCGGGACGGTCACCGCTGCCGGGACGCCGGCGCAGCTGGCGGGCTCGGCCGAACTGGAGCGCGCCGGAGTGATTGGCGTAGGCGGGCCCGGCGGCATTGGGCCGAGCGGTATTGGGTCCGGCGTCCTGGGGTCCGGCGTCCTGGGGGCCAGTGGGTCCGGCGTCGCCGCCGGCGCCCGCCATCCCGGGCCGGTGCCTGCCGCGGCGCCCGGTCCCGGCCCGGCATCGCTGGAACTGCGCGGGGTTGGGTTCGGCTACGCTCGGGACCCGCGTCGGCACGGCACCGGCGCGCAGGACCGGGTCCTCCGGGACGTGGATTTCGCCGTGCGCCCGGGCGAGATCATCGCCGTGACCGGGCTCAACGGCGCCGGCAAGTCGACACTGCTGCGCCACTTCAATGGACTGCTCCGGCCCTCGGCCGGGGACGTGCTGGTCTGCGGGCGCAGCATTGCCGGCGAGCCGGTGGGAAAGGTCGCGGCCTCCGTGGGCCTGTTGTTCCAGCACCCCCGGGACCAGCTTTTCGAACGCACCGTCCTGCGGGAAGCCGCGTTCGGACTCCGGCAACTGTCCGGAAAGGCCGGCGCCGAGGGCAAGGCCCGGGCCGCGCTGGCCGCGGTGGGCCTGTCCGGTACCGAGGAGGCACACCCGGCCGAGCTGTCCGCCTCCCGGCAGCGGCTGCTCGCCCTGGCCACGGTCCTGGCCCGCGAACCGGCGGTGGTGGCCCTGGACGAACCGACCGTCGGGCTGGACCGGCACGGCCTCGAGGCGCTGCAGGGCGCCGTCGACCGCGCCGCCGCGCGGGGCGCCGCCGTCGTCATGGTCACCCACGACCTGGACTACGCACGGAGGAACGCGCACCGCGTCCTGGAACTCAGCGGCGGGAGCCTGCGGGAAATCTGACTGGGGCCGCGGGGTAGGCACCGAATCCAACGCGCAATGCATGACGCGCAATGTATATTGCTTGGAGTTTCCGCGGGCCTGGTCCTGGACAGCAGGATCTATTCCGCGGACGCGGTCTTTCGCGTTCCAGCCTTTCATCTCAACACCGCAGACATCGAGGCTGCCCACCTCATGGCGCCGCCGGGATGCCCGGCCACTCTCCCGAAAGCAGCGCCGCCGCCCGGACAAAGTCCGGGCGGCGGCTCCAACAAAAGCGGGCGGTGAAGCCTGGCTTTAGGCCGGCTCTGACGCCACGCCCGGGGCCAGGAACTTCTTGCCGTTGACCCGTTCCGAGGCGCCCACCCGGTCCAGATACGGGGTGATCCCGCCCAGGAACATCGGCCAGCCCGCGCCGAGGATCATGCAGAGGTCAATGTCCTCGGGACCGGCCACAACGCCTTCCTCGAGCATCAGTCCGATTTCCTCCGCCAGGGCGTCCTGCGTCCGGCGCAGCACCTCCTCGCCGGTGGACGGGGTGCTGCCAAAGGACATCAGCGCCAGGGTTTCGGCCGGTATGAACGGCTTGCCGTCCGGGCCCGGCACCGGTGTGCCGTTCTGCACGGCCCAAATGGACGTCACACCGTTGTCGATCAGCACCTGCAGGTTCGCCGAGACCCTGAAGCGGTCCCCGAACGCCGTGTGCAGCGATTCCTGGACATGCTGCGCCACGGGCAGGCCCACCATGGCGCCGAGCACAAAGGGCGTCATGGGCAGGCCCATCGGCCGCAGCGCGTTATCGGCCACGTCGGCGGGGGTGCCCTCGTCGAAGGCCGCGGTGACTTCACCCATGAGGCGCAGCAGGACGCGGTTGACCACAAACGCGGCGGCATCCCTGACCAGCACCGCCGACTTCTTGAGCCCCTTGGCGAGCTCGAACGCGGTGGCCAGCACGGCGTCGTCGGTCTTCGGTGCCCGCACGATCTCCAGCAGCGGCATCACGGCCACCGGATTGAAGAAGTGGAAGCCGACGAGGCGCTCGGGGTGCTCAAGGTCCTCCGCCATCGCGGTGACGGACAGCGAGGACGTGTTGGTCGCGAGGATGCACTCTTCCGAGACGATCGCCTCGACTTCCTTGAAGACCTGCTTCTTGACGTTGAGTTCCTCGAAGACGGCCTCAATGACGAAGTCGGCGTCGGCGAAGGCCTCCTTCGAAACTGATCCCGTGACGAGCGCGCGGGTGCGGTTGGCGGCGTCGGGGCTGATCCGGCCCTTCGCCAGCAGCTTCTCCACCTCGGCGTGGACGTAACCCACGCCCTTGTCCACGCGGGCCTGGTCGATGTCCGTGAGGACCACGGGCACTTTGAGCTGGCGGGCGAAGAGCAGGGCGAGCTGGCTGGCCATCAGGCCGGCACCGACGACGCCGATCTTCGTCACCGGGCGCGCAAGCTTGCGGTCCGGGGCGCCGGCTGGACGCTTGGAGCGGCGCTGCACGAGGTCCAGGAAGGCGTACACCGTGGAGCGGAACTCGTCGGTCTGCATGAGGTCGGCGAGCGTCTCGCATTCGAGCTCAGCGGACTGCGCCTGGGTCAGGGTGCGGTTGGTCTCCATGACGTCCAGGACCTTGGCGGGCGCCGGGGAAGCGTTGGAGGTCTTGGCCTCCACGAAGGCGCGGCCCTTGGCGACGGCGGCCGCCCAGCGGGCGGCGACCTCCGGAGCGGACGGGTCCACGGCGTTCGCCCGCTCCGGCGCCACGGCACCGGCAATGACTTTCGCGGCCCACGCCAGGGACTGTTCCACGAAGTCGGCCGGCTCGAACATCGCGTCCGCCATGCCCAGCTGGTAGGCCTGCGGCCCGGTGAGCGTGCGGTTGTTGCTCAGCGGGTTTTCGATCATGACCTTGAGGGCGTTCTCCGGCCCGATCAGCCGCGGCAGGATGTGGACCCCGCCCCAGCCAGGGATGAGTCCGATGAACGCCTCGGGAAGGGCCAGAGCGCCGGCGCCGGTAGAGACCGTGCGGTAGGTGGACTGCAGCGCGATCTCCAGGCCGCCGCCCAGGGCCAGTCCGTTGATGAATGCGAAGCTCGGCACGCCGAGGTTCGCGAGGGTGGCGTAGACGTCGTGGCCGAGCTGGGCCATCCACAGGCCCTGTTCGCGTCCGCTGACGGACTTGACCGTGGAGAGGTCGGCGCCGGCCACGAGGAAGTACGGCTTGCCGGTGACGCCGACGCCGGCAATCTCGCCCCGGGCGGCGCGTTCCTTCAGTCCTTCCAGGACCGTGCCGAGTTCGATCAGGGTGTTGGGTCCGAGGGTGGTGGGCTTAGAGTGGTCCAGGCCGTTGTCGAGGGTGACCAGCGCGAAGATGCCGGGGCTTTTGCCGTCAGTCGTCTCCCCACCGTCGACGGGCGGCAGTTCGATGTCCTGGACGTAGGAGTGGGTGACCGTCTCGTGCGGGAAGAGGTCTGCAAGCTTGCGGAAGTCAGCGGCGCTCATGCTGTGGCTCCAGTCTCGGTGGTCGTGGTCTCTGCGTGCTGTGCTGCGGTGCCGTGTGTTTCAGTGCTGTGTGTTTCGGTGCCGTAATCCGCGTGATGCGGGTTCTCCCAGATTACGGTGGCGCCCATGCCCAGGCCGATGCACATCGTGGTCATGCCAAAGCGGACCGAGGGGTCCTCCTCGAACTGCCGGGCCAGCTGGTTCATCAGCCTGACCCCCGAGGACGCCAGCGGGTGCCCGACGGCGATCGCGCCGCCATAGCGGTTGACGCGGGGGTCGTCGTCGGCGATCCCGAAATGGTCCAGGAAGCTCAGGACCTGGACGGCGAAGGCCTCATTGATTTCGAAGAGCCCGATGTCCCCGATGCCGAGTCCGGCGTTCTTGAGTGCCTTCTCGGTGGCCGGGACCGGGCCGATGCCCATGACCTCGGGTTCGACGCCGGCGAAGGCATAGCTCACCAGGCGCATCCTGACCGGCAGCCCGAGTTCCTCGGCGGCATCGGCGGAGGCCAGCAGGGCTGCGGTGGCGCCGTCGTTCAGGCCCGCGGCGTTGCCCGCCGTGACCCGGCCGTGGGCGCGGAACGGCGTCCTAAGCGTGGACAGGTCCCCGAGCGAGGTCCCGGGGCGCGGGGGTTCGTCCACGGTGTTGACGGTCCAGCCCTGGCCCGGCTTTATCGTGGCGACGGGTACGAGGTCGGGCTGGATCTGGCCGTTGGCGTAGGCTGCGGCGAGCTTGTCCTGCGAGGCGACGGCGTAGGCGTCGGTGCGGTCCTTGGTGATGGCCGGGAAACGGTCGTGCAGGTTCTCGGCCGTGTTGCCCATGTTCAGCGCGGCCGGGTCCACGATCCGTTCGGACATGAAGCGCGGGTTGGGGTCGGCGCCGGCGCCCATCGGGTGGTTGCCCATGTGTTCCACGCCGCCGGCGATCACGACGTCGTACGCGCCGAAGCCGATGCCGCTCGCCGTCGTGGTGACGGCGGTCATGGCGCCGGCGCACATGCGGTCGATCGCGAAGCCGGGCACGGTGCGGGGGAGTCCGGCCAGCAGGGCGGCGGTGCGGCCGATGGTCAGACCCTGGTCGCCCGTCTGGGTGGTGGCGGCGATCGCGACCTCGTCGACCCGGTCCGCCGGAAGCGAAGGGTTGCGGCGCATCAGTTCGCGGATGCACTTGACCACGAGGTCGTCGGCGCGGGTGCCCGCGTAGATGCCCTTGTCGCCGGCGCGGCCGAACGGGGTGCGGACGCCGTCGACAAAGACGACGTCGCGCACGGTCCTGTTTCTTCCGCTGCTCGGGTTTGCGCTGCTGGGTTTTCCGCTGGTGCGGGCTTGGCTCACGGCGTACTCCTCATTGAGACATGGTGCCGGAACCGTGCCTGTGGCAGGGGTTGCCACAGGCAGGAGGGTTCCGAGCGACATCATGCATTATGTTACTCGCCAGTAACATAGCTGGCAAGGAGGAGATGAGCGGCCCCGGAAGGAGCCGCTAGACCGTGGAACCCGACGGCGCCTCCGCGGCGGCCTTGGGTTCCTTTGCGGGCAGCGGCTCGGGGTGCAGGAAGGCCTCGGCAATGAGCGGAGCCGTGATTTCGATCTGCCACTGGCGCGCCCCGAGGTTCGCCAGTTCCTCGGCCACGCCTTCCTCGCTGCATTCTGCCGGTGGACGCCAGGCGACCCGCCGAAGATAGTCCGGGGTCAGCAGGTTCTCCACCGGCAGGTTCAGTTCCTCGGCCCTGGCCTGGAGTTTTGGACGGGCGGTGGCGAGCCTGGCGGCCGCCTCCGGGTCCCGGTCCGCCCAGACGCGCGGGGGCGGGGGAGCGTTGGTGGGCAGGTGCAGCGGCGGCAGGTCCTCCAGGGCCCGGGCCACGCCGATGCAGCGCAGCCAGCGGGGGGCTTCCCGCTGTGCGGCGCGGCCGTGGAAGCCCTTGGTGCCCAGGAGCTGGGGAACCGTGGAGGGCATCGCTTTGGCCGCGGCGACGAGCGCGGAGTCCGGGATCAGCCGGCCGGGGGCGACGTCACGTTTCTGGGCCAGGGAATCGCGTTCCAGCCACAGCTCCCGGACTGCGGCCAGTTGGCGTCGGTCCCGGATCTGGTGCAGCCCGGACGTCTTGCGCCACGGATCAACGCGCGGCGGGGCCTGTCCGGCTTCGAGGATGGCGGCGAATTCCTGCTCGGCGTATTCCAGCTTCTCGTCCGCCACGAGCAGCTCAATCAGTTCCTCGCGCAGCTCGGTCAGGACTTCGACGTCGAGCGCGGCGTAGCGCAGCCACGGTTCCGGCAGGGGGCGGGTGGACCAGTCGGCGGCGGAGTGTTCCTTCGCCAGGCCGAAGCCCAGGAGCTGTTCGATCACGGCGGCGAGGCCCACCCGGGGCAGCCCGGCCAGGCGGGCGGCGAGCTCGGTGTCGAAGAGTTTGTCCGGCCACATGCCGAGTTCGGACAGGCAGGGCAGGTCCTGGCTGGCGGCGTGCAGGATCCATTCGACGCCGCGCAAAGCGTCATTGATGATGCTGAGGTCCCCGAAAGGTTCGGGATCGATCAGCCAGGTTCCGGAGCCTTCGCGCCGGATCTGGACCAGGAAGGCGCGCTGGCCGTAGCGGAACCCCGAGGCGCGCTCCGCGTCCACGCCCGCAGGGCCGTGGCCGGCGGCGAGGGCCGCGGCGCAGCGTTCGAGTCCGGACTGGGTTTCAATGACCAGCGGCACGCCGTCGCGGGGAATGTCGAGGTCGATCACTTCAGGGACCAGGCTGTCGAAGCCTTCCACGGTGATGTGGGCTGTGGTGTCAGCAGCCTCGGCCGTAGTGCGACTGGCGCCGGCCGTGCTGATTTCCGGATTCTGAGGGGTCATGGTCTCTACAGTTTACCGACAACATGGCGTATAGGGCCGTGACCGCGGCCGAACAGGGGCCTCATGCGTGTCCGCGGGGGCGGCGGGGAAGGGCCGTGACGCCCTCGGGCAGGGGCGGCAGCCCGGCGAAGGTGCAGACCATGTCCGACCACGCCTCCAGGTGCGAGGTGATGTCCGGGGTGGCCGGGGTCCAGGAGGCCCGGAGCTCAATGTCGATTGAATTCGGCCGGTCCGACAACGTTCCAAAGCTCTCCGAGAGCACCCGGGTGGCGGTGCCGCCGGCGGAGCGGTAGGGGGCCTGATGGTTCTCCAGCGCTTCGACCAGCCAGGTCCACGCCACGGACCCCAGGAGTTCGTCGTTGCCCATCTCGGGTTCCAGCTGGGCGCGGATGTAGGTGACGATCCGGAATTCCCCGTCCCATACGGCAGAGCCGTCGGGATCGTGGAGCAGAATGAAGCGGCCAGTGGCCAGCTCGACGTCGTCGCTGCCGGACGCCCGTGCCAGGGCCGCGGCGGCCGGGCCGTGGACCGGTCCGCCGGCGGGGGAGTCGCCCGGGCCGATCACTTCCGCGCCCAGGGCCACCGCGAACGGTGCCAGCCGGGACGGGGCCGGAATTTCGTCCAGGTGCAGCTCGCTGCGGCACCGTGCCTGCCGAAGTGTCCCCAGGGCGAAGAGGAAATCTGCCGGAACCTGATCGAGGGAGCTCACCTTGGAAGGTTATGCAACGGCCGGAGCCCTGCCCGGCAGGCTCGCCGCCGGGCAGGGGAAGCGTTGCACGGCTCAGGCAGCGGCGAGCTCGCGCTTGATGGCCGCAATGAAGGAATCAACGTCGTCCTCGGTGGTGTCGAAGGAGCACATCCAGCGGACCTCGCGGGCCGCCTCGTTCCAGTCGTAGAAGCGGAAGGACTTGCGCAGCCGGTCCGCGACACCGGCAGGCAGGACGGCGAAGACGCCGTTGGACTCGGTCTTCTGCGTCAGTTCGACGCCGGGGATCGCCTCGACGCCGGCGCGCAGCCGGGCGGCCATGGCGTTGGCGTGCGAGGCCGAGCGCAGCCACAGCTCACCCTCGAGGAGGGCAATGAACTGGGCGGACATAAACCGCATCTTGGAGGCCAGCTGCATGTTCATCTTGCGCAGGTAGACCAGGCCGTGTGCGGCCTCCGGGTTCAGGGCGACCACAACCTCGCCGAACAGCAGGCCGTTTTTCGTGCCGCCGAAGGAGAGGATGTCCACGCCGGCGTCACGGGTAAAGGCCCGCAGCGGGACTCTCAGGTGGGCGGCGGCGTTGGCCAGCCGGGCACCGTCCATGTGCAGCTTCATGCCCTTTGCGTGGACATGCTCGGCGATGGCCCGGACCTCGTCCGGGGTGTAGCAGGTACCGAGCTCGGTGGTCTGGGTGATGGACACGGCCAGCGGCTGGGCGCGGTGCTCATCGCCCCAGCCCCAGGCCTCCTGGTCGATCAGTGCGGGGGTGAGCTTGCCGTCGGTGGTGGGGACCTGCAGCAGCTTGATGCCGCCGATCCGCTCCGGTGCGCCGTTTTCGTCCATGTTGATGTGGGCGGTGGAAGCGCAAATGACCGCACCCCAGCGCGGGAGCAGCGACTGCAGGGACAGGACGTTGGCTCCGGTGCCGTTGAACACCGGGAAGCACTCGATGCCTTCGCCGAAGTGCTCTTCCATCAGCTGCTGCAGGCGCGCGGTGTAATCGTCCTCGCCGTAGGAGACCTGGTGGCCTTCGTTGGCGGCGGCCAGGGCCGCAAGAACTTCCGGGTGCACGCCGGAATAGTTGTCCGAGGCGAAACCGCGGACGGAGGGATCGTGGAGCCGCACCGCAGTGCCGGCAGGGACAGTTTCAACTGTGCTGGTCATCGTTTTGCTCACGCTTTCAGTCTAAGAGGTCGGGCCGCCCGGGCTAAGCCCGGGGCCCTGGATCGGGGCCCAGACCCTGTGCCACAGACGCTGGGGTCCAGGATCAGGGCCCCGGAGTCAGCGCCGCGGAATCAGGGATGTTCAGCGGCTGAGCAGCAGCCGCTGGCCGTTCAGGTCGCCGGCAGGAGCATTGAAGAGTCCCGCTGCGGCAGCCGCCAGGTCAGCCACGTCCGTGAAGCCCGGGAATTTGCGGTCCGGGGCCTTGGCCCGCATTTGAGCGTCAACAAGGGCTTTCACCACGAAGATGACGGCGGCGCTCCGCAGCGCGGCGCTGTCCTGCCCGGGAGTGCCGGTGCCGGCGGCATTGCCCGCGGCGTGGACCCGGCGGAAGCCGTCAGCGACCGCCAGCGTCCAGGCCTCGGCGGCCGCCTTGGCCGCGGCGTAGCTCGCCCCCGCCGCCGTCGGGGCGCTTACCGCCGTGGAGGACACCATGGCGAAGCGTCCTGCCTCAGAGGCAGCGAGGTCGTCGAAGAAGACGCGCGTAACGTTCCGCAGGGTGGTGACGGCGTTGCGCTCCAGAAAGTCCCAGTCGTCGTCGCTCTGGTCGGTGATGCCTTTCGCGCCGCGCCAGCCGCCCACCAGGTGGATAACGCCGTCGACGCGTCCGGCCAGGCCGGCAATGCTTTCCCGCAGGGCGCGGACGTCGGCCAGGCTGGCGAGGTCGCAGGCGAGCGGCGTGACGCCGTCGCCGGCCTCGGCGGCGGCTGCCTCGATGCGCGCGGCATCCGATCCGACCGTGAAGACCCTGTGGCCGGCGCCGCGCAGGGCGCGGGCCGTCGCGATTCCCGACGGCCCGCTGCCCCCCGTGACCAGCACGTTCAAAGTGCGTCCGGCACTCATCCGGCGTTCAGGGCCTGGGTGCCGCCGGACTCTGATCCCGTGTCAGTGCCGGTATCTGTGCTGATGTCTGACGACCCGGTGATGCCGGCAGTGGAGTCGATGACGGGCCGCATCTTCTTCTCCAGCGCCTCGTAGAACATGGAGAGCGGGAACTCGTCGTCGAGGACCTGGTCCGTGAGGCCGCGGGGCGGACCGTCCAGGGGGAGGGCGTCCGGACCCTTGGCCCAGACCGAGGCCGGGTTGGGCGTGACCGTGCCGGAGATGAGCTCGTAGGCGGCGAGCCAGTGGGCCATCTTGGGGCGGTCGATCGAGCGCCAGTACAGTTCCTCGATCTTCGCGCCGAGTTCAACCACGACGTCGGCAGCCTCGTCCCAGTCGATGCTGAGTTTGCTGTCGGTCCAGTGCAGGACGTGGTGCTGGTGCATCCAGGCGAAGAGCAGCTGGCCGCCAAGGCCGTCGTAGTTCCGTACGCGCGTGCCGGTGATGGCGAAGCGGAAGATGCGGTCGAAGATCACGGCGTACTGGACCAGCTTGGCGTGCCGGCGGGCCTCCGGGTCAGCGTCCTCGTCCTTCTCGATCTTCACGGATTCGCGGAAGGCGGTGAGGTCGCAGCGCAGCTCCTCCAGTGAGTAGAGGAAGAACGGCATGCGCTGCTTGATCATGAACGGGTCGAAGGGCAGGTCGCCGCGCATGTGGGTGCGGTCGTGGATCAGGTCCCACATGACAAAGGTTTCCTGCGTCAGCTGCTGGTCCTCCAGGAGCCCGGCGGCGTCCTCGGGCAGCTGCAGGGAGGTGATCTCGGCGGCGGCGCGCAGGACGCGGCGGAAGCGTGCGGCCTCGCGGTCGGCGAAGATCGCGCCCCACGTAAACGTCGGGGTCTCGCGGACCGCGACGGTCTCGGGGAACAGGACTGCGGAGTTGGTGTCGTAGCCCGCGGTGAAGTCGAGGAACCGGATCGGGACGAAGAGCTTGTTGGAGTATTCGCCGGCTTCCAGGCCGCCGATGAATTCCGGCCAGATGACCTCGATCAGCACGGCCTCGACGAGGCGGCTGCTGCTGCCGTTCTGGGTGTACATCGGGAACACGACCAGGTGCTGGAGTCCGTTGACCCGGTGCTGCTGCGGCTGGAACGCCTGCAGGGAATCCAGGAAGTCCGGGACCCCAAAGCCGCCATCGGCCCAGCGGTCAAAGTCGGTGACCAGCAGTTCCAGGTAGTTCGCGTCGTGCGGGAAGGACGGGGCCAGGGCCGCGACCGCCGCGGTGATGGTTGCGACGTGGCCGGCCGCGGCTTCGTGGGCTTCGGCATCCGGCACGGATCCGTCCTGGACCTGGAGGGCGCGCAGGGCGGTGGCGGCAGCCTTGAGCCGCAGCCATTCCTGGTTGCCGGCGGTGATCGGGGCGGGGGCGGTAAGAGCGGTCGTGGTCATCGTCGACGGTCGCCTTTCTGTTTGCTGTGGAGCGTGTCGCTGGATCTAAATCGAGCGTAGCAAGCAAGCAGAGACTCTAATGCAAAATTGCCTCGAGCATAAGAAAGTCTGTGGCAAGTGATTCTGAAAAGCCGTTCCAGCGGAAGGAGAGGCAGGGCTGCGGGCTATTGCCCGGCGTCGTCCGCGGGAACCAGCTTCAGGGAAACCGAGTTGATGCAGAAGCGCTGGTCCGTGGGGGTGCCGTAGCCCTCGCCGTCGAACACGTGCCCCAGGTGGGAATCGCAGGTGCTGCAGCGGACTTCCACCCGGTCCATGCCCATGGTGCGGTCATGGATGTAGCGAACGGTGCCCTCGGCGAGCGGCGCCCAGAAGGACGGCCAGCCGCAGTGCGAGTCGAACTTTTCGTTGCTGGTGAAGAGTTCAGTGCCGCAGGCCCTGCATTTGTAGACACCGCGGGTGTGGGTGTCCCAGTATTCGCCGGTGTACGGCCGCTCGGTGCCTGCCTGGCGGAGCACGCGGTACTCCTCGGGCGTCAGTTCCTCGCGCCACTGGGCGTCCGTCTTTTCGACGGGCGTTCCGGTCGGAGCCTGGTCAAAGGCCGTGGCGGCGGGGTCGGCTGTGGGTTCGGTGGCGGGCACTGCCGAGGGCATGGATTTAGGCCTGTTAAAGATACTCATAGCCTCAATAACGCTCAGGAGTCCCCGATAAATCCCGAACCGGCGTACAGATGCAGGACGGGCAGCCCCAGCTTGTCCTGTGCCTTGGTGGCCCAGTCGGTGTGGAACGTGTCGGCCACGGCGTGCGGGCGGGTGATGACCACAGCCTGTCCGGCGCTGAGTTCCTTGACCTTGGCAACCAGGCCGTCAACGGCCTTGCCCTCGACGACTTCGCCCGAGACGCCGCCGCCCAGACCGGCCAGCGCGGCCAGCGAGGCGGCCAGGGTGTCGGCTGCTTCGGCCCGCTCCTCGGCGGGATCCGAGTGTGCCGTCAGTTCACGGAAGGCCTTGGCGATTTCAAGCATGGAAAGGTTTTCCAGGAAATCCACCACCAGGTGTCGCTCGGTGTTGGCCGGCACCAGGATCAGCAGGGGCGCATCACCGCCGGCAATCAGGGTTTCAATATTGACGCGGTCATCCGCACCGAGGGGCTCTTCTGTCAAAATGACGATTGGATCACTCATGACCCCAGCCTAGTCGCGCTCGTGTTGACCTGCATCGTTGTGTCCCGCGGGACCCTGGCGTGTCTGTACCGGCCCGGCCGTGCGCCTGAAATCCCGCCAATGCCGTGGTTGGGCTGCGCTTCAGTAAGAATGGTGCCATGGCATCCTCCCTGCGCCTCCGCCCGGACCTCCGCCAGGCCGCTGCCCGGCGGGCCGCCGCCCGGCGGGCCTCTGCCCGCAGAACAGCACTCCCCGTCGCGCCGGCCCCCGGCGGCGTGACGTCCGGGAGCGCCAAGTGGGCGGTGGGGGGCATCATCGGCGGCAGCGCCGCTGCGGGTGTGCTCGCCGCCGGCTCCTCCGCCCTCGCCCTCTACTTCGCCCGCCGCGTCATCACCCCGGCCCGGTTCCGGGCAGAGGACCAGGAAGTGCTGGCCGTCATCCGCGAGGGACGGGCGCTGCGGGTCATTTTCGCCGCCACCCCGGACGCCACGGTGGACGGGGTGTACGGTTTCTTCTTCGACGGCGGCCGCGGGCATGCGCGGATCGGCCGGATCCTGTCCTACTCCCCGGCCGAACGCACCGTGCTGCGCGAGGTCGAGCACGTCTACAGCGGGGACATGGCCACCGCCCGGCGCGGCTGGTGGAGCGGCGCGGCCTATCCGGATCCGGCCGCCCTGGGGTTTCCGGTGGAGGACGTGCTGATCGACGTCGACGCCGGGACCGCGCCGGCCTGGCTTGTCCGCGCCGCGCCGGCCGTGGCGGAGGATGTGGCCCCCGACGTGTGGGCGATCATGGTGCACGGGCGCGGGGCCACCCGGCAGGAAGGGCTGCGGGCCGTCCGGACCGCCAGGGAACTGGGCATGTCCAGTCTTCTGATCTCCTACCGCAACGACGGCCTGGCCCCGTCAGCCAGCGACGGGCGGTACGGCCTGGGCTCCACCGAATGGCGCGACGTCGAGGCCGCCATCGGCTACGCCGTACAGCAGGGCGCCCGCGAGGTGGTTTTGTTCGGCTGGTCGATGGGCGGCGCGATATGCCTCCAGACCGCTGACCTTTCCCGGCACCGCCACTTGATCCGGGCCATGGTCCTGGACGCGCCGGTGATCAACTGGGTCAACGTGCTGGCCCACCACGCGGAGCTGAACCGGATTCCGTCGTCCGTGGGCCGCTACGGACAACTCATGCTCAGCCACCGCCTGGGCCGGCGGCTGACCGGGCTGGCCGCGCCCGTCGACCTCAAAGCGATGGACTGGGTCTCGCGGGCCGTGGAGCTGAGGACGCCGACCCTCATTGTGCACAGCGTGGACGACGAGTACGTACCGTACGGGCCCTCCGCGGCGCTGGCCGAGAAAAACCCCGAGATGGTCACCTTCGAGCCCTTCGACAGGGCCCTGCATACCAAGGAATGGAACGTGGATCCGGAGCGCTGGGAGCGGCAGGTCTCGGCCTGGCTCCGGCAGCAGCTGGCGCCCCGCGCCAACCCCGGCGACCAGGAGCCTCCGGCCGGCAATGCCGCATTCAATTGACAGTTCACTGACAGAGATCATTGACAGTTCATTGACGGTTCGCTGACAGATCACGGCAGTGTTGTGCGCGAACATGGCCGTGACGTGCCGTCTCGATATCTGGGGCCGGGTCAGTCGCGCCGGGTCCCGATCCTGGCCGTGCGGGCAGCCGTGAGCCGAATGAGCTCGGCCGGATCCAGCTCGATGTCCAGGCCGCGCCGTCCACCCGAAACGAGGATGGTCTCCAGCGCCAGTGCGCTCTCATCCACCACCGTGGGGGAGGACTGGCGCTGGCCGAGCGGTGAGATGCCGCCGAGAACATATCCGGTCCGCCGCTGCGCCGCGGCCGGATCGGCCATCTCTGCTTTCTTGCCGCCCAAAGCCGCGGCCATCGCCTTGAGGTTCAGGCTGCCGCTGACCGGCACGACGCCGACGGCGAGCCGGCCGTCGACGTCGACC
Source organism: Arthrobacter sp. 01T425 (assembly GCF_056398725.1). NCBI lineage: Bacteria > Bacillati > Actinomycetota > Actinomycetes > Micrococcales > Micrococcaceae > Arthrobacter > Arthrobacter sp. 01T425. The sequence goes on along the minus strand of NZ_JBFTPY010000003.1, from coordinate 217,680 downwards.
ATCAGGGTCTTGAAGACCCGGTCAGGGTCGACGCCGAGCACTTTCGCCGCTTCCAGGCCATAACTGGCCGCCGCGGGGTCATGGGTGTAGGGGTGGGCCACAAAGGGAACCCCGGCGGCCGCGAGTGCCGCGGTGGCCGGAGTTCCCTGCGACGCGTGCTTGCGGGCCATGTTCTCTGGCTGTCCGGGCGCCGAAGGTCAGGACTGCGCCGACGGCTGGCGGTCTCCGGAGGCGACGACCTTGCGCTTGATCCGGCCCAGCATGGCGGTCATTCCGCGCATGCGCAGGGGAGTGATGGCGCGGGTCAGGCCCAACAGTTCGGGCATGTCGTCGGGGACGGCCAGGATTTCCGCGGCGCTGAGCCCGTCGAGTCCTTCGTGGAGCACTCCGGCGAAGCCGCGGGTGGTCGGGGCCTCCTTGGGTGCCTTGAAGTAGAGCCGGACGCGCTCAGGCGCGTCGCCGTCGGCCTGTTCCGTCTCGACGGTGAGGAACAGCGGCGTCTGGCACTCCACTACCTGCTCGAGCAGCTCCGGGTGATCCCGGAGCCGCTCCGGAAGTTCCGGAAGCCCCTGTGAGAACTCAAGGAGCAGCTGCAGCCGCTCTGCTTCGGTCAGGGCCTGGAAATCGTCGACAATGTCCGCCAGTGCGGCGGGGAGGGCTGAAGTATTCATCACTCCCAGCTTACGCAGGCGCGCCGATTGTGTCCCTGTCGGGATAGGTCCCGCTCCACGGTCACCGCGGCTAACGGCCGGCCGGAACCGCGCCGCGTTCGGCACCCTTGACGATCGGGACGCGCACGGCGTTGCCCCATTCGGTCCAGGAGCCGTCGTAGTTCCGCACGGTCTCAAAGCCCAACAGGTACTTCAGCGCAAACCAGGTGTGGCTGGACCGCTCGCCGATCCGGCAGTACGCCACGACGTCGTCGCCTTCGTTCAATCCGGCCTCGCCGAGGTAGAGGGCCTCGAGCTCGCCGCGGTTCCGGTACGTGCCGTCGCCGGCCGCCGCGCGGGCCCAGGGGATGGAGGCCGCCGTGGGGATGTGGCCGCCGCGCAGCGCGCCCTCTTCCGGGTAGGCGGGCATGTGGGTGCGCTGGCCGGTGTACTCCTCGGTCGAGCGGACGTCGATCAGCGGCTTGCCGAAGTGCGCCAGGACGTCATCCTTGAAGGCGCGGATCGGGGCGTCGTCCCGCTCCACGACGGGGTAGTCGGCAGGGGTGGTGACGGTCGTGACGGTGGAGAGCGCCCGGTCTTCCGCGATCCACTTGTCCCGGCCGCCGTCCAGGAGCCGGACGTCCTCGTGGCCGAAGAGCGTGAACACCCACAGGGCGTATGCGGCCCACCAGTTCGACTTGTCGCCGTAAATGACCACCGTGCTGTCCCGGGAAATGCCTTTGGACGCGGCCAGCGCGGCGAAGGCTTCACCGTCGACGTAGTCGCGGGTCACCTCGTCGTTCAGGTCCGTGTGCCAGTCGATTTTCACTGCTCCCGGGATGTGCCCGGTCTCGTACAGCAGGACGTCTTCGTCGGATTCGACCACCACGAGATTGCCGCCGTCGAGGGCACCGTCCTCGATCGCCGTGGCCAGCCATTCCGTGGACACCAGGCGGTCAGGGTGGGCGTAAGCGGCGAATTTCTCGTTCTGCTCAACGGGGTAGGTCATTGCGATGGCCTTTCACTTGAACGGTCAGGAGGCCGGGCGCCGAAAGCGTGCGCCGCGCCGGGCCTGTTACAACACTAGTCACGGGCCGGTGGGAATGCTCCACCGGGTTCACACGGGGAAATGTGGTCTTCCTCACGCCGGCCGCGGGTCCACAGTCGCGCACGCGGGCCGGCCAGGCTTTGCCGGTATTCTTGCTGGGGACAAGAGACCAGCAGAACGGACCACCTTGGTACAGATCGAACAGCTCGCCGCCCGCACACCGGCAGTTTCCGTGGATGAACTCCTCAATGGGTTCTATCCGTCGCCGCGGTTCGGTGAGGTGTCGTTTTCCAGCTACCGGCCCGATCCCGCCCAGCCCAGCCAGGCCCAGGCGGTCCATGCCCTGCAGCATTTTGCGGCGGGCGTGGGCGCACGCGACGGCGACGGGCTGTTCAAGCGGCTCTTCGGCAAGAAGGACACTTCGCGGGCCGGGATCTACCTCGACGGCGGATTCGGTGTGGGCAAGACCCACTTGCTGGCATCGCTGTGGCACGCCGCCCCCGGGCCCAAGGCCTTCGGCACGTTCGTCGAATACACCAACCTCGTCGGTGCGCTGTCCTTCCGCAAGACCGTTGAGGCCCTGAGCCACTACAAGCTGGTCTGCATCGATGAATTTGAGCTCGATGATCCGGGCGACACTGTGCTCATGTCCCGGCTCATGCGCGAACTCGCCGACGCCGGCGTGAAGCTTGCCGCCACATCGAACACGCTGCCGGGGTCCCTCGGGGACGGGCGCTTCGCCGCCGTCGACTTTGCCCGCGAAATCCAGGTGCTGGCGGACCAGTTCGACGTCGTGCGGATCGACGGCGAGGACTTCCGCCACCGTGGCCTGCCGGCCGCGCCGTCGCCGCTGCGCAATGATGACCTGACCCACCACATGCATGCCGAGTTCGACGGCAAGACCGTGGCCCGCGATGAGTTCAGCACCTTGATCAACCACCTGGCCGGCGTGCACCCGAGCCGTTACCGCCAGCTGCTGGAGGGGATCGAGGGCGTGGTCTGGAAGAACGTGCACACGATTACCGAGCAGGCCGTTGCGCTGCGCTTCGTGGTGCTGGCTGACCGGCTGTACGACAAGGACGTGCCCATCCTTGCCAGCGGTGTGCCGTTCGACCAGCTCTTCACCGAGGAAATGATGACCGGCGGGTACATGAAGAAGTACTTCCGCGCCGTCTCCAGGCTGACCGCGCTGGCCCGCGAGGGCCAAAACCACGAACCGTCCTAGCCGCCAGCCCCTCCAAGTACAACGCCAAATCCAACGCGGGGTCAGTTACGGCCCATCCGGATGCACCGGATGGGCCGTAACTGACCCCGCGTTGCCCGGTTGGAGTCGCCCTTAAATGCCGGAGGTGCCGGCGCCGCCTCTCGGCGGGACCGGCACCTCGCTGACGGATCTGGGTCAGAGGCCTGGCTGGCGGGGTTCCCCGGCTACGGGGGGCTCACCGGCTGCGGGAGTCTGATCGGCGACCGGGGCCGAATTCGGCCGGTCGTTCGCCTTGTCCACGAAGTCGGAAGCGCCACGCTGCACGGCATCGATCGTGCCGGCGTGCTTTCCGCCGGTCTTGGAGTCGACGAAGTCGCCTGCCTTTTCGATGCCGTCCTTGATGGCTTCTTCGTTGCCACCAATAACTTGCTGAGCCTTGCCCTTTAGATCGTCAAGTAAACCCACGGGCACCTCCCTTCGGTCGCGGAGCCAGATCGCTCCTTGCTTTTTCTACCCTAGCGGGAGGTGGCGGGGGTGCCAAGGGTGTCCGCCCAGAGGATAAAAGATGGAAGGCCAGGTGCACAGGGTAGAAGGGCCCGGAGTGCACCAATCCGGAGTGCACCAATCCGCAGTGCATAAACCCGCAGTGCACCAACCCGCAGTGCACAAACCCGCAGTGCACAAAAAAGAGCAGCTCCGGGGGAGCTGCTCTTGTGGTGGGCGATACTGGGATCGAACCAGTGACCTCTTCCGTGTCAGGGAAGCGCGCTACCGCTGCGCCAATCGCCCGCAACCGGAAGGATCCGGAGTGGAGTTGTAATGAAGAGAGCGGACGACGAGATTCGAACTCGCGACATCCACCTTGGCAAGGTGGTGCTCTACCAGCTGAGCTACGTCCGCATTTTAGTCCATGCCGGCTGGGCCGGTGGTACTGCATCAAGCAAGTTGCCTTGCTCTGGTGGGCGATACTGGGATCGAACCAGTGACCTCTTCCGTGTCAGGGAAGCGCGCTACCGCTGCGCCAATCGCCCCTTGCATCCGATCGAAATCGGAAACCAGGGTTTTCACCGAGGTGGGTACGGGATTCGAACCCGTGTATACGGCTTTGCAGGCCGCTGCCTCGCCTCTCGGCCAACCCACCGTGTAGGCAGGATTCCGAAGAACCTTTGCCGTGACAGTGTCCTGCGAGCGGACGACGAGATTCGAACTCGCGACATCCACCTTGGCAAGGTGGTGCTCTACCAGCTGAGCTACGTCCGCATTGTTGGTGCGCATTTCCTTGCCGCATTCGGCATTTCCTCGCGTTCCAACGAGTAAGAACTCTATAGGAGGTTCTGGGAATCTACAAATCGAGACCCATTGGCCCGCGTTCCATGGCCCTACATCCCCGAGTTCTAGGGGATTTTGCTAATTACAGCGCTGTAATTAGCGTCGGTGTCCAGCCGTGGCCCTAAGCGGCGCCGGGACTACTGAGCGGGCCTTCTGAGTGGGACGACTGGAACGTCCGGTGGAGGGCTGGTGGAACTGCCCGTGCACGGGCCCGTTGCGGGGGAGTATTGGGCCCGCATTCCCGCCGCGGCCAGGTTCCCCCGGGCCGATTTCTAAAATCCGCCCGGGTGGGCTAGCATTCAATGTCGTTAGGGCGATTGGCGCAGTGGTAGCGCGCTTCGTTCACACCGAAGAGGTCACTGGTTCGAACCCAGTATCGCCCACTAACGAAATGGTCTGTTCCGCTGACTCAGCGGGGCGGGCCATTTTGCTTTTCATCGTTGTCTGACCCCCGTGAAAGAGTCTTCATATGACCGCTCCACTCCTCGCCCACGCCACGGACCATGGCCGCATGTACGCCCGCTCCACGTCGGCTCAGTTCTCTGTCCCTTCCATCACCACGGTGATCGGCCAGCAGCCACACGGCCTGGACGGCTGGTTCGGGTACATGGGCGCCAACAGTCTGGCCCAGGATCCCGAGCTCCCCGGCATCCTGGGGAGCCCGGCCAAACTGCGGCAGGCGGTCAGCCGGGCCGCCAAGGCGGCGGAGTCGTACCGGGACGATGCCGCCAAACGCGGCGACCGGGTCCACAACTATTGCGAGCAGGTTGCGCTGCGTGCGCTCGGCCGGCCGCACCAGATGAAGGAAACACGGGAGGCGCTGGCCGCCAACGGCGAGGAAGCCTTCGCGGCACGCTTCGACGAATGGTGGGAGCTCTTCCAGGTTGAGCCCATCGCCCCGGAAATTACGGTGTGGAACAAGACGGTCGGCTATGCCGGCACCCTGGACCTCGTCGCACGGATCAACGGCCGGACCTGTCTTATCGACTACAAGACCAAGGGCACCAGCCGGGACGGCACCGTCAAACCGCTTGATGACAAGGTGGTCATGCAGCTCGTGGCGGGCATGAAGGCGGAGGAAAGCCTCGTGGATCCCGTCGCGGGGGAGTGGGAGGCCTGGCAGCACGGCGAGTCCCCGATCCTCCTGGCCGTGGCGGTCGGCGAGACCGAGGTCCGTCCGCAGCGGGCCAACCCCGAGGTCCTGAAGCATCACTGGTGGAAATTCTGTGCGCTGCGCCGCGTGTGGGAGATGTCCGCCGACACGGCAACCGCCGGAGCAGCACTGCTCCCGCTGGCGCCGCCCGTGAAGCGCTGACCAGAAGCGCTGACCAGAAGCACCGACAAGAAGCACCGACCAGACGCGCCGAATAGAAGCCGGGCAGCTGCAACTAAACTGGACTGGACCCCTAGCCGCCCACCGTGAGGACAGACTGCACATGGCCATTTTGAATATCCGCATCATCGGAGACCCTGTGCTGCGCACAGTCGCCGATCCCGTGACGGAATTCGGGCCTGAACTGGCAAAGCTCGTCGCCGACATGACCGAAACCATGGAGGATGTCGAGGGCGCCGGCCTGGCCGCGCCCCAGGTCGGTGTGAGCCTGCGCGTCTTCACCTACCGGATCGGCGGCGTCGAGGGTCACATCGTCAACCCCGTGCTGGAAAACAGCGAGGACTTCCAGCCGGACCAGGTCGAGGGATGCCTGTCCATCCCGGGCCTGGGCTTCCCCGTCCGCCGGTACCGCCAAACCCGGGTGACCGGCGTGGACCTGCACGGCAACCCCGTCACCGTGGAGGGCGAAGACATGCTGGCGCGCTGCTTCCAGCACGAGACCGACCACCTGGACGGCATTCTCTATACCGACCGGCTCGAGGGCGAAGACCGAAAGGCCGCCCTGCGCGCCATCCGCAATGCCAACTACGACGCCATCACGGAACAGACAACCACCAAGCGCGCGAAGAGCGTCGGGACGAGCTTTGGCGGGTCCAGCTTCGGAATCACCCCGTGAGGGTTCTCTTCGCCGGGACCCCCGCTGTCGCCGTGCCGTCGCTCGACGCCCTTGTTGCCGCCGGGTTCGACGTCGTCGCTGTCCTCACCCGCCCGGACGCACCGCTGGGACGCAAACGCGTCCTGACGCCGTCGCCCGTGGCCGCCAGGGCCGCCGAGCTCGGCATTGAGATCATCCACGCCGCCAAAGTCGATGCCGGGGTCACCGCCCGCATTGCCGCCGCAGCACCGGACGTCGCGGCGATCGTGGCCTATGGCGGGCTGATTCCCCCTGCGGCTCTCGCTGTCCCCCGCCACGGCTGGGCGAACCTGCACTTCTCCCTGCTGCCGGCCTGGCGCGGCGCAGCTCCCGTGCAGCGCGCCGTCATCGCCGGCGACGACGTCACGGGTGCCGTCACCTTCCGCCTGGAGGAGGGGCTGGACACCGGTCCGGTCTTCGGGACCCTCACCGAGACCGTGCACCCCGCCGATACCGCCGGGGCCCTGCTCGAACGCCTCTCCCACAGCGGCGCGATTCTGCTGGCCCAAACGCTGTCCGCCATCGACGCCGGCAAGGCCGTCGCGCTCCCGCAGCAGGGAGACGTCAGCCTGGCACCGAAACTCAGTCTCGAAGACGGCCGGCTCGACTGGCAGCAGCCCGCCCTGGCGATCGGCCGCCGTGCCCGCGGCGTCACGCCGGAGCCGGGCGCCTGGACCCTGCTGGAGGGCCAGCGGATCAAACTGGAGCCAGTGCTGCCGGCAGCGGACTCGGCGGCGCTTCGGCCCGGACAGCTGGCATTGGACGGGAAACGGGTTCTCGTCGGTACGGGATCGCACCCGGTGGAATTGACGCGGGTGCAACCCGCGGGCAAGAAAATGATGGCCGCCGCTGATTGGGCGCGTGGGCAGGCAACACTTGAAAGCGTGGTATTCGAATGAGCGGTTCCGGGACCAACGGCAACAGCCGAGGCAGTGGCCAGGGCGCCGGGGGCGGCAGCAGGCGGAACGCCCAGGGCCGGGAACGCAACCGCGGCCCGCAGCGCGGCTTCACCGAGAGCGCCCCGTCCCAGCGGACCCGCCGCGCCGATCCGGCCCGGCTGGTTGCCTTTGAAGTGCTCCGCGCGGTGGCCGCCGAGGACGCCTACGCGAACCTGGTGCTCCCGGCCCGGATCCGGCACCACGGGCTGGACAAGCGCGACGCCGGTTTCGCCACCGAGCTCAGCTATGGCGCCCTCCGCGGCCAGGGCACGTACGACGCCATCCTGGCCCGGTGCGTGGACCGTCCGCTGGAGGAGCTGGATCCCGCGATCCTGGATGCCCTGCGGATCGGGGTGCACCAGCTGCTCGCCATGCGCGTGCCCGCTCACGCCGCCCTGGACCAGACGGTGGGGCTGGCTCGCGCCGTGATCGGGGCCGGGCCCTCGGCACTGATCAACGCCGTCCTGCGCAAAGTCTCCGCCCGCACCCTCGACGAGTGGCTCGACCTGCTGCTGAGCACCGAGACGGATGCCACCAAGATCGCGTCCATCCGCTACGCCCACCCGGAGTGGATCGTCCGCGCGCTCCGCCAGTCGCTCGTGGCCCACGGCCGGGCGGTTTCTGAGATTGACGCGCTCCTCGAAGCCGACAATGCCGCGCCCGTGGTGAACCTTGTGGCGCTGCCCGGCGTCGGCAGCCTCGACGAGGCCCTGGAAGGCGGGGCCACCCCGGGCGAGCTCGTCGAGGGATCCGCGCTTTCCAGCGGCGGGGACCTCGGCCGCCTCGCCTCGGTCCGTGACGGAAGCACCCGTGTCCAGGACGTCGGTTCGCAGCTCGTGGCCCGCGCCATGGCCGCCGTCGATCTCGGCACAACCCCCGGCGCCGGGCCCGGCAACAACAGCGCAGACCCCGGCACAAATTCTGGCGGCGAAGCGGGGACGGACGGCGGGGGCGCGGGGGAGCGCTGGCTGGATCTCTGTGCCGGTCCCGGCGGCAAAGCCGCCCTGCTCGGAGCCCTCGCCCGGCAGCGGGGCGCCCACCTGCTGGCCAACGAATCCGCCCCGCACCGTGCCAAACTCGTGCGGCAGGCCCTGTCCGCGGTCCCGCGGGAGGCTTGGGAGGTCAGGACCGGGGACGGCCGCGACATTGGCGCCGAGCAGCCGGAGTCGTTCGACCGCGTCCTGGTGGATGTCCCGTGCACCGGCCTGGGCGCCCTGCGCCGGCGTCCGGAGTCGCGCTGGCGGCGCACGCCCAAGGACCTCGTGGACCTTGGCCCGCTGCAGCGCCAGCTGCTCAACTCCGCGATCGACGCCGTCAAGCCCGGCGGCGTGGTGGCGTACGTGACGTGTTCGCCGCACCCGGCAGAGACCACCGCCGTCGTGAGTGATGCCCTGCGCAAGCGCGAGGACCTCGAGCTCCTCGACGCAGGCGCCGTGCTGGACGGCGTCAGCCTCACGGGCCACCTCGAGGCCGGGCACGAGCTCACCGCCCAGCTCTGGCCGCACGTGCACCAGACGGACGCCATGTTCCTGGCGCTGATTCGCAAGTTGGCCTGAGTTTCGCTGATACTGGGGCACTGCCACCAAAAACGAACCAGCAAAGTACGAACGAGAAGGAAATCCATGGCCCAGTGCTGCATCAACCCGAGCATCCTTTCGGCTGACTTCGTCAACCTTGAGGCCGAACTGCGCCGTATCAGCAATGCCGATGCCGTGCATGTGGACGTCATGGACAATCATTTCGTGCCCAACCTGACCATTGGGCTGCCCGTGGTGCAGCGCATCCAGGCCGTCAGCCCGGTGCCGCTGGACGCCCACCTGATGATCGCCGACGCGGACCGCTGGGCGCCGGGCTTCGCCGACGCCGGGGTGGCCTCGGTGACGTTCCACGCCGAAGCCTCGATCGCGCCGATCAAACTCGCGCGGGAACTGCGCGCCCGTGGGTCCAAAGCCGGCATGGCGCTGCGTCCGGGCACTCCCGTGGAGCCCTATCTGGACATGCTCCCGGAACTGGACCTGCTGTTGATCATGACGGTGGAGCCAGGCTTCGGCGGGCAGGCTTTCCTGGACCTGACGCTGCCCAAGATCCGGCGGGCCCGCGCTGCCATTGACGGCTCCGGCGTCGCGGTGGCACTGCAGGTGGATGGCGGCATCACCGAGGAGACGATCGTGCGCGCGGCAGAGGCGGGGGCGAACGTCTTTGTTGCGGGGTCGGCCGTCTACGGCGCCGCGGATCCGGCGGAGGCTGTCGAAAGGCTCCGGGCGGCGGGGTCCCGGTGACGCGCGGTCCCGGCACGCGCGGTCCCGGCAGGGAACTGCTGCAAAGATGACGCCGGGCGTAACATCGGCATCCGGGGAATAGCCCGGGCAGGGCCGCAGTTGTGTCAGAATAACAACACACATACGTGCTCCGGGGTCGGTGAAAGTCCGAACCGGCGGTGACAGTCCGCGACCCGCGCGCCAGCGCCCTCTCTCGGGAGGAAGCCGGCAGACGGTTGAACCGGTGAAATTCCGGTACCGACAGTTAAAGTCTGGATGAGAGAAGCACGTACAGCTGTTACTGCGGCGCCCCAACGGCGCCGCATAATTGCGCTGTCGTATACCCCCGGAGCCATCGCGGTTCTTGAGGGAAGGAACGACACACACATGGACCCCTTGCGATGGCTCTTCGAAGCGCAGATCCCCGTAGGCGGATCTGTCCTGATTCTTCGTGAAGTGCTAGGCAACATCTTTGGCCTCGCCAGCGCCGTCGGCGGCATGCGCCGCCGGGTCTGGGCATGGCCCGTCGGCATCGCCGGCAACTTGCTGCTCCTGACGGTCTTCCTGGGCAACGTCTTCGGTTCCGCCACGCCGGCCACGCTGTGGGGCCAGGCCGGACGCCAGGTCATGTTCATCGGCGTCGCCCTCTACGGCTGGTACCGCTGGCAGCAGGGCAGGAAGTCCGGCAGCGGCGGGACTGCCGTCGCGCCGCGCTGGGCCGGCAACCAGACCCGGGTGATTCTGGCCCTCAGCCTCGTGGCCGGCACCATGGCGCTTACCCCCGTCTTCGACTCCCTCGGCTCCTACCCGCCGGTCTGGGCCGACGCGTGGACGTTCATGGGCTCGCTGCTGGCGACCTACGGCATGGCACGGGGCTGGACGGAGTTCTGGCTCATCTGGGTGGCGGTGGACATCGTCGGTGTGCCCCTGCTGTTCAGCGCCGGCTACTACGCCAGCGCCGTCATGTACCTCTTCTACGGCTTCTTCACCCTGGCCGGGTTCTTTGTCTGGTGGCGTGCCTCCAGGCTGGCGAACCGGCCGGTCACGGTCGAAACCGCCTTCCCCGACCCCGTGGTGGCCAAGTGAGTGCCCTCAACACCGCCGGCGTGAGCGCCGGATTCGGCGCTGCCCCGTCCGGCGCTGCCGCGTTCAACGCTGCCGAGAATGCTGCGATGCAGGCTGCCCTGGCCGCCGCGGCGCAGGGCCCGCGGGGCGCCAACCCGCTCGTCGGCGCCGTCGTCGTCGGGGCCGACGGGACGCACCTCGCCACCGGTTACCACCGCGGAGCCGGGACTGTCCACGCCGAAGCTGACGCCATCGGCCAGGCGAAGGCGTCGGGCCGGGACCTCCGCGGCGCGGCGATCGTGGTGACGCTGGAGCCCTGCAACCACTGTGGGCGCACCGGGCCCTGCGCGCAGGCGATCATCGACGCCGGCATCACCGACGTCATCTACGCCGTCGACGATCCCCACGACCCGGCCGCCGGCGGCGCCGTGACGCTCCGGGCCGCGGGCGTCCGCGTCCGCTCCGGGCTGGCCGCCGAGGCGGCGCTGGTCCTGAACCGGCGCTGGTTCGACGCCGTCGCCGCCAAACGGCCGTTCGTCACCCTGCATATCGCCCAGACCCTCGACAGCCGCATCGCCGCCAGCGACGGCACCAGCCAGTGGATCTCCAGCCCGGAATCGCTCGCCGACAACCACGCCCTGCGCGGCCGGATAGACGCCATCCTGGTGGGCACCCAGACGGTCCTGATCGACAACCCCCGGCTCACCGCCCGGAACGGCGACGGCGAAGCAGAGGGCAAACAGCCGCTCCGCGCAGTGATGGGGTACCGGGGCATTCCCGACGACGCCGCCATCCACGGAGCCGACGGCAACGTCCTGCACCTGGCCACCCGCGACCCGCGCGAGGCCCTGGACCAGCTGTTCGCACACGGCGTCCGGCACCTCATGGTGGAGGGCGGCTCCCGGATCCTGAGCGCGTTCCTGGCCGCCGGCCTGGTCGACGAACTCATCGTCTACCTGGCGCCCACACTGCTCGGCTCCGGCACCGCCGCCCTGGACGACCTCGGCATCACCACCCTGGCCGATGCCCAGCGCTGGGAATGGGACCCGGCATCCGGCGGCGCCGTCCAGGTCCTCGGCCGCGACCTCCGGCTCCATCTACGCCCGGCCGCCCCGGCCGATGAGGCTGACCCGGCCGCCACCCCTACTTCATCCGATACCACCCCGCACCGCACCGGCGCGGACACCGCCGCAGGAGGCAATTGATGTTTACCGGAATTATCGCCGAGCAGGGAAAGGTGCTCTCCATTGAGCGCAACGGGGACAGCAGCGCCACCGTACGGCTCCACGCGCCCGGCACCACGGACGGTCTCGCCCTGGGCGGTTCCATAGCGGTCAACGGCGTCTGCCTCACCGCCACTCAGATCGACGGCAGAGACTTCAGCGTTGACGTTATGGGCGAGTCCTTGGTCCGCAGCACGATCGGAGAACTCACTGCGGGCGATCCCGTCAACCTGGAACGCTGCGTCCCCGCCGGGGGACGGTTGGACGGCCACGTGGTCCAGGGCCACGTCGACGGCGTCGGCCAGCTCGTGGAGCGCGAGGGGCTTGGCAACTGGGACCGGCTGCGGTTCGCGGTGCCGGCCGGGCTGGCCCGGTACATCGCCGAAAAGGGATCCATCGCCGTCGACGGCGTCTCCCTCACCGTCACGGCAGTCAGCCCGGCCAACGATCCGGCGCCCTGGTTTGAAGTAGGGCTCATCCCGACCACCCTGGCCGAGACCGGCCTGGGCCAGAAGACACCCGGCGGCCATGTAAACCTCGAAGTCGACGTCCTGGCGAAGTACACCGAACGCCTGCTGTCCTTTGCCGGCGGTTCGTCGCCCGCCGCGCACAGGGCAGCCGAAGGTTCCGCCGGAGAAGCCGCCCTCACGGACGGGGCCGCGAAATGAGCCGGGTCACGGACCAGCCCGGCCATGATGTGGCCGGGGTGCTCCGTACCGCCGCTGCCGGCACCGGGCGTGCAGGCCTCGATCCGATCGAGGACGCCATCAGCGCCATGGCAGCCGGGCGGCCCGTCCTGGTGGTGGACAACGAGGACCGCGAGAACGAAGGCGACATCATTTTCGCCGCCGAGCACGCCACCCCCGCGCTGATGGGCTGGACAGTCCGCTACAGCTCCGGCGTGATCTGCGTACCGCTCGACGCCGACAGGGCCGACGCCCTGGCGCTGCCGCCAATGGTGGCAATCAACGAAGACGCGAAGGGCACCGCCTACACCGTGTCCTGCGACGCCGCCGTGGGTGTCAGCACCGGAATTTCCGCCACGGACCGCGCCCTGACGGCCCGGATCCTGGCCGACCCGCAAAGCCGGCCAAATTCCTTGACCCGTCCCGGGCATGTTTTTCCCCTCCGCGCCGTTAAGGGGGGAGTGCGGGAACGTCCCGGCCACACCGAAGCGGCGGTGGACCTGTGCCGGCTCGCGGGCCTGGAGCCCGTGGGCGTGATAGCAGAGCTGGTGTACGACAACGGAGAAATGATGCGGCTGGACGGATTGCGCGGCTTCGCCATCGAGCATGGCTGCCCCCTGATTTCGATTGCGGATCTGGTGGCGTATCTTGAAGCGGAACAGCACGGCAGCCACGCAGCGGACCCTGTCTGATGGAGGAGAAACAGTGACGACTTCGGAGACCCGAGAAGAGACGGCCATGGCCCGTCAACCGCATCCGGTCAGCGCGGGACCCATCGTCCAGCTGCCCACCGCCTTCGGCGACTTCGTGGCACAGGCCTGGACCGATCTCGCCACCGGCGCGGAGCACCTGGCCGTCAGTTCACCAATGGCGCCGGTTGACGGCCAGCCACCGCTGGTCCGCCTCCATTCGGAGTGCCTGACCGGCGATGTGTTTGGCTCCTACCGCTGCGACTGCGGCGAGCAGCTGGCCTATGCGCTCGAGCTGATCAACGAACTCGGCGGCACCCTGCTGTACCTGCGCGGCCAGGAGGGCCGGGGGATCGGCCTGGCGAACAAGATGAAGGCCTACGCCCTGCAGGAGGCCGGTTTTGACACCGTGGAGGCCAACGAACAGCTCGGGCTGCCGGTCGACGCGCGCTGCTACAAGGCCGCGGCCCAGATCCTCGCGGAGATGGGGCTTCACGAGATCCGGCTGCTGAGCAACAACCCGGACAAGCAGGACCGGCTCGCGCAGGCAGGCGTCAAGGTGGTGGAGATGGTCCCTACGGAGGTCCCCTCCCGGGAGCAGAACATCCGCTACCTGCAGACGAAGAAGGACCGGATGGACCACCGCCTGGTCCTGGACGGTGAACCGGCTCCGGCCGCCGGCCTGTCCGGATTCGAGCACGACCAGGACTGACCGGGCAGCAACACGACCACCAGACTCAACAGCAAGGAATACCCTATGAGCGGCCACGGCGCCCCCCAGATCGACCTCAGCACCTTCAAGCCGGAAGAAACCTCACGGCTCAAGCTGGCCATTGTGGCCGCGAGCTGGCATACCCAGATCATGGACGGACTGCTCGACGGCGCCCTGCGCGCCGCGAAGGACGCCGGCATCAATGAGCCGACCGTCCTGCGCGTGCCGGGCACGTTTGAGCTCCCGGTCGCGGCCGCCCGGCTGGCACCGCACTTCGACGCCGTCGTGGCGCTCGGCGTCGTCATCCGGGGCGGCACTCCGCACTTCGAATATGTCTGCGAGGCGGCCACCCTGGGCCTGACCGAGGTCAGCGTCCGCACCGGGGTTCCCGTGGGCTTCGGCGTGCTGACGTGCGATACCGAGCAGCAGGGGATTGACCGGGCCGGCCTGCCGGGATCCACCGAGGACAAGGGTCACGAGGCCGTTACCGCCGCCCTGGCCACGGCAGTGACCCTCAAGCAGTTCGGCTGAGCCGCCAGGCTGCAGCCAAAGCCGGTGCGGGCGCCTCCCTGGCCGCCCGCGCCGGCTGAGTGTGCCGGCCTCGCTGGCCGTGTTGGATATGCAGTGCCTCACATCTCCGCCGTCATGCAACGCCCCGGCGGGCGTTCCCGCGCCGGGAGCAAGTAGGCTTGGGGGCGTGAAGAATTTCGAGTCGCTGTTCGCAGAACTGAGTGAAAAGGCAGCCGTCCGCCCGGAGGGCTCCCGCACCGTCGCCGAACTGGATTCCGGAGTCCACGGCATCGGCAAGAAGGTCGTGGAGGAAGCAGCCGAGGTTTGGATGGCTGCGGAGTATGAATCCGATGAGGCCGCCGCCGAGGAAATTTCCCAGCTGCTCTACCACCTGCAGGTTCTGATGCTCGCCAAAGGACTCACCCTGGAAGACGTCTACAAGCATCTGTAGCCGCGCCCGCACCGGACACCGCCATGACTTCGCTGGCGGAGCCCGTGCACCGCGTGGCCGATGTGCCCCAACAGAGACTTCCACACCCAAGAGAGACTTTTCCCATGCTTAGAGTTGCCGTCCCGAACAAGGGATCCCTGTCCGAAGCTGCCGCGGCCATGCTGGCCGAGGCAGGCTACCGCCAGCGCCGCGACACCCGCGAGCTTGTCATGGTGGACCCGGACAACGACATTGAGTTCTTCTTCCTCCGCCCGCGCGACATTGCTGTGTACGTGGGCCAGGGAACGCTCGACGTCGGCATCACCGGCCGCGACCTGCTGCTCGACGCGGAGGTCGAGGCTGAGGAGCTGCTGCCGTTGGGCTTCGCCGCTTCCACCTTCCGCTTCGCCGGCCCGGTCGGCGACTTCACCACGGTCGCCGAGCTCGAGGGCAAGCGCCTGGCCACGAGCTACGACGGACTGCTGCGCGGCTACCTGGCCGCGCGCGGCATCAACGCCAAGGTGGTCCGCCTTGACGGCGCCGTGGAATCCTCCGTCCGCCTCGGCGTCGCCGACGCGATTGCCGACGTCGTCGAGACCGGCACCACGCTCAAGGCCGCCGGCATGGAGATCTTCGGCGAGCCGATCCTGAATTCGGAGTCCGTGCTGATTGGCCGCAAGGGCGAGCAGAACCCTGCCACGGAGGTCCTGATCCGCCGGCTCCAGGGCGTCCTCGTGGCCCGGCAGTACGTGCTGATGGACTACGACATCCGCAAGGAACTCGTCGAGCAGGCCGCCGGGCTCACCCCCGGCCTGGAGTCGCCCACCGTGTCGCCGCTGCGCGATTCGGACTGGGTGGCCGTCCGCTCGATGGTGCCCAAGCGGGAAACCAACAGGATCATGGACGAGCTCTACGACCTCGGCGCCCGCGCCATCCTGGTCAGCAGCATCCACGCCTGCCGCATCTAGGCGCCACACCCGCCGAGTTCCACCAGCAATTCCCCTCCGTCAATAAACCTCCGTCAATACCTAGGAGAAGTCATGACTGTTGCCGTGCGCGTCATCCCGTGCCTCGACGTCGATGCCGGCCGCGTGGTCAAGGGCATCAACTTTGAGGGCCTCCGCGATGCCGGGGACCCGGTGGAACTGGCGCACCGCTACGACAACAGCGGCGCCGACGAGCTGACCTTCCTTGACGTCACGGCGTCCTCCGGCAACCGGGAGACCACGTTCGACGTCGTCCGCCGCACCGCCGAGGAAGTTTTCATCCCGCTGACGGTCGGCGGCGGCGTCCGCGGCGTGGCCGAGGTGGACAAGCTCCTGCGCTGCGGCGCGGACAAGGCTGCGATCAACACCGCAGCCGTGGCCCGGCCGGACGTGATCGACGAGATCACCCGGCACTTTGGTTCTCAGGTCCTGGTGCTCTCCCTCGACGCGCGCCGGACCCGTCCGGGCTCGCAGCCTACGCCGTCAGGCTTCGAGGTCACTACGCACGGCGGACGGCAGGGGACCGGAATCGACGCGATCGCCTGGGCGCGCGAAGCGGCCGACCGCGGAGTGGGTGAAATCCTGTTGAACTCGATCGACGCCGACGGCACCAAGGACGGCTTCGATCTGGAACTGATCCGGCTGGCGCGGGCGGGGGTCAAGGTCCCGCTCATCGCCTCCGGCGGCGCCGGCAAGCCGGAGCACTTCCCGCCGGCAGTGGCAGCGGGCGCCGACGCCGTCCTGGCGGCCTCGGTCTTCCACTTCGGCCCGCTGGACATGATCGCGCAGGTCAAGGCCGCGATCCGCGACGCAGGCTTCGAAGTCCGCTAGTCCCCACCGCTTAAAGCAACGCGGGGTCACTTACGGCCCATCCCGGACGGGATTATGAGCCGTAAGTGACCCCGCGTTGCTTTATTTTTTTAGGGAGCGGGTGGGGATTAGAGGCCGACTTCGGCGGACTGCAGGAGCGCGACGGCGTCCGGCTGGCCTTCGAAGGTCACGAGGGCGTGGCGGGTCCGGCCGTGGGCGTGCATGAGCAGCTCGCCCGGTTCGCCGACGATGGCCACGGACACGGGGGCGCGTTTGGCGACATGCCGCGGACCCGAGGGGCTCACCAGCACGATGCCCAGATCCACGCCGCGGTACAGGATCGCTGCCCGCTTGACGAGCTCATCCCACAGCGCGTCCGAGTAGGCCTGGTCCAGGGCGCGCGGGGCCCAGCGGTCCACGGCGCGGCGGACGTCCTCGGTGTGCACAAAGTACTCGATCAGGTTGGAGCTTTCGTCCAGCGCCTTGATCCGCAGCGGGGACAGCGCCGGGGGACCGGCCCGGAAGTCGTTGACCAGCTTGGCGTAGTCCTCGGTGGTCTTCAGGGTGCCCGCCAGTTCGGCCGTCGCCTGGTCCGAGGCCTTGGACAGGCGCTTGATCAGCAGGCCCAGTCCGACGGCGATCTTCCGCTCGCGCAGGTACAGGTGCGCGGCAAGATCGCGGGTGAGCCAACCTGTGCAGAGCGTGGCGGCATCAGGGCCGGCCGCCAGCAGGGTTTCGGCCAGGACTTCTCGGGACGGTTCGACGAAATGCATCACTTGTGAAACTAGCACGAGACGGCCGTGCGTGGGCACAGGAATCGCCGCCGCGACCGCGCCCGGCCGCATGATGCAGGGCCGGACCGCGGCGCCGGGCCGATTGGCGCGCCAGTATTAAGCGGCGGGACCTGTCCGCAGGCCGGCGACCGGCCCGGAGGCACTAGACTTGATCTGATGTCTGAGCAGCCCGCCTCCGCCCCCAGCCCCACCAACGGCAGCGCCATTAACGGCAGCGCCGTCGATCGCAGTCCCGTCAGCGGCAGCCCCCTCCCGGCCGGACTGACGGACGCGCTCAAGCGCGACAGCGCCGGCCTGGTGGCCGCCATCATCCAGCAATTCGACACCCACGAGGTGCTGATGCTGGGCTGGATGGACGACGAAGCGCTGCACCGCACCCTGACCAGCGGGCGCGTGACGTTCTTTTCGCGCTCCCGCCAGGAGTACTGGCGCAAGGGAGACACCTCCGGGCACGTGCAATGGGTCAAGTCGCTGGCCATGGACTGCGACGGCGATGCGCTGCTGGTGCGGGTCGACCAGGTCGGCGCGGCCTGCCACACCGGAACCCGGACGTGCTTCGACGGCCGCGAGCTCGACGCCGTCGTCGGCCACGGAGGCTAGGCGCCCGGCACACCGGCAGAGCGCCCCGGCGCTTCCACAGCTTCACGAACCGGACCCCAGGCAGGATCCCATGACCGGATCCGGTCGCAGGTCCACCTAAAGAACAGGCGGAAAGCACAGCCATGCAGGACCTTGGAATCATCAGCCCCGGCCTCGAAGAGTTCCGCGAACTCGCAGGCCACAGCCGTGTCATCCCCGTCCGGCTCAAGGTGCTGGCTGACGCCGAAACCCCGATCGGGCTCTACCGCAAGCTCGCCCATGGCCAGCCCGGAACGTTCCTGATGGAATCGGCGGCGGTCGGCGGCGCCTGGTCGCGCTATTCCTTCATCGGCTCCCGCTCCCGGGCCACCCTGACCACCAAGGACGGCAGCGCGCACTGGCTGGGCGAGCCCCCGGTCGGTGTGCCCCTGGACGGCAACCCCGTGGACGCCATCCGCGACACCGTCGCGGCGCTGCGCACCGAGCGCTTCGACGGCCTCCCGCCGTTCACCTCGGGCCTGGTCGGGTTCCTGGGCTGGGAAACCGTCCGGCACTGGGAGAAACTGACCAGCCCGCCGGAGGACGACCTCCAACTGCCGGAAATGGCCCTCAACCTGGTCACCGACATGGCCGTCCACGACAATATGGACGGCACCGTCCTGCTGATCGCCAACGCCATCAACTTCGACAACAGCACCGAACGGGTCGACGACGCCTGGCATGACGCCGTCGCCCGCGTCAAAGCCCTGCTCGAAAAGATCAGCCGCCCCGTGGAGCAGCCGGTCTCCGTGCTGGAGACGGCCGCCCTGGATTTCGCGTCCAGTGTGCAGCAGCGCTGGGACGAAACCGAGTACCTGGCCGCCCTGGACCGCGGGAAGGAGGCGATCGTGGACGGTGAGGTCTTCCAGGTGGTGATCTCCCGCCGCTTCGAAATGGAGTGCGGCGCCGACCCCCTCGACGTCTACCGGGTCCTGCGGAACACCAACCCCAGCCCCTACATGTACCTCTTCAGCTTCGAGGACGCCGCCGGCCGCGAATACACGATCGTCGGCTCCTCGCCGGAGGCCCTCGTCACCGTGACCGGGGACGAAGTCATCACCCACCCCATCGCCGGCTCACGCCCGCGCGGCAAGACGGTCGAGGCGGACAAGGCCCTGGCCGAGGAACTGCTGGCGGACGAGAAAGAACGCGCCGAGCACCTGATGCTGGTCGACCTGTCCCGCAACGACCTCTCGAAGGTCTGCGTGGCAGGATCCGTCGACGTCACGCAATTCATGGAAGTGGAGCGCTTCAGCCACATCATGCACCTGGTCTCCACCGTGGTCGGAGAGCTCGCCCCGGCAGCCAAGGCCTACGACGTGCTCAAGGCCACGTTCCCGGCCGGCACCCTCTCCGGTGCCCCGAAGCCGCGGGCCCTGCGCCTGCTGGACGAACTTGAACCGCACCGGCGCGGCATCTATGGCGGCGTGGTGGGGTACCTGGACTTCGCCGGGGACATGGACATGGCGATCGCCATCCGGTCGGCCCTGCTCCGGGAAGGACGCGCGTACGTCCAGGCCGGCGGCGGGATCGTCGCAGATTCGGTGAACCCGACCGAGGCCCAGGAAACCGTGAACAAGGCCGCCGCCCCGCTGCGCGCCGTGCACACGGCCAGGTCGCTGCACAACATCACCGTTGACGCAGTCACTGACGCAGCGCCCGACGCAGGAGCCGAGTCCTGATGGGGGAGCCGGAAGCCACCGCCAAGAACACCGCCAAGAACAACGTGAAGGGCACTGTGAAGAGCGCCGGGCGGGCCGCCGTCCCGCGCTGGGCCCGCAAGTCCACCCTGGTCCTGGTGATCGCTGCCCTGGCCCTTGCCGTGTTCGGGACCACCACCCAGACCTGGCTCACCGTGCACCTCGATCCCACGCAGCTCGGCGCGGCCGTGGCCAGCCAGGACGGCCTGCAGGTCCAGGGCAGCAAGGCTGCCACCACCGTGACAGCCCTGGCGCTTGTGGCCCTCGCCGGCGGCCTCGCGGCCTCCATCGCCGGCCGCGTGGCCCGCTGGGTGATCACGGCGATCATCCTCCTCGCGGCCGCGGGCATCGTCGCCGCGGCAGCCGTTGTGCTGGCGGACCCGCTGGCCGCGGCGCAGGGATCGATCGCGGCCGCCACCGGAATCAGCGGCAGCAGCGTACAGGTGGACGTCACGGTGTTCCCCGTCCTCGCCGTCGTCGCCGGAGCCCTGCTGGGACTCAGCGCCCTCGCGATCGTGCCGGCCGGCCGCTACTGGAAGACCCGCACCAAATATGACGCGGCCGCCGCCGGGCCCGCCGCCGGCGGCACTGCAGCCGGCGGTAATGCGCCGGCCGCCCCCGCGGACGAGATTGACAGCTGGGACCGGCTGTCCCGCGGTGACGACCCCACCTGAGCCGATGCCGCGGGCGCGACCGGCAACGCGACCGGTAACGCGACAGCAACGCGGCCAAATAACACAGCAAAAAATGGCAGAATGTAAGCAGTATTCATCCTGAGGAGATTTCAATGAGCAAAGCCACTGTTTCCGCATCCACGTCCGCTGCGCCGAAGGGCGTCTACGACGACGTCGACCACAGCGAACCCCAGGGTCACGGCAACAGCCCGGCCGCGTGGACCTGCGTGATCGTGATGCTGATCGGCGCCCTCATTGCGTCCATCGCCTTCGTCATCGCCAACACCCCGATCTTTGTCGCGGGTGCGGCGGTCATGGTGGTCGGCCTGCTCGCCGGCTGGGCCATGCGCAAGGCCGGCTACGGCGTCGGCGGCAGCAAGCTGAAGAACTCCGGCCACTGAGCGTGAGCGTTCTCGACGACATCAATGCCGGTGTCAGGGAGGATATGCAGGCGCGCCAGCGTCTGGTTACGCTCGCGGAGCTGAAAGAGCGTGCCGCCGCGGCGGCGCCCGCCCGTGACGCCTGGGCCGCCCTCGGCGGGACCTCAAGCAGCCGGGACCAGCTCAAGGTGATTGCCGAGGTCAAGCGCCGCAGCCCGTCCAAGGGCCAGCTCGCGGACATCGCCGATCCCGCGTCCCTCGCCGCGCAGTACGCCGACGGCGGGGCCGCCGTGATCAGCGTCCTGACCGAGGAGCGCCGCTTCGGCGGCTCCCTGGCCGATCTCGACGCCGTCCGGGCCGCCGTGGACATTCCGCTGCTGCGCAAGGACTTCATGGTTGACGAGTACCAGATCTGGGAGGCCCGGGCGCACGGCGCCGACCTGATCCTGCTGATCGTGGCGTCGCTCTCGGACGCCCAGCTGCGTGAGTTCACGGCCCTCAGCCGCGAGCTCGGCATGAACGTGCTGGTCGAGACCCATACGGCGGAGGAAATCGAGCGCGCAGTCGCCGCGGAGGCCCGGATCATCGGCGTCAACGTACGCAACCTCAAGACGCTCGACGTCGACCGTTCCGTCTTCGCGGCGCTGACCGGCGGCATTCCCGCCGGTGCGCTCGTGGTCGCCGAGTCCGGTGTGCGCGACGTCGAGGACGTCAAGCACTACGCGGCCCGCGGAGCCAACGCGGTCCTGGTCGGCGAGGCGCTGGTCAGTGACGCGACGCCCCACGAGCGGATCGCCGAATTCATGGCTGCCGGCGCGACGGCAATCGCCGCGCGCGCCTGAGGCCGGCCGGTCCTGGCGCCTCCGTCCGGACCGTGAGCGGTGCCGGGCCCGCAATTTTGCCCGGACCAATGAGCGGATCTCATCAGCAGATCCCCAAAGCTAGCAGTGGAACAGGATGGTGAGACTGATGGTCGATGCACCAGCAGCCGGCTCTGACGAAAGTGCCGTGGACGCGTTCCTGCAGGGCGGCCGCCCCGCGGAGCATCCCGCGCAGGGCGAACCGTCCCTGCGCCACGCCCCGGGGCCCTACTTCGGGAACTACGGCGGCCGGTGGATGCCAGAGTCGCTCATCGCGGCCCTGGACGAGCTCGAGGACACCTTCGAGAAGGCCAAGGCCGATCCGGAGTTCACAGCCCAGATCGCCGAACTGAACAAGAACTACTCAGGCCGGCCGTCGCTGCTGACCGAGGCCAAGCGCTTCGCCGAGCACGCCGGCGGGGTGCGGATCTTCCTCAAGCGCGAAGACCTCAACCACACCGGCTCGCACAAGATCAACAACGTCCTGGGCCAGGCGCTGCTCGCCAAGCGGATGGGCAAAACCCGCGTCATCGCCGAAACCGGCGCCGGCCAGCACGGCGTCGCCAGCGCCACGGCCGCAGCCCTGCTGGGCCTGGAATGCGTGGTCTACATGGGCGCCGAGGACTGCCGCAGGCAGTCCCTCAACGTGGCCCGCATGGAGCTCCTTGGGGCCACGGTCATCCCGGTCACCAACGGATCCCAGACTCTCAAGGACGCCATCAACGAGGCCCTGCGCGACTGGGTGGCCAACGTGGGCAATACGCACTACCTGCTGGGCACCGCCGCCGGAGCACACCCCTTCCCGGCGATGGTCCGCTACTTCCACGAGGTCATCGGCGAGGAAGCCCGCGCCCAGATCCTGGACCAGACGGGCCGGCTGCCGGATGCCGTCTGTGCCTGCATCGGCGGCGGCTCCAACGCAATCGGCATTTTCCACGGCTTCCTCGATGACCCTTCGGTCAAGATCTACGGGTTCGAGGCCGGCGGCGAGGGCGTCGAAACCGGACGCCACGCAGCCACCATCACCCTCGGCAAGCCCGGCGTGCTGCACGGCGCCCGCTCGTACCTCATGCAGGACAACGACGGCCAGACCATCGAGTCGCACTCGATCTCCGCGGGCCTGGACTACCCCGGAGTCGGCCCCGAGCACTCCTACCTGGCCGACATTGGCCGGGTCAGCTACGAGCCCATCACGGACAGCGAGGCCATGGAGGCCTTCCGCCTCCTGTGCCGCACCGAGGGCATCATCCCCGCCATCGAGTCCGCCCACGCCCTCGCCGGCGCCATCAAGGTGGGCCAGCGGCTCGCCGCTGACGCGGCCGCAGGCAAGGCAACAGACGCCTCAGAGAAAATCGTGATCGTGAACCTCTCCGGCCGCGGCGACAAGGACGTGGCCACGGCCGCGGAATGGTTCGACCTGCTGGACAAGGATTCACCTGAAGCCGAAATCGCCAAAGAGGGGGAACAGCTGTGAGCACCAGCCAGGACGGCACCCAGCACGCCAGCAAGTCGGCCGCGGCCATTGACCGCGCCCGCGCCCAGGGCCGGGCGGCCCTGATCGGCTACCTGCCCGCCGGCTACCCGAGCGTTAAAGACACCATTGCCGCCGGCATCGCCCTGGCCGAGAACGGCGCCGACCTCATCGAGATCGGCATCCCGTACTCGGACCCGGTCATGGACGGCCAGGTCATCCAGGCCGCCACGACGGAGGCCCTCGCGAAGGGCTTCCACGTCCGGGAGGTCTTCGACGTCGTCCGCGGCATTACGAGCAAGACCGACGCCGCCGTGCTGGTCATGACGTACTGGAACCCCGTGGTCCGGATGGGCGTGGACGAGTTCTCCCGCCGCCTGGCCGAGGCCGGGGGAGCCGGGCTCATCACGCCCGACCTCATTCCGGACGAGGCCGCCGAATGGATGGCGGCCTCGGACAAGTACGGCCTGGACCGGGTGTTCCTCGTGGCTCCCTCGTCCTCGCCCGAACGCATGAAACGCACGGTCGACGCGAGCCGCGGCTTCGTCTACGCCGTCTCCATCATGGGCGTCACCGGCGCCCGGACCTCGGTCAGCTCCGCGGCCAGGGACGTCGTCGCCGCAGCGCACGCCGCGGGCGCCGAGCGCGTCTGCGTGGGCCTCGGCGTCTCCACCGCCAGCCATGTCCGCGAGATCGCCGAGTACGCCGACGGCGTGATTGTCGGCACCGCCCTCGTCGCGGCAATCCGGGACGGCGGCGTGGATGCGGTAGCCTCCTTGACGAAAGACCTCAGCACCGGCCTTACCAAGGAAGAAGCCTAAGCAATGCAGTCAGTCCTCCACGCGGCGGCGATGATTCCCGCGAGCATTCCGAGCCCCACCTGGTCCGGATTCGACATCCCGCTGCCGTGGGGGTCCCTGCGCATCCACGCCTACGCCCTGTGCATCCTCGCCGGCATTATTGCCGGCCTGTGGCTGACCTCCGTCCGCTGGGCACGCCGCGGCGCCCCCGAGGGCAGCGTCTGGGATATCGCCATCTGGGCCATCCCGTTCGGCATTATCGGCGGACGGCTGTACCACGTGTTCTCCTCTCCGGACGCCTACTTCGGCCCGGGATTCGACGGCACAGGGGACCTGTCCCTGATTCCGCAGATCCAGCGCGGCGGCCTGGGCATCTGGGGCGCCGTCGTGCTCGGCGCCGTGGGCGCCTGGATCGGGTGCCGGCGTGCCGGGGTGAAGCTGAGCGCCTTCATGGACGCCGCGGCCCCCGGACTGCTGCTGGCCCAGGCCATTGGCCGGTGGGGCAACTACTTCAACCAGGAACTCTTCGGCGGCCCCACCACGCTTCCGTGGGGGCTGCAGATCGATCCCAACAACCCGAACTTCCCCGCCGGCATGCCGACGGACACGCTCTTCCACCCGACGTTCCTCTACGAGTCGCTGTGGAACCTGGCCGGCGTGCTGATCCTGCTGGCACTCGACCGCAAATTCAGCTTCCGCCGCGGCCGCCTCTTCTGCGTCTACGCCATGTACTACACCCTGGGCCGCGTCTGGATCGAGGCCATGCGGATCGACGACGCCGAACAGATCACCCTCTTCGGGCTCACCACCAGGCTCAATGTCTGGACCAGCATCATCGTCTTCGCCGGAGCCCTGCTCGCCTTCATCCTCCTCGGCCTGCGCAAGCGCTCCGAGCCGGACACCCCGTTCCTCCCCGGCCGCGCGCCGGCAGAGACACAGCCGGCAGGGACCCAGCCGGTGGAGACTTCGCCGGCTGAGGAAAAGTCGGCGGAGGAAGAGTCGGCAGAGTCAAAGGCGGACGCTGACGCGACCGAGGCCGACAGCGCTGACCGCGCCACCAGCGCTGACCGCACCACCGGCGCCGACAGTGCCGCCCACGCTGACCGCGCCACCGTTCCCGCAGACGCGGCAACCATCCGCCATTCGGACGCCGCTGTCTCAGATAGTGAATCCCGTGCTAATCTCCGGAATAACCAAAGCGGACCAGTTCGCGCATCCGAGGATGCGGGCAGGGACTCCACGGGCGGCACCGCGCCCGCCAATGGAGCTCCGGCAGCCGGAGTTTCCGGCCGCCAGGGAACTGGAACCGCGCCGGAGGCTGAGGGCACCAAGTAGCTCAGCGCCGGCACTTCGGGTTGACCGGAGCCACCGCTCACCGGACCCGACTCCACAGCGTCGTGGCAAGAGGGCTTGCCGTGGACAGCAGATCGAAGCTGTCCATGCAAGCCCGGGCCAGCACCTGCGTAACTGTTAGTACATGAGGCCGGGCTGGCCTACAATTCCAGTTAGAAAAACACTCTGTTGCGCCCGTCACACACCGGCGTGCCGAGTGGGGCCAATGTTGTCCCTCCCATACGCACGATCAGGAGGAAGGACGTCTCCAATGACCCAAACTCTTCACAGCCCCAGCTGGTCCGATCCGGACCAGCCCTCGGCTGCCGCGTCACCCTTCAGCCGCTTCGCGGCGATTCCGGCCGCTGCCGGACTCTACAACCCGGAAAACGAGAAGGACGCCTGCGGCCTGGCCATCATCGCCACGCTCCGCGGTGAGCCTGGCTACGACATCGTCGACGCCGCCCTGACCGCCCTGCGCAACCTCGAGCACCGCGGTGCCGTGGGCGCCGATGAAGGTACCGGCGACGGCGCCGGCCTCCTGATGCAGGTGCCGGACGAATTCTTCCGCGCAGTCACGGACTTCGAACTTCCGGCCCCCGGCCAGTACATCGTGGGAACCGCGTTCCTGCCCGCCGAGCAGCGCGAATCCGACGCCGCCCGCGCCGGCATCGAAGGCCTCGCCGCGGACGAGGGCCTGACCGTCCTGGGCTGGCGTGAAGTCCCGATCGTGGCCGACCTGGTCGGGGCCATGGCCCGGGCCTGCATGCCGTACTTCTCGCAGCCGTTCTTCGCCTCCAGCACCGGGGAAACCCTTGAGCGCAACGAGCTCGATTCCCGCGCCTGGCGGATCCGCAAGCGCGCCCAGAACAAGTTTGGCGTGTATTTCCCGTCGCTCTCCTCCCGGACCATCGTCTACAAGGGCATGCTCACCACCGCGCAGCTCGAGCCGTTCTACCCGGACCTGTCGGACAAGCGCTTCAAGACCAAGCTCGCGATCGTTCACTCGCGCTTCTCCACCAACACGTTCCCGTCCTGGCCGCTGGCCCAGCCGTTCCGCACCATCGCGCACAACGGCGAAATCAACACCGTCAAGGGCAACCGCAACTGGATGCGGGCCCGGCAGTCCCAGCTCGCCAGCCCGCTGCTGGGGGACTCACCCGAAGAGCTGTTCCCGATCTGCACCCCGGGCGCCTCGGACTCGGCCTCCTTCGACGAGGTCGCCGAACTGCTCTGGCTCTCCGGCCGGCCCATCACGCACTCGATCATGATGATGATCCCGGAGGCGTGGGAAAACCACGCCACCATGGATCCGGCCCGCCGCGCCTTCTACGAATACCACTCGATGCTCATGGAGCCGTGGGATGGCCCGGCGGCCGTCTCCTTCACGGACGGCAACCTGGTCGGCGCCACGCTGGACCGCAACGGCCTGCGCCCGGGCCGGTACTGGATCACCGAGGACGGCCTGATCGTCTTCGCCTCCGAAGTCGGCGTGATCGACGTCGAACCCTCCAAGGTGGTCAAGAAGGGCCGCGTCTCGCCGGGCAAGATGTTCCTGGTGGACACTGGGGCCGGCCGGATCATCGACGACGCCGAGGTCAAGGCCGAGGTTGCCGCGGCGAACCCCTGGGCCGAATGGGTCAAGGACAACCTGATTGACCTCAAGAACCTGCCCGAACGCGAGCACGTCGTGCACACCGCTGCCTCGGTCAACATCCGCCAGCGCACCTTCGGCTACACCACCGAGGAACTGAAAATCCTGCTGGGCCCGATGGCCCGCACCGGCGCCGAACCGCTCGGTGCCATGGGCTCGGACACCCCGGTGGCCGTGCTGTCCAAGCGTCCGCGGCTGCTCTTCGATTACTTTGTGCAGTCCTTCGCGCAGGTCACCAACCCGCCGCTGGACGCCATCCGTGAAGAGCTTGTCACGTCCCTGACGTGCGCAATCGGCCCGAACGGCAATCTGCTGGACACCAAGCAGGTCCGGCAGCCGCAGGTCTCGCTGCCGTTCCCCGTGATCAACAACGACCAGCTCGCCAAGATCGCGAACATCGAGAGCGCCGACGGCGGCAAGGTCGCCATGAAGGTCCGCGGACTCTACCGCCCCGAAGGCGGCGAGAACTCCCTCCGGGCCCGGCTCACCGAAATCTGCGAGCAGGTCTCCGGCGCCATAAACCGCGGCGTCCAGTACGTGGTGCTTTCAGACCGCGACTCGAACGCCCAGTGGGCCCCGATCCCGTCCCTGCTGCTGGTCAGCGCCGTGCACCACCACCTGCTGCGCAGCGCCAACCGCACCAAGACCGCGCTCGTGGTGGAAGCCGGCGACGTCCGCGAGACCCACCACGTCGCCGTGCTCATCGGCTACGGCGCCTCCGCCGTGAACCCGTACCTGGCCATGGAATCCGTGGAGCAGCTCATCGCCTCCGGCGACGTCGTGGGGGTCACCCCGCAGGACGGCGTCTACAACCTGATCAAGGGCCTGGGCAAGGGCGTCCTGAAGATCATGTCCAAGATGGGCATCTCCACCGTGGCCTCCTACACCGGTGCCCAGACCTTCGAAGCGCTCGGCCTCGGCCAGGACCTCGTGGACGAGTACTTCTCCGGCACGCACTCCCAGCTCGGCGGCGTCGGCCTCGACGTCATTGCCGCCGAAGTCCTGGCCCGGCACCGCATGGCCTACCCCGAGAACGGCATCGAACTGCCGCACCAGCCCCTGCTTGGCGGCGGCGAATACCAGTGGCGCCGCGACGGCGAACCCCACCTGTTCAACCCCGAGACCGTCTTCCGGCTCCAGCACGCCACGCGTGAACGCCGCTACGACATCTTCAAGGCCTACACCCGCGGCGTTGACGACCAGTCCGAGAACCTCATGACCCTGCGCGGTCTGCTGAAGTTCAAGGCCGGTTCGCGTCCCGCGGTGCCGCTTGAGGAAGTCGAACCGGTTTCCAGCATCGTCAAGCGGTTCTCCACCGGCGCCATGAGCTACGGCTCCATCTCCAAGGAAGCCCACGAGACCCTCGCGATCGCCATGAACCGGTTGGGCGGCAAGTCCAACACCGGTGAAGGCGGCGAGGACGTGGACCGGCTGCTCGATCCCACCCGCCGTTCCGCGGTCAAGCAGATCGCCTCCGGCCGCTTCGGCGTCACCAGCCTGTACCTGTCCAACGCGGACGACATCCAGATCAAGATGGCCCAGGGTGCCAAGCCCGGCGAAGGCGGCCAGCTGATGGCGCAGAAGGTCTACCCCTGGGTGGCCCGCACGCGGCACTCGACCCCCGGCGTCGGCCTCATTTCGCCGCCCCCGCACCACGACATCTACTCGATCGAGGACCTCGCGCAGCTGATTTATGACGCCAAGCGCGCCAACCCCTCGGCCCGGGTGCACGTAAAACTCGTCTCCGAGGTCGGGATCGGCACCGTGGCGGCCGGCGTCACCAAGGCGAAGGCCGACGTCGTGCTGGTCTCCGGGCACGACGGGGGTACCGGCGCCTCGCCGCTGAACTCGCTCAAGCACGCCGGTGTCCCGTGGGAACTCGGCCTCGCCGAGACGCAGCAGACGCTTATGCTCAACGGCCTGCGCGACCGTGTGGTGGTGCAGGTCGA
Source organism: Arthrobacter sp. 01T425 (assembly GCF_056398725.1). Taxonomy (NCBI): domain Bacteria; kingdom Bacillati; phylum Actinomycetota; class Actinomycetes; order Micrococcales; family Micrococcaceae; genus Arthrobacter; species Arthrobacter sp. 01T425. Next base: position 188,883 of record NZ_JBFTPY010000003.1, on the reverse strand, counting down.
CGGCCAGCTCAAGACCGGCCGCGACGTCGTGATCGCCGCGTTGCTCGGCGGCGAGGAGTTTGGTTTCGCCACCGCCCCGCTGGTGGTCTCCGGCTGCATCATGATGCGCGTCTGCCACCTGGACACCTGCCCGGTGGGCGTCGCGACCCAGAACCCCGAGCTCCGCTCCCGGTTCAACGGCAAGCCCGAATTCGTGGTGAACTTCTTCGAATTCCTTGCCGAGGAAGTCCGCGAAATCCTCGCCGAGCTGGGTTTCCGCAGCATCGAGGAGGCGATCGGCCACGCCGAGATGCTCGACTCCCGCGACGCGATCAACCACTGGAAGGCCGAAGGGCTGGACCTGGATCCGATCCTGCACGGGCTCGAGTTCGACAACGACGCGCCGCTGCGCAACCTCACCGGCCAGAACCACGAACTCGACAAGCACTTCGACCAGCGCCTGATCGCCATGGCGGCCGAAGCGCTGAGCGACCGCACGCCGGTGAAGATCTCCGTGAACGTCATCAACACGGACCGCTCCGTCGGCACCATGCTCGGCCACGTCGTGACGAAGACCTTCAGCACCGACGTCCTGGCCACGGACACCATTGACATCACGCTCAATGGCACCGCGGGCCAGTCGCTCGGGGCGTTCCTGCCGGCCGGCATCACGCTGCGCATGTTCGGCGACTCCAACGACTACGTCGGCAAGGGACTCTCCGGCGGCCGCATCATCGTCCGGCCGGACCGCACCAACGTCTTCCCGGCCGAGCGCAACGTGATCGCCGGCAACGTGATCGGCTACGGCGCCACGAGCGGTGAAATGTTCCTCCGCGGCCAGGTGGGCGAACGCTTCCTGGTCCGCAACTCCGGCGCCACCGCTGTGGTCGAAGGCATCGGGGACCACGGCTGCGAGTACATGACCGGCGGCCAGACGCTCATCATCGGCCGGACCGGACGCAACTTCGGCGCCGGCATGTCCGGGGGTACGGCCTACGTGCTGGACCTGCAGACCGAGCGCGTCAACAAGCAGGCCCTCGAGTCAGGCGAGCTGCAGCTGCGCGAGCTCGACGCCGAGGACCGCGACATCGTCCACGGGCTGCTCGTCAAGCACCTCGAGGAAACCGAGTCGCTGCTCGCGGCACGGCTCCTCGAGAACTTCGATGACACCGCAGCCCGCATAACCAAGGTGCTGCCGCGTGACTACGCGGCCGTCCTGCAAACCCGTCTTGACGCCATCGAAGAGGGTCTGGACCCCGACGGCGAAGAAGTTTGGTCTCGAATCCTGGAGGTGACCGGTGGCTGATCCACGCGGATTTCTGAAAGTACGTCAGCGTGAAACCCAGCCGCGCCGTCCCGTCCCGGTCCGCATCATGGACTGGAAAGAGGTCTACGAGGCCCAGGAAAAGGGTGTCCTGAAGAGCCAGGCCGGCCGCTGCATGGACTGCGGCGTCCCGTTCTGCCACCAGGGCTGCCCGCTGGGCAACCTCATTCCGGAATGGAACGACCTCGTCTGGCGGGACAAGGGCGAGGAAGCGATGGAGCGGCTGCACGCCACCAACAACTTCCCCGAGTTCACCGGCCGGCTGTGCCCGGCCCCCTGCGAGGCGTCCTGCGTACTCGGCATCAACCAGCCCGCCGTGACCATCAAGCAGGTCGAGGTTTCGATCGTGGACCAGGCCTTCGAGAACGGCTGGGTCAACCCGCTGCCGCCGGCGCGCCTGACCGGCAAGACGGTCGCCGTCGTCGGTTCCGGCCCCGCCGGGCTCGCGGTCGCCCAGCAGCTGACCCGGGTGGGCCACACTGTGGCCGTGTACGAGCGCGACGACAAGATCGGCGGCCTCCTGCGCTACGGGATCCCCGACTTCAAGATGGAAAAAGAGCAGGTGGACCGCCGGCTGGAGCAGATGAAGGCCGAAGGCACCCGATTCCGCACAGGAGTGGCCGTCGGCACCGACGTGACGTGGGAGCAGCTGCGCCGCCGGTACGACGCCGTCGTCGTCGCCACCGGGGCCACCGTCCCGCGTGACCTGCCGATCCCGGGCCGCGACCTCGACGGCGTCCACTACGCCATGGACTACCTCGTGCCGGCCAACCGGGTGGTGGCGGGGGAGACCGTGGAGAACCAGATCAATGCCGCGGGCAAGCATGTGGTCATCCTCGGCGGCGGCGACACCGGCGCCGACTGCCTCGGCACCGCGCACCGTCACCAGGCCGCGTCCGTGACCACACTGGCGATCGGCAAGCAGCCGCCCGTCGAGCGGGCCGGCCACCAGCCCTGGCCGACATTCCCCACCTTGTTCGAGGTCGCCAGCGCGCACGAGGAAGGCGGCGAACGCACCTACCTCGCCTCTACCGTGGAGTTCGTCGGGGAAAACGGCAAACTCACGGGCGTCAAGGTTGCGGAGACGGAATTCGTCGACGGCAAGCGCCTGCCGAAGGCCGGCACCGAGCGGATCATTCCGGCGGACCTCGTCTTCCTGTCCCTGGGCTTCACCGGCGCCGAACCGGCCGGGATCACCGACCAGGTCCAGGCCGACCTTGACGGGCGCGGCAACGTGGCACGCGACGGTTACTACATGACCAACACTGAAGGCATCTTCGTCGCGGGCGACGCCGGCCGCGGCCAGTCGCTCATCGTTTGGGCCATCGCCGAAGGGCGCGCCTGCGCGGCCGCGGTGGACAAGTTCCTGATGGGCAGCACCATTCTGCCGGCACCCGTGGCGCCGACCGACCGTGCGATGGCTGTTCTGTAGTCCCACAGGACCTCCGGGATTCATCCGCACTTCAACTTAATCCATGCAACACACCAGTAGGGTAGGTATATGAGACGCGCTAAAATCGTGGCCACTTTCGGACCGGCAATCGCAAGCTTTGACAACACGCTGGCCGTGCTGGAAGCCGGCGTTGACGTGGCACGCATGAACATGAGCCACGGCGATTACTCCGTGCACGACAACACCTACGAGAACGTCCGCAAGGCTGCGGGACAGCTCGGCAAGGCCGTGGCCATCATGGCCGACCTGCAGGGCCCGAAGATCCGCCTCGGACGTTTCGTCGATGGTCCCCACCTCCTGGAGGTCGGTGACACGTTCACGATCACCACCGAGGACGTTCCCGGCACCAAGGACATCTGCTCCACGACCCTCAAGAGCCTGACGGAGGACGTCAACCCCGGTGATGCCCTGCTGATCGACGACGGCAAGGTCGCCCTCCGCGCGATCGACGTCGACGACGTCAAGGTGGTCGCCCAGGTGATTGTCGGCGGCTGGGTCTCCAACAACAAGGGCATCAACCTGCCCGGCGTTGCCGTCAACGTGCCGGCGCTGAGCGAAAAGGACGAGGACGATCTGCGCTGGGCCATGCGCCGCGGCGTGGACATGGTTGCCCTGTCCTTCGTCCGGGATGCCTCGGACATCGTCCGCGTGCACGAGATTATGGACGAGGAAGGCCGCCGCGTGCCGGTGATCGCCAAGATCGAGAAGCCGCAGGCCGTGGAGCAGCTCCCCGAGATCATCGACGCCTTCGACGCCATCATGGTGGCCCGTGGCGACCTCGGTGTGGAACTTCCCCTCGAGGAAGTACCGATCGTGCAAAAGCGCGCCGTTGAACTGGCACGCCGCTGGGCGAAGCCGGTTATCGTAGCCACCCAGGTCCTCGAGTCCATGATCGACAACCCGCGCCCGACGCGCGCCGAGGCCTCCGACTGCGCCAACGCGGTGCTCGACGGCGCCGACGCGGTCATGCTCTCCGGCGAGACCAGCGTGGGCAAGTACCCGATCGAGACCGTCAAGGTCATGGCCCGGATCATCGAGTCCACCGAGGTCCACGGCCTCGAGCGCGTCCCCCCGCTCGGCACCAAGCCCAAGACCCGCGGCGGCGCCATCACCCGGGCCGCCGTCGAGATCGCCGACCAGCTGGATGCGAAGTACATCTGTACCTTCACCCAGTCCGGTGACTCTGCACGCCGCCTCTCCCGGCTGCGCCCCATCAAGCCGGTCTTCGCCTTCACCCCGGTGGAGCACGTCTGGAACCAGCTCGCACTGACGTGGGGGATCCAACCGGTCCTGGTCCCGATGGTGGGCCACACCGACGAGATGACGGCCCAGGTTGACCGCAGCCTGCTGGAACTCGACGTCGTCGAGGACGGCGACCTGGTGGTCATCGCCGCCGGTTCGCCTCCCGGAAAGGCCGGTTCGACGAACCTGCTGAAGGTCCACAAGGTGGGCGACCTCGCTGACATCGGCGGCCAGGGCGAAGCGGCAGTGGCCAAGGACAAGCTCGGCCCGTGGCCGGAAAAGAAGAAGAAGAACCGGGTTCAGGCCTAGTTCTGAAAGCTTGAACGCAAAAGGGAGGATCCCCGCCGGCTGGCGGGGATCCTCCCTTTTGGTGCTTGGTGCTTGGTGCTTAGTGCTTCGAGCGCGCGGCTGGCGGCCGCGGAGCGCGGCCGGAACCGCCGGCCGCTAGTTGACCTGGTTGATGATGGTTTCGGCAACCTCGCGCATGCTGAGGCGGCGGTCCATCGAGGTCTTCTGGATCCAGCGGAAGGCTTCCGGTTCCGTCAGGCCCATCTTGGTGGTCAGGAGGCTCTTGGCGCGCTCCACGAGCTTGCGGGTGGCGAACTGCTCCTGCAGGTCGGTGACCTCGCTCTCGAGGGCCTTGATTTCCTCGTGGCGGGACAGCGCGATCTCCAAAGCCGGGATGAGGTCCGCCGGGGTGAACGGCTTGACCACGTACGCCATGGCGCCGGCGTCGCGGGCGCGCTCCACGAGTTCTTTCTGGCTGAACGCGGTGAGCAGGACCACGGGGGCGATGCGGGCCTTGACGATCTTCTCGGCGGCCGAGATGCCGTCCATGACCGGCATCTTGACGTCCATCAGGACCAGGTCGGGCTTGAGCTCCTCGGCAAGCTGGACGGCCTTTTCGCCGTTGTCCGCCTCGCCGACGACGTCGTAGCCTTCGCCCCGCAGGATCTCGATGATGTCCAGGCGGATGAGGGTCTCATCCTCGGCGACGACAACGCGGCGCGCCGGCTGGGAAGTGGGGGTTGACTCCGTCTGTTCTGACACGGGAACTCCTTGGAAAGGTACGGCGGGAACTCAACCATCATAGGTTTTGTCTGCCGATGTACTTGGACCGGTTTGGTTCGATGCGGCGTCACTGGCGCGATTCTGGAATTCAGCCTATCTGCATGTAGAGTAATTTCGCGCACTGGAAGCGATCGCGTTGCTCACAGCACTGTGGCAGGCTGATTGTTACACCGGTGTACTCCGCGCCCGAGTGGCGGAATTGGCAGACGCGCCGCACTCAAAATGCGGTATCGAAAGGTGTGTGGGTTCGAGTCCCACCTCGGGCACAGCATTCCCCCTCGTCAGAGGGGGTTTTTGCTTTAACTTGTGTACATTGACCCTGCTCGGGTCCCTCTGACGCTTGTGGCGGCCTGTGGACTGGCTGCCGCGGCGGCCTGTGAAGTTGTGTGGGTGGCGGGGTCAGTGCCTTGGCTGGTGAGCCCTCCGCGTGCTGCGGCGATTGGGCATCCGGGTCTCCTTTCTGGCCTGTTCGGGTGGCCGTGGTTGGTCTTCTACTTATTCATGCCGCGCGGTCCTGCGGACGACATGACTTGCGAGGATTTCTTGAAGATTTTTTCTCCGGGATTCCATATACACGGGGGCCCGGGAGAGAGGTGGGCGTCGCCTTGTGGGGGCCAACGGTGGCGTGTGCAGTGTCCACACTCGCGTACACGGATGCCGTGGCTGATTGGGTCCACTTTTGACCGTGGTTGCGTACACGTGCGATGCCCTGCAAAGCGGCTGGTCAGGGGGATTTTTGCCACCTACCCCTGAGTTAAGAGTTGGTGTGGGCTTCGACGATCTTGAGCCTGTACCTATGCAGCCCGGGGGTGTCCCTATGCTTTTGGTCAAGCTGCTTTGGGGACTTTTCCCTGGTAGAAAGTTCCGTTTTTGAGCATGGCGAAGATGACGTCGCAGCGGCGCCGGGCGAGGCAGATGACGGCGGCGTTGTATTTCTTGCCTTGGGCGCGTTTTCGGTCGTAGTAGGCCTTGGAGAGCGGGTCGTGGCAGGAGGCGATCCAGGCGGACCGGAAGAGCGCGTTCTTGAGTTCTTTGTTGCCGGAGCGGGCAGGGAATTCGCCGCGGATGGAGGTCCCGGAACGGCGGGAGACCGGTGCGATGCCGGCGTAGGCGGCGAGATGACCGGCGGTCTTGAAGCTGCTCCCGTCGCCGATGGTCAGGAGTATCGTCGCTGCGGTCTTGATGCCGACTCCCGGCATGGACATCAAGCCCCGGGAAAGAGTGAAATCGTCCAGGAGCTTTTCGACTTCTTCAGCCACGATGGTCCGCTGGTGTTTGAGTTCCTTGATCTGGGCGGCGACGCGCGGGATGACCAGTTCGACGGCTTCGGTTCCGGCGACCGTCACGGTCTGTTCTCCGAGCGCGGTGAAGATTGCATCCACGAGATTGGCCGGGTCCTTCCGGCTGTGGTTGCGGGCCCAGCGCAGCACGTTCGACCGGCCTGCAGCGCGCAGGCCCGTGGGACCGGCGTATTTGATCAGCAGCTCCAGGACAAGTGGACGAGTCAGGACCGTGCCGGGAAAGGCCCTCTCCAGGGCCGGGAAGATCTGCAGCAGCAGGGACCGCAGCCGGTTGATCGCACGGGTGCATTCGTGGGTCAGATCGGCGTCGAACCCGGAGAGGACCTTCAGCGCCGAGAGGACCTCGCTGTCCCGGTCCACGGCCCGCAGCGTGTGGGGCATCGCCCGGGCTGTCTCGGCGATGATGAACGCATCCCGGGCATCAGTTTTCGAACTCCCGGGATACAGGTCCGCCGCTTTCCGCATCGCCAGGCCCGGAAGGTAGGCGACCTCGCAGCCGCAATCCCTGGCCACGGCGACCGGCAGCGCCCCGATGGTGTTGGGCTGGTCCACGACCATCAGCACGTTCCCGTGCTGCTGCAGCGTCGTGAACAGTTCCCGCAGCCGGGCTTCGTCCTGCGGCAGCGGCTTATCAAAAAGGCGTTCGCCGGCGCGGCTGAGCGCGGTGGCGTGGTGTTCGCTCTTGCCGACATCCAGTCCGCAGTAAACGTCGAATCCCTGATCCATACTGGCGCTCCTTTGCACCACTATATGGCCGCAGTCACGACACCCGATGCCGGCACCCACGTTACAAAGAGACCTGGACCCGTGCGTCCGGCCTTGTCCCTATCAGCGGTCAACAAGTGCCTCCGAACCCGGCGACAACACCCCCCGGATCATCAGTGAGAGGGCAGGAAAGTCATACCGGATCCAGCGACCAGGTCCCCGGCCATCGGGGACCCAATAAATGTAACGGGGGGGAGGGGTTTGCGACTCCAGACCCACCCGGTCACCACCGCGAATGAACGTGGCAAAGTTCCTGGCCAGACGCCGGTCAGTGCCAGGTCTGCCCGCACCGGCAGCGGCCATCCTCGTGCTGCTCGGTGACGAGGACGGGTTCGTCACCGAGCAGCATGATGTCTTCGTAGCTGAGCATGGGTCCAGCATCGGCGGCTGGCTGCCGGTAGAGGTATCTGCGTGGACGTGGAAACTGATTGGACTGACGCGAACTAGGGGCTGCTGCTGGATTGCCGGGTGAAGATCTTTACGTTCAAAAATTACCGGATCCAATCAAGGCAAGAAACTGGGAGAGACGTTGCTGAAAGCGGTAATAGCCCGCATTCGGTTGATGCGGGCTATTACCAGATTCATCGAGGCTGCCGTGGACAAAGGGCCACTGCCAGCGATGCTGAGGAAAGTCGAGTCTTTCGACTTGGGCCCCAAGCCCGGGTCATGCGGTCAAGCCAGCTCGGCGGCTCGGAGATCCTCCGCGATCTGAGCCATTTTTTCCGAGCTCGTTCCAAGCGAGACCGTGTTCCGTATGCCGTTGAACGCTCGGCTGAACCCGGAGTCGCCGATCGCCACGAGTTCGATTTGGCGGTGGGTGCCGGCGTCATTGACGTAGGCATGAACACCCCATGACCCACCGACGAGTCCCTTTGCTGTGCCGACCACGGCTATATCGGGTGATCCGCCCATGGTGTCTAGCGGGTTAGAACTGGCCTCCACCGGCTCCACGTTCGCCTTCAGCCGCGAGTAGGCTCTATTCAGGGTCTGGCCGATCTGTTGGACCGATAGCGTCGATTCGAATTCAAGACTGTTGGTCTTCATATTTCCCCCATAATCAAGGTCACTAAACTCTGCTGGATGCGACGGCGTGTGGCATAGCCTGGCGACTTCCCGTCCCGCCTACTTCCAGCCTCCACCGTGCTGTGAGCACTGCAAACCTGAACTGTTGCACTTTGAGCAGGTCAAGGCCGTCCCCAGCAACCCGCGGTTTCTGCCGCCGTTGCAGGAGCTACAGTCGTGTAGGGGCCGCTGACATTTCTTACAATTCATTGGTGCCTCCCAATTGATCCGCAATACCGTCGTTGCAAGACAGGGAAGATTATTCGGCCTTCGCGTGCCATTTGGCAAGCATTTCCCGAATGAAAATATTCGGATGTCCTGCCGGAGCTATCTGCGTGACACATTCGAAAAATGTCCTGCAACGGCTATCCCCGGGAACAACTCTGTGATCAGATATGGCTATTCGTCCAGAGTGCGGTTGCGGACCGGTATCAATTCCGTGAAAGCACCGGGTGGGGCCAAGAAGGTTGTTAACTGGGGGATACGGATGAGCGGACCTAAGTGCATTTCCTACACCGTCGACGCCGAAGTGCTGGAACGTCTTCGCCGCAGGGAAAAATCCCTAGAGGACCTCATGGCAGCAGAATCCCGGCTTCGAGGCCTGATTTCGAGATGCGATGACCTTGACCTTCCACACATCGTTTCCGGCAGTCTGCGCGCGGAGGCCGAGCCCGTAGGCGAGGAGACGCCCACGGACGCGGTGGCGGCCAGGGCGGTGAGCGTTGGCAAGAGCGTGAAGGTGCTGTCAGAGCAGCTGGAGGCCACGCTGGCAGGACAGCATCGGCAATCGCTGAGCGCCTCGTTGAGCGTACTCGCCGGTGGGCTGCCGGCCTTGGCTGACTTCGGGATTGGGGAAGGAGCGGACGAGAAGCCTGCGGAGCCTGCCTCCGAAGCCAGCCGGTCGGACGTCGGCGCAGACGCCAGGCGCGCCCGGGTGGAGGATATTCTCACACACCTGAAAATGCCGGTGGGGGAGCTGATGGTCCTCGCCAATGCGGCCATCGGGGCCCGGCCTCTCCGGCACGAAACCCTCCTGGGCCAGCTTCGCCGAGATGTTCGCCTGGCCAACGATCTATATGACCGCGCGATTGCGGCAAGCCACAACGGCCTGGGTTTAGCCGGACATTTTGACGGGGAGCCCCCGCCGGACGTCATTGCTGCCCAGTCCCTGGTGATGCGAATCGATGAGGAAGGATTTTCGCATTCGCTCGTTCAGCGCGTCGCCGGCGCAGAAAAAATCATCGGCGAATACCTCGAGCGCTCGGATAACGTGAAGTCTGCCCGGGACACCGAGCGTGCCCGCCGGCATGTTGAGGACTCCGTTAAGGAAAGCTTTGCTGCGCTGGGCTACGCCGTTACTGATCTGGAACCAACCGTCGTTGGAGGCGCGGTGCTGTCCGGCCCGTCCAGCACACACCACGGCGTTCAGTTTGCTGTCGATGGGAACGAAATAGCCGTGCGCTCCGTCCGCATCGCGGGAGCCGAGGACGGGAGCCCGGACATGGCAGCCGATGTTGCGCTGTGCGCTTCCATCGACGCCCTGACGCCGCTTCTGAAAGGTGCCGGCGTCACCGTGCGGCACATCCGCAGCGTCCCGCCGGGCATCGTCCCCGCCCCGGCAGTATCGGCTGGGAAGGCCGCCGTCGGAAAATCTGCCCGTGAGGCGGCAGGCCCACCCGCCTCCAAACGCAAGAAATCCACGCCACGGCTCGTGAAGGCCCTATGAGCGAGGTGCCGCTTGACCACGGCCCAACGGCAGCATGGCTTCGGGAAATCGACATTGTGTTGCCATCGAACCCGCAGTTCGTGCTGACTGGAAACCTTCGGGACGTTCATCTTACTGAAGGGCCGGGGCATCGTCCGCCCTGGCCAACCACTACCCAGGCGGTCACGGAGGTCCTCCGTCGGGCAGGATACTCGTGCATCATCGCGTTTGACTCAGTGGACGGCCCGTCGGTGATGTATGAGACCAGGCCCGGGCTCGCGGCATCGGTGACTGGCAACGTCGAACCTCACCCATCGCACATGGCTCGGCTTCCCCAGCTCATGCGTAATGTTGTTGGCGCGTTTCCCGGCTGTGCCCTGCTGGTGACAAACGCATCGCGCCTTACAACGGATGGGGACGCAGCCGGCGGAGATTTCCACGAGATCATGTCGATGGCGGAGAAGCTGGCCGAGACCGCCGAGGCCAAACTACTCAACGGGAATCACGCCGCGGCCGTGTATAACGCGGTCTTTTGGCTAGTTGACAAGGAGAATGACCTTCCGCCGTGGTTCGCTGGACTGGACACTGTCCGTGTGGTGTCAGTGCCGCAACCGTCCCAGTCCCAGCGATACCAAGCCGCATCCCTGCTGGTCCGATCGCTTGCCGGTGGCAGGGAAGCGACGGAGGAGGAACGCGAAGCGGCTGCTCGGCGGTTCGCAGGCGCTACCGCCGGCCTGAACATCAAGGCCCTGCAGGAGATCAACAGGCTGGCCATTGACCGGCGGATCCCGTTCGATCGCATCGACGACGCGGTGCGCACCTACCGGGTCGGGGTGCCCGACAACCCCTGGCAGGACGCCGAACTGCGCCAGAAAATAAGGGAAGGGTCGGAGTATCTCGGAAAACGGGTCCTGGGACAGCCCCACGCCGTCCGAAAATCCGTAGACATTCTCATTCGCTCGGCGATGGGCCTCACCGGCGCGCAGGGCGCAGGCGAATCAGCCAGGCCTCAAGGCGTCTTGTTCTTCGCAGGCCCCACCGGCGTCGGGAAGACCGAACTTGCCAAAGCGCTCGCTGAACTTGTTTTCGGACGCCGCGAGGCCTTCACCCGATTCGACATGAGCGAATTTGCCTCCGAGCATGCCGAAAGCCGGCTGATCGGCGCACCCGTGGGCTACACCGGCCACACCGCGGGCGGGGAACTCACTAACGCCATCCGGCAACAACCTTTTCAGCTGATCCTCTTCGACGAGATAGAGAAGGCCCACCCCAGAATCCTGGACAAGTTCCTGCAGATTCTGGAGGACGGGCGGCTGACCGACGGCAACGGCGTGACCGTTCATTTCACCGAGACACTCCTGGTTTTCACCTCCAACCTGGGAGTCTACGAATTCGACGAATCAGGCACTCGCATTCCGGTGGTCCAACGCGGTGCGCCCTACGAAAAGGTGGAAGTCTCCATCAGGAACGGAGTGGAGGAGCACTTTACGTCGGTCATCGGAAGGCCTGAGCTCCTTAACCGACTGGGCGACAACATCGTGGTGTTCAACTTCATCTCGGATGAAACGGCTGACCTACTGGTGCCGCTGTTTATGGAAAACGTCAAGGGAAGGGTGCTGGCCTCGACCGGATTCCGCATCAACTTTGCTGACGCAGTGGTGGACCGCCTGCAATCCCATGCCCGCAACAGGCTCGACTACGGCGGCCGCGGCGTCTCCTCGGTGGTGGAAAGCCTGCTGGTGAATCCCCTGGCGCGCGCACTGTTCGACGCGCCGGAGGGTGTGTCGGCAGCGGAAGTCACGAGCATCGAACCCACGGACGACGGATGGGAAGTGAGGGTGGTCCATGCCTGAAATATCCCGACTCCATTTCCCAGTGACGTCACTGGGCTACGGCCGCCGGGCCGGGATCTGGTTCCAAGGCTGCACTGTGCGCTGCTCGGGTTGCATCTCCCGGGATACCTGGCCCTCGCTGCCGGACCGCCAGATGTCTGTCCACGAAATACGCCACTGGCTAGGAGACATCCGCGGTCACGTGGATGGAGTGACTATTTCCGGTGGCGAGCCGAGCGAGCAGCCCGAGGCCCTTCGTGAGCTTCTGGCGGCACTTCGGGTATGGGAGGACTCTCGCCAGGAACCGCTGGACATCCTGCTGTACTCAGGCCGGCCGTTGGAAGCACTAGTTGCCGAACTTCCCTGGATGACTGGCTTGGTGGATGTGCTCGTCAGTGACCCCTTTGAGCAAGAGGCGCCGACGGACCTCGGGCTCAGGGGATCATCCAATCAGCGTGTGAACGTGTTCAGCGCGCTGGGCGCGGAGCGATACTCCGACGCCGATTTGGCAACGGTTTACGCGGCCCAGCGCCGCGAAATCGGCGTGCAGGTTGATGAAACTGCCGTCTGGATGACGGGCATACCGCTCGAGGGCGACCTTAAGGCCCTGGAGGAAGCCTTGAAACAAAAAGGCGTGACATTGGGCCGGAAGTCGTGGTTTTCGTGACGGCCGGGTCATCAGAGAATCTGCTGTGCCCGGTGTGCGGAGAGCACTGGCCACCGGACTATTGGCAGTGTCCCAATGATGCCGGCAATTTGGTGGACCCGGACTTTGCATCGGAGGTGGCGGGCGGCTCCGGAGCCGCAGCTGCGGGGGCGCAACCGCCGGAACCTTCTGCCGGTGTCTGGCAGCTGGGCGTCCCGGGCCGAGGCACGCTCGACGTCCGTGACGGTCAAACAGTGGTTCTGGGACGTTCCGCCGATCTTGCCTCAAGCCCCATGTTTGACACCTTCGACGCCATTTCAAGGTTTCACTGCACGGTGACAGCCAGCGCGAACCGGCTGCAGGTTTGCGACGTGGACTCCACCAACGGGACCTTCGTGAACAACCAGCGCCTCGAACCGAAGGCACTGCACGACGTCTGTCCGGGCGATGTACTCAGGCTCGCGTCAAACGTCATTATTTCCGTTCTCCTGATAGCCGATGACGCCGAGCGTCAGCAGCCAGCAAAGGAAGCCAGCCCATGACGCTCAATCCAATCGACGACGATGCCTCGGGGCGGAAGGGCGCGGCGACGAGAGTGGAGCCGCCCGCCCCGACCGGATCGGTGGGCGCCGCCACCGCCGTCGAGCCCGGGGCCGGCGCCGCGCGGACGCGCATTGAAGGCGCGGCTTCAGCTGGTGAGGACAGCCCACGGACATACTTTCCCTTCGTCCTGCCACCGCAACTGGACACGAGATACAGACTGGTACGGCGGATCGGCTTCGGCGGAGAGGCCGTCGTTTGGGAGTGCGCGTCGCTGGATGGAGGGCAGCCGAAAGCGCTCAAGGTGTTCTCGCACCGGATCCCCAGCTACGCGCTTGCCCTTGATGATCCCGACTATGCACGCCACTTCGACCCCTCGCACGTGGTGCGGGTCGACGAGCGCGGGAACGAAGGTGATGTCCATTTCGAGCTGATGGAGTTCTGCGAACGAGGCAGCCTGCAGGATGTGCTTCAGGGACGTGGCACGGGGCTTCCCCTGAGCCAGGTAGTGGAGATCGCCTCCCAGCTCGTGGAGGCGCTGGACCGGATGCACCCCTACGTTCACGCGGACTTAAAGCCGTCCAACGTGTTGGTCCGATCGGAGCGTCCGCTGGATGTAGTCCTGGCGGACTTCGGCGTTACGGTGGCCCTGGAAGGCCGATCCCATGTAACGAACGTTGGTCAGAAGGGGACTGCCGCCTATCTAGGTCCCGGGGATACTGATCAGATCACGGCGAAGACCGACTGGTGGAGCCTCGGGATGACTCTCCTGGATCTGATCCGCGGCAGCAACGTCTTTCAGCTGGAGGATGGCCGGTGGATGGCCGACGCAGCTATTCGATCCGAGCTGGCTCGGCGCAATGTTCCCCTCGAGGACGTTGATGATGAACGCCTCCGGCTTCTGCTGCGCGGGTTGTTGACCAGGGACCCGAACGGCAGGTGGGGAGCAGCTGAAGTCCGTGCCTGGCATGGCGGGGAGACGCCGGCGGTCGCGGAGGACGTCTCTTTGGCGGCGCCTCCGATGCCCACTACTGTGCCCCTGCGGCCATGCCCGGTCTCCCTGGGAAAAACGGTCTTCAGGGATCCCCAGTCGTTTGCCGCTGCCCTCCGCACCGAATGGCGCGAGGCAGCAACCCGCATTGGAGCGGGGGCCGAGATGCCCGCCGTCCTGGACTGGGTCATCGAAGCGACGGGCAGGGCGAATGTGACGCCGATTCGCGAGGCGGCGCGGCAAGGCAGGGCAAAACTGGCTGTCGCCCTGCTGGCGGCCCATCTTGATCCCACCGGACCGTCAGTCTTCGGCGGGTTCGACGTCGGATCCGCCGCCGGTCTGGCCGCGCTCGCGTTGGATGAGTCTCCCGAGGCCGCGTCTGCGATGCTGGACCTGTTGGCCGGCCGGGTTGTCTCGCGTTTGGCTTCTGGACCCCAACAGGACGCCCTGATCTTGCTTCAGGACCGCTGGGTTCAGGTTCATTCGGAGGTGCTTCGGCTGGCGCCGCCGACGGTAAGTGAGTCAGAGGAGGAGTACCTTCGACGGTTTTCACTTCTGGCCTCGCTTTCAGCCGACAATCCGGGTTCGCTGGAAAATGAGGCAGCAACGGTGGCCGACACCGGCGGACTTGAACTCGACTGGTTCAGGAACGTGTGGGACGACGCGTCGATTCCGGCATTGAACCGATTTGTGTTTGCCCTCAGCTTCGCGCCACGTGCAAAGGACGAAGCGACTGCGGCGCGTACAGCTAATCAGCGAGCGCTGCGTGAGCAGCAGGCGCAGGACAGGACCCGACGAGAAGCTGCGCTCTCTACCTACAACGCAGCACAGCAACGGTATGTGGCACAGAGCAAAGCCATATCCAGCAAGGAGCTCAAGGCAATACCAGGGAGGTTGGGGCTGTGCATCCCCTTCTGGATTGCCTACCTCGTCGGATCTTCCATCCTGGAGCTTACTGGACATTCAAACGTGCAGGCCGCCCAAGGAGGCCTCGGCGACTTTTTCTCCACCGGGGCAGGGTCTGTTCCGGCCGGCTTTTTCTTGCAGCCCGTCGTGGCATTGCTGGCCACCGTGATGATTTGCACGGCGGCCAGGGCGATCTTCGGCAAGCCCACGTGGGGAAAGTTCCTGACTGTCGTCGGATTTGTCCTCGGGGCATTCTTCTGGCTTGGGCTGGACTCCGCTTTCGGCTCCGGATTCACAGTCTTCCTGGACATCGGCGACTGGCTCGCCTTTCCGCTGTGGATTGCTGCCGGGCACGCTGCCGGATGCCTAGTCAGCGGAGAAAAATACAGCCTCGACTCCGAAGCAAGGCGACTGCCTGTGCCTAAGGAAGTAGCCAGCCCGTGAAGATCCTGATCTCTGTCGCGACACACGCGGGGCTGGTCCGCAGCCGTAACGAGGATGCTGTCGGCATTGTCGGCTGGGCCGTGCAGGGCCACCAGCCGAAAACGTTGACGCTGTCCATGCCGCTCGGCAAAAGTTACCTTGGCCTGACAGTTTGCGACGGACTCGGCGGACACCAGGGCGGGGCGACCGCAAGTCGTCTAACTGCCGAATATCTCTCTGACCACGACGGCGACCGCGTCACCAGTGCCGGGGACCGGCCCGGCCTTATCTGGCGGATAAGGGAAGCGGGCCGGCGCCTCGATAAAGCTGCGGACGCGTCGCCGTATTTGCAGGGCATGGGCACAACGGCTGTCGGCATCGAATTCTCGCCTGAGCGAACCGCGACTGCGTACAACGTTGGTGATTCACGGGCGTATCGCGTGACCGAAGGAATGCTTGGCCGCCTGACTACGGACGACCGGCGGACCGAACACGGCAGCACCCTCACCCAGGCCCTGGGCGGCGGATCTGACCCGGATCCCCACGTCTTCGAGTTTGTTCCGAGGCTGGGCGACAGGTACGTCCTGTGTTCGGACGGGCTCACGGATCTGGTGCCCGAAGAGGTCATCGCCGAAACCGTTACGGTGCTGTCGACGTTCGCGGACCCGTTCAGCACCGAGCGGGCCGCGGCGAAGCTCATCCAGTTGGCTCTCGATGCCGGCGGGTCTGACAACGTGACGGTGGCCGTGGTGGAGGTTGTGGCCGGATGATGGGACTAGGCGCAGCTGTCATCGTGATGCTGGCAATGTCCGGAATTTACACCATCATTCTTCGCGGCAGCAGGAACAAGACAGGCCCGTCCCGGCACTTCCTCAAGACGGTTGCCGGAGAGCCCAAAAGTCCGGAATTCGTTACAGGTCTTTTGGCAACGTTCTGTCTGGCCACGCTGCCCCTCGGCACGGGGACAGCCGAATCAATGATGGCCGGGGGGCTGATGGCCCTCCTGGCCGCGGTGTGTGCCATGACGCCCAAGACGGTGCTAAAGATGGTCCGGCTTCCCGTTCACTTCCTGTATTCGGTGCTGGGCATTCTAGGGGCGATCGGCGCAGCGGCCAAGTACCTTTTTCCTCCCGACGCCGAGCCGAGCGAACTGTGGATGCGTTGGGCGCTGCTGGCCCTCGTTTGGTCCTTCGCCGTTTTCGGCGCCATCGTCGGATTCGTATCAGCGGGCCGAATTGAGTGGAAGCTGGGGCTCCTCCTGTTCGCATGGGCCGAGCTCCTGATCTATACCGCTGGAGCCCTCGAATCGTCTCGTCGAGGCAACGTTTGGATATTTCTTCTCAGCCTGGCCGGAGCAATATTCTTTGGCTACTTGTCTTCCCGTCACCAACAGCTGCTTGAGATTGCGGCTGCCTCGGCAATGACCCTCGGCACCATCGCACTCCTGGGCCTGTCGTCCAAAGTTCCGGGAGCGGAGGGCTTTATACAAGCGACCGGCCCCACAATCGTGCTGATCATGACTTTCCTCGGAGTCTTTGCGATATTACGAGCGGTTCGTGGGCGTGTGTCTAAAACAACTCCGTTCGGAAAGCAGGTATCCAATTGAGTTCCTATCTCGACGGGCCGTCGGCAAGACCTCAGACACCTCCGTCCGCCTCGTCTGCCTTCTGGCGGCGAACCGCGGCGTTCCTGGCCGTGGCCGGCTCAGTGGGGGCATTGTGTGTCGCTTGGGGGTTTCCTCCGAATTCGCATGGCGCGAGGCCGCACAGTTCATCTTCGGCATCGACCATGAGCGGCTCCGCGCCAGCAGCCGGAGGGCAACCCGCGTCAACTGAAAGCCGTTCCAGCGCCGACAAGGCCTACTGCCGAGGCCAGGGGACGCTGGTTCAGGTGGGGGCGGCGGTGACGTTTCGGGGCGCGATTTGCAGCGTAAACGGAGCGCTGGTCTACTTCGGCCTCAATAAACAGTCCGGCGGCACCATCGAGCTGGCGGCGTCGGCAACTGCGTCAGGTTACATAGCCCGAAATGCCTCAAGTGCCAGTTATGAGTTGACCAGCGCGGAGTACTCCGTCACAGACGGCGCAGGCAAACGCACAGCCGAGCCCATCATCTATTGGTGGCCGGCCGGGGACCCGGCATTGACCCTTCCCGGAGACCTCGGACTTAGCCAGTCCATTTCCTACCCCGATTGCGATGGCAGCGGAATCGTCGTCCTGGGCACGAGCTATGACCCGGACCGGTATGAGGCGGAAGTTTCAGGGCTCCTCCAGCAGCATCCCGGGGCGTCGTACCTGCGGACCGACCTTTCGTGCGGTTCGTTCGCCGGACCATCCGCTGCCAATAGCGGGGGAAAATACATCTACGCGGTGTACAAGCCCGCGGGCGGCAACAGCGCGACGGTTTGTGCGGCCATCACCGCGGCCGGTGCTTACGGAAAGTGGCTGTCGAACGACGCGAGCCAAGCGGGAAAGTTCGTTGAGTGCTGACCGGCCGTCGTGTTTCCCTGTCACAAGAGCAGCGAACACCCGTCACAACGCGACCCTGCGGGGGGACACCGCCGTTGTCTGCGAGCACCTCGACAGCGAGCGGTCACAGGCTCTAGTGTCGACATCGCGCTAATGCACTCCATAGCTTGGAATTCAGATGCGGCGTATTTTGATCTACTGCCCTGACAAGTGATCCGGGGCATCCACTCTTAGGGATTTGGTCGCCCTAACGCCTTCAATACGGATTCCCTTGGGTCTGCCCCCGGTTTTGTTGACTCCTTGACCTAACGAGCTGGTGCTCGTGGAAGGATGTTGACCATGCCGACGGCTTATGGGGCGGAGTTCCGCCAGGATGTTATTGATGTGGCCCGCAAGGGCGAGGCGCCGCTGGCGCAGATTGCGAAGGATTTCGGGCTCTCGATCACCACGCTGACGCGCTGGATCGCCATCGCCGAGCGCAAGGAAACCGGGGCCGGCCCGGCTGCGGCGGAGTCGGCCGAGATGCGGGAGCTGAAGAAGCGGAACCGCTTGTTGGAGCAGGAGAATGAGATTCTGCGCCGGGCTGCTGCCTATTTGGCGAGGGACATCAACCCAAAATGATCTACCCGCTGGTCACGGATCTTGCCGCCGAGGGAGTCCCTGTGCCGGTGACCTGCAGGGTGTTGAAGTTCAGCAAGCAAGGCTATTACCGGTGGAGGGCCAGCCCGGTGACGGAACGGGACTGGGCGGATGCGCACCTGGTCAACGCCGCTCGGGACATCCACGACGACGATCCCGCCTTCGGATACCGTTTCATCGCCGACGAACTCCCCGAGAAGGGCATCATGGCCGGCGAGAACAGGGTCCAGCGCTTGTGCCGGGACCACGGCATCTGGTCCGTCTTCTCCAAGAAGCGTGGCCTGAATCGGAAGCCGGGACCACCGGTCCACGACGACCTGGTGGAGCGGGACTTCACCGCCGAGGCGCCGAACGAACTGTGGCTGACCGACATCACCGAACACCCCACCGCCGAGGGGAAGCTCTACCTCTGCGCGGTGAAGGACGTCTATTCCGGAAGGATCGTCGGCTACTCGATGGACTTCCGGATGAAATCCTCGCTGGCGGTGGCCGCACTGGAGAACGCGGTGCGCTCACGCCGCCCGGCCGGAACAGTGGTGCACTCGGACCGCGGCTCCCAGTTCCGGTCTCGCCGCTTCGTCGAATCGCTCCGGCACCACGGGCTCGCAGGGTCGATGGGCCGGGTGGGCGCGTGCGCGGACAACGCCGCGATGGAATCCTTCTTCTCGCTGCTGCAGAAAAACATCCTGGACCGCCAGAGATGGCTCACACGCCAGGAGCTCCGCCTGGCGATCACCACCTGGATCGAAAGGACGTACCACCGCCGGCGACGGCAAAGACGGCTGGGAAAACTCACGCCGATCGAATATGAAACAACCAACCAGACCGCGCTCTTAGCGGCCTAAGACCCCGAGTCAACAAAAGCCGGGGCAGACCCGTTCGTTCCCTCGCCAGACTCGTGACGGACTAGGTTGGCAATCCGCATCTGATAAGTCTGTCTGTGGCTACGAGGGCGTTGTGGTCGCCGTGCCCAGCAGGACCACCACGCAGGGGGCTGCTTCGCAGTATGCCTGAAGATCTGCCGGGTCAAACTGCTTGGCGTTGTGGTTGTCGAGCACGCAGTCACACAGCGGCGCGAGGATTCCGGGGTAGACCCGTCCGAATTCATCCAGGAGAAGCGCGAGTTTGTCGACGCCGTGGAACAGCGAATCCTTCTTGAAACTGCCCTGTGTGGTTGCGCCGATCTTCTGTTTGTGACTTCGGCGGCGCTTGCTGACGCTGGTGGTGAATCTGCCAACTGAGGGTTAGCCGGCAACTTGCGCCAGCTTGATGTCTTTCCGCGGAGATCGCGGGCTAACTGGTAGGTGTCCCGGCCGCTTGAACGCTTCGCATACGCAACATCTGCCTCGGACGCGGCTGTCCCGTCCTCTCTTGCTTAGGAGGCCGCCGCGTTGGCCGGTGGCAAATTATCCAGGCCGAGCCAGGCCAGGGCTGCGGTGACGAGGGCTTCGGTTCCGGTCTGCAGGGTCGGCTGGAGGACGGGCAGGAACATCGGCGAGTGGTTGGCCGGAACGTCCTCCAGCACCCGGCCGTCCCGTACGGCAGCCCTGTAGGTCTGCGGGTCCGTTCCGCCGATGCCCCAGTAGGTGTAGGGGATGTTGCCGGTCCGGGGAATATCGCTGAAGTCCTCGCTGGCGGTCTGGAGCTCGAGGCTGCCGGCCCGGTCGCCGAAGTAGGTGCTGAAGGCCCCGGCCACGCGTGCGGTTGTTGCCTCGTCGTTGACCGTGAGCGGAAAACTGTCGAAGGTTTCGAAGTCCGGTTCTTTGGGGGAGCCGCTGGCGGCGCACTCGGCTTGGACGGCACGTCGGACAGAGTCGAGAATCCGCTGCCGGGTGGCGTCGGTGTAGGTGCGCAGGTTCAGTTCCATGACCGCCTGGTCGGGGATGATGTTGCTCTTGGTTCCGGCGTGAAGGCTCCCGACGGTGAGGACGGCAGGTTCGGTGGGCGGGGTTTCGCGGGAAATGATTGCCTGCAGGCGAAGGACGATCATGGCGGCTAGCACGACAGGATCAATAGTGTTCTGCGGCATTGAGCCGTGGCCGCCGCGGCCGTGGACTGTGATGCGGATGCTGTCGGCGCTGGATAAGACCGGGCCGGACCGGGTGGCGACGTGGCCCGAGACTCCGGGCAGCACGTGCTGGGCGAGTGCGACGTCGGGCGGGGGGATGCGATCAAGGAGAGCGTCGTCGAGCATGCCGCGGGCTCCGTCGCCGGTTTCCTCGGCGGGCTGGAACAGGGCCACGAGTGTGCCTCGCCACTGGTCCTGGTGCTCGGCGAGCAGTCTGGAGGCGCCCAGCAGGCATGCGACGTGGATGTCGTGTCCGCAGGCGTGCATGACGGGCACACGGTCCCCGCCCTGGTCCTGGGCTGTGATCGTGCTTGCGTAGTCCGCGCCGGTCCGTTCCTGCAGGGGCAGCGCGTCCATGTCGGCCCGGAGTAAAACCGTTGGCCCGTTGCCGTTTTGCAGCACCGCAGTGACACCTGTTCCCCCGATCCCGGTCTCCGTTTGGAAGCCGTAGGAACTCATGCTGCGCGCCACATTGGCGGCGGTGCGGTGTTCCTGGTGTGAGAGCTCAGGGTTTTGGTGGAGGTCCTTGTAGAAGTCCTCCTGTTCCGGGCGGATTGACTCGTAGTGTTGCAATATCTGTTCGGTCGCGGCCACGAGGTCTCCTTTCGTCCCGCTCGAGCGTCCTGCCCTGCCCCCAACCTACGCCGGGCCGGTCCGACCTGCTAGGTCTTGCCCGGTCGCGCGTCGTGCCGGGACCGGGCAGCGTGTGGAACCCGCCACCGGAAGTGCAGGGAGAGCACCCGCAGGGTGAAGACCGCGGCCGCGACGCAGAGTTCCGTCACGGCGTTGAACAGGCTCAGCTGCCACAGGGCTGTGATCAGGGCCGCTCCCAGTAGGGCCGGGACGGCGTAGATGTCCCGGGGGTTGAAGAGCTGCGGGTCCCGGTTGGCGACGACGTCACGCAGCAACCCCCCGCCGACCCCTGTGGTGACGCCAAGCAGGGCGGCGGAAACGGGGTTCATGCCCGCGTCCAGGGCCGAGACTGCTCCGGTAGTACAGAACAGTGCCAGGCCGCCGGCGTCAAAGACCAGCAGTGTCCGCGGGAACCGCTGGACACGGCGTGCGAAAAAGTAGACCAGAAGTGCAGCGGCCACCGGCGGGACCAGATACACCGGCTGGGTGAAAGGCGTCGGGGTAACTCCGATGATCAGGTCCCGCACCACGCCGCCCCCGAGCCCGGTCAGCGACCCCAGCAAAAGCGAGCCCACTATGTCAAAGGCCCGCCGCGCGGCGAGCAGGCAGCCCGACACGGCGAAGAAGAACGTTCCTAAAAGATCTAAAACCAACGACCAGGTCACATCCGCCGCCTCTCGTGTGCCCGCAGCCACCGGCGCTTTCTTAGGGGGCGCTTTCCTCGGCGCTCTGAGCGACGGCTGCGTCTTTGGCCATCAGTCTCCTCGCTCCCGAAGCTGACCTAAAGCCGTTGGATTTCGCATGCCCGAGGACAGACCAAATTGGCGCCACCTTTCCATAACATCGCTATCGGCCGAAGGCGGGAACTCGCAGTTGTCGGAGCCTGCTGCTCGCAGCGAGTTGCCGCAAAGCACACCGTCGGTGAGGTCGAGCAGCTCAGAGTCCAGCCACTCGTAATTGGGCAAGCCGCCGCCTCGACGACCTCGTCGGCCTCGATGATCTCTCCGGACGCGAGGGCTTTATGGCCGGGATGTACTAGAACGCCAGCGAGCTCTTGCGAATGCCGAATCTAGA
Organism: Arthrobacter sp. 01T425; assembly: GCF_056398725.1. NCBI lineage: Bacteria > Bacillati > Actinomycetota > Actinomycetes > Micrococcales > Micrococcaceae > Arthrobacter > Arthrobacter sp. 01T425. Next base: position 166,763 of record NZ_JBFTPY010000003.1, on the reverse strand, counting down.
ATCTACACTCTAGGGAAGCGGTCAAGTGTGGCCGTAGTCACTGAGAGGGAAAGCAATGTCGCTTGCGCTAGCCGCGTTGTCACACGCGCCGTCATTTGGAAACGTCGATCCGGGCGGGACGATCTTCGCGGAAATCAACGATGCCCTGGGCGAGGTTCGGTCGTTCGTAGAGGATTTCGCTCCCGATGTCACCGTGACCTTCGGCCCGGATCACTTCAACGGCGTCCTTTACTCGATGATGCCGCCGTTCGCCATCGGCGCGCAGGCTGTCGGCGTCGGCGACTACGGGACATTCGAGGGCCACCTGCCCGTTGCCTCCGAAGTGGCACGTGAGTTGCACGCGCTGACCATCGCGCAGGGGATCGATATCGCCCGTTCGGAACGGCTGGAGGTCGATCACGGCGTGATGCAGCCGCTGGAATTCCTCTTCGGCGCGGGATTCACCCGTCCGTTCGTGCCTGTTTTCGTCAACGCGCTTGGTAAGCCCCTCACTCCCATGTCCCGTATTCGGATGATGGGCGAGGCGATCGGCCGGGCGGCCCAGCAGCTGGACAAGCGCGTTCTCCTGGTGGCCTCGGGCGGCTTGTCGCATAACCCCCCGATCCCGGTGTACGACGGTTCGCCTGAGCCGATTCAGCAGCGCCTCGTTTCCTATTCGCCGTCGAAGGCGGACCGGGCTGCCCGCGAGGGCAAGATCATTGAGGGCATCCAGGCCATTGCAGATGGCCGCGCCTCGAGTGCACCGCTTAACACTGAATGGGACCAGAAGCTGCTCGACGTGTTCCGTTCGGGCTCCCTGACCGACGTCGACAACTGGGATAACGACGAGTTCATCGCCGAAGGTGGCAGTGCCGCCCACGAGATGCGGTCCTGGATTGCAGCCTTCAGCGCCCTATCCACCGCGGGCGACTACAACCTGGTGGTCGACCGCTACTGGCCCGTCCGGACCTGGGGCGCCGGGTTCGGCATCACAGCGGCCATCCCCAACGCAGTATGAGCCAGAAGACAATGTGGGAACAGATCGCGGATCTGCCCCACACCCTTGAATACGTGCAGGTGGGGGAGTGGAACACCCGCGTCCTGTCCGTCGGCGCGGGGGAGCAGACACTGGTGCTCCTCAACGGCACGAGCGGCCACATCGAAGCGTGGACCCACAACATACGGGTACTGGCCCAGACGTACCGGGTCATCGGATACGACTATCCGGGGCACGGCTATTCGACGCTCACCGACGCCGATCTGGAAATCCCGGACTATGAGGCACACTTGCTCGAACTCCTCGACGTACTCGGACTGGATCGGGTGCACCTCATCGGGGAGTCCCTGGGCGGCTGGATAGCGATCAAGTTCGCTGCGCACCACCCTGAGAGACTGCGAAGCGTTGTCCTCAGTGCACCCGGCGGTCGAATGATCAGCAACAGCTCGATGGCCCGGGTGAGTCCGGTGAGCCGGAGGGCTGTCGAGGAGCCGACGTACGGGAACGTCAAGGCCCGACTGCAAGTGGTCATTCACGATCCTGAACAGATCACCGACGAGCTCGTCGAGGTCCGTCGGGCCATTTATGGGCGCCCCGGCTTCATCAAGTCAATGGAGCACATCATGGCGCTCCAGGTGCCTGATATCCGGGCGCGAAACCAGGTCACCGAGGAAGATTATGCGGCCATCCCCGTGCCGGCATTGCTCGTGTGGACCGACCACGAGCCAACTGGTGGCGTAGCGACGGGCAAGTCTCTGGCGGCAGCAATACCGGACGGTGAATTCGTGCTGATTCGCAACGCCGCCCACTGGCCGCAGTGGGAGGACCCCACCAGCTTCAACGACAAGACACTCGACTTCCTCCGCAGAAAGGCCTGACACAGATGTCGGACATCATCACGGAGATCGCTGGAGATCTCTACAACGCGCGCACACTGCGCACCCCTATCGAGTTTGTGCGCCATCGACTGCCGGACAACGACAAGGATGCGGCCTACCGCATTTCCGAACTCGTGACGCAGCGGCGGGAAGCCGCAGAAGGCCGCTATCGCGTCGGCCGCAAGGTGGGCCTGACCAACCCGATCGTTCAGCAGCGCGCCGGGGTGGACGAGCCCGACTACGGGATCATCCTCGACAACATGACGTTTGAGTCGCCGATTGAGCGGCCGGCATCGGAGTACTTCCACCCGAAGATCGAAGCGGAAATTGCCTTCGTCCTGAAGTCCGACATCCTGGACTCGGACTTGGCCTCAGTCGAAGCCGCCATCGATTACGTCACGCCGGCAATGGAGCTGGTGGATAACCGCTACTTCAGCTACAAGATGGGCATCGTGGACACGATCGCCGACAACGCAGCCTGCGAGGGTATTGTCACCGGACCGGTTCGCATCCCCTATGGCGAAATCGACCTCAAGCAGGTCGAAATGGTCCTGCACCGGGGAGAAGAAGAACTGACGCGCGGCATCGGCGCGAACGTCATGGGCGACCCCATCTACGCGATCCAGTGGCTGGCCGAAACCTCCCTGAGGATCGGCAAGCCCCTCCGGGCGGGCGAGATCCTGCTTTCCGGGTCCATTGGACTGATCGTTGACTGGGATCCCAACGTGACGTACACCGCCAAATATTCACACGGCCTGGGAAGCGTCGTCGCCCTTCTGACGGAGGCCGTCGATGCGTGAGATCACCATGGAAACGCGTGTGGCCATCGAGCAGCTCATCTCGGAACTGCTATGGCGGCTGGACCACGGCAAGGCTGACACCACGTGGGAGCTGTACACGGAGGACGCAGTCACCACCGGACCGCTCGGGACCATGGATGGCCGGGACGCCATCAAAGCCTGGGGCCAACGCCGCGCGAAGATTACCGGCGTCGTTGGACGACACATCATTGGTGGCATTCGGCTGGCATGGGTGGGTGAAGAACTCCACGGCTGGACGCAGTACATGACGTTCCGGGATTCCTCGGAGAACCCGTTAATGCCCGCCAGCGTAGGCGAATTCCGCGAGGTCTACCGGCAAGTTGACGGCGACTGGAAGATCGCACGGCGCGAGATCGCGCCCATCTTCGGCGGGCTGAACGCCGCCGCCCATGCGAAGCGGCTCGCAGAAAGCACAGCCGAATGAAGTGGGACAGCCGCGGCGGGCAACCGCCGGCGCTTTTGCACCAGGCGCTCGCGTCCCTGTCGGTGACGGAGTGGGCTCTGGCTGCAGGCTACGACGGCGTCGTCGTGGACCTCCAACACGGCGAGGTCGGGCTGGAAGCGGCGTGCACAATGTTGCGCGCTGCGCCCCGGGATTCGGCGTACACCTATGCCCGGGTGGGAGGTCTGGATCCGGCCCCCATCCTGCGGCTGCTCGACAGCGGTGCACGCGGGATCATCGCACCGACCATCGAGTCCGGGGAACAAGCGGGCATGCTCGTGGAAGCGACCAAGTATCCCGGGGTGGGGAACCGGAGCCTCGGCCCCAGCCGCCCCACCCTGTACCCGGGCCAGCCCTACACCGAGGCGGGAAACCTTGCCGTGTCCACGATCGCCCAGATCGAAACGGTTGCCGGCGTCGAACACGCAGAAAGTATCATCACCACCCCCGGCCTCGACTCGATCTACATCGGTCCCGCGGATCTGGCAGTCTCCTACGGACTCCCGGGGAGGGGGGACTGGGAGGACGGTCCCGTGCGCGACGCCATCGTGCACCTGTCCACGTTGACCAGGGCGCACGGTGTCACGCTGGGCATCTACTCAGGATCGAGCGCCTACGCCGCTGACCTCTTTGACCGGGAGCTCGTCGACTACGTCGGCCTCGGCATAGACCTTATCTTCCTGAGCCGCGCGGCTCAGGACTCCATCAAGACCCTGAGGGGTACAAAATGAGCGACCGCAAAGACGTTATTATCATCGGAGCGGGCCCGGTCGGATTGACCCTCGCCAACCTCCTTGGACAGTTCGGCGTGAGCACGGTGGTCCTGGAAGGCCGTGACGAACTCATCGACTACCCCCGTGCAGTGGGCATCGATGACGAGGCGCTGCGGACCATGCAGACCATCGGACTGGTGGAGAAGGTGCTTCCGCACACCGTCCCGGATCAGAAGATCCGGATCGTCAACGGCGACCGCAAAATCCTTGCGGAGATCAATCCCACCACCCGCGAGTTTGGCTGGCCCCGCAGAAACGGCTTCATCCAGCCCCTTGTCGACAAAGCACTCCTGGAAGGTCTCGCCCGGTACCCGCACGTCGAGGTGCGCTTCGGCAGCCAAGTGAGCGCCTTTGCCTCAGATTCCGACGGCGTGACGGCCACCGTCAGTACCGCGTCGGGCGAAGAGCAGATCACCGGCAGGTACGTCGTCGGCTGCGACGGCGGCAGGTCCTTGACCCGGCAGCACCTTGGGCTGGCATTCGAAGGAGAAACGCGGTCGACCCGCGGACTGGTCATCGACGTCGCCAACGACCCCATCGGCACCCCGCATGCGGTCTTTGGCGGGGATCCAAAGCGTGGGTACGCGACACTTGGCCTGCCGCACGGAATCCGCCGCTGGGAATTCACGCTGTTCGAGGGTGAATCTGAAGAGCTTGCCGAAGACGATGCGTTCGTCTTCGACCTCCTTGCCCCCCATGTGCCCGATCCCGCTGGCCTGAACATCATCCGCCGTCGGGTTTACGCCCACCACGCCCGTGTAGCCGAGAAGTTCCGCGTAGGACGATTCCTGCTGGCCGGCGATGCTGCCCACGTCATGCCGGTGGTTGCTGGCCAAGGCTGGAACTCCGGCATCCGGGACGCGCTGAACCTTGGGTGGAAACTCGCTGCAGTGGTTCAAGGGAAGGCCAGCGACAAGCTGCTCGATTCCTATGAAGGTGAACGGCGTGAACACGTCAAGGCCATGGTGGCGTTGTCGTTGAATATGGCGAACCTCGTCACCGACCACAACAGACTGCGCACGGCGGTCCGCGACATGGCAGCGGCCGTAGTAGACAAGATGCCGAAGGCCCGTGCCCGGCTCAACAGCCAGGGCTACAAACCGATGCCCAAGTACGAGCACGGCGTTGTGGTTCCGTCCGAGCTCCCCACGTGGAAGGCGTTGCCTGATCGGGGGGATGCCCCGCGCGCAGTGGGCACGTTGTTCCCGCAGCCCACGGTCCGGAACGAGGAAGGCCGTTCGGTCCTGCTGGACGACGCCACCGGCCAGGGATGGCGGGTCATCGTATGGAACAACGATCCACGGGCGTTCGTCAGCGAGGCTGAGGCGCAGACACTGGCAGGTCTCGGCGGAACCCTTGTGCACGCCGTGCCGGCCACGCAGCTGACGTGGGCGAAGGCTGCGGCAGCGCCGGGGGTTCGGGTGGTTGGCGACGAAAGCGGCGTGTTGAAGGCCTGGTTCGACGAGAGGCCCTTCTCGGCGATCGTTGTGCGGCCCGATCACGTGGTGGCCGCCGAGTGCATCGCCCAGGAACTGAACGACGTTCTCAAGAAAGTATTCAGCGTGGCCGACGTCGCATTGGCCTTTCAAAACGCATAATAGGCATAAGAATGCATAATTCGTTGACAAAAATTTAATCAAGAAATACTGTTGCTGCAACTCGTCGGTCCAGGCGGTAGGCGGGAAGGCCCGCGCAGCATTCACTCAAGGGAGAGCGAATTTTATGAACATCAAGACAAGCCGCGCCGCGGCCGTTGGCGCCATGGCACTTGCCCTGACACTCAGCGGCTGTGCGGCCGGGTCTGTGGACGGCAGCGCCTCCACGGCGGCCGCGAGTGGCTCCGCCGGGCTCACCAAAGTCAACTACGGAATGTTTCCGTCCAACACCGTTGCAGCGCTCCAGGTTGCCATCGACAAGGGCTACTTCAAAAAGCAGGGCATCGACCTCAAATTGGTCGTGGGCGCGGGCAGCAGCGCGGCACAGTTGCCCGCACTCGCGACCGGGGAGCTCGACTTCATGCTGGCCAGCCCGGTCACAGCACTGACGGCAACCACGCAGGGCCTCGATGTCCGCATCGTTGACGGTGTTACCCAGAACGATCCCAAGATCGTGGAAGACTCAACCGCCGTGGTTGTTGGCGCCTCCTCGGGTATCAAGAGCGCCCGTGATCTCGAAGGCAAGAAGGTCTCGGTCAACGCACTGGGCAGCATTGGAGAAATCGGCATCCGTGAAGCCGTCGCCAAGGATGGTGGGGACCCGAAGAAGGTGACGTTCGTCCAGTTGTCATTCCCCGAGGTTGCAGCCCAGATCGAAGCCGGCCAGATTGATGCAGGGATGGCGGGTTCGCCCTTCATGCAGCAGGTAGTGGCCAAGGGCGGCCGGGTGGTCAGCGACTTCATCCATGACACAGGCCTGGGCGAGAATGAACTCGTAACGATCTCCAGTGGAAAGGTCGTGGACGGCAACACTGACCTGGTCAAGCGGTTCCATGCAGCCATGAAGGAAGCTCTGCCGTTCCTGACTGCGAACAATGACCTGATCCGCGCGGCAATGCCTGCTGCGCTCGGCACCGATCCGGCCGCCGCAGCGAAAGCACAGCTCTCCCTGTACAACGCGGATGTCTCGAACGAGACCATCCAGTTGTTCGCGGATTTGCTTGTCAAGTACGGCATCGTGAGCACCAAGCCAGACGTTGACAAGGTGATCTGGAAGCCGTAACCCCGTTGTCGGGGCCGTTCGTCGGCCCCGACCGCCCATTGATCGCAACAACTGAGAGCAGAACAAACCGTGGAAACGCAAACTCCAACCCTGAGCAGCGTGGCTGTGAGCACCCTGCCTACGCGGGAGCACAGAGTGCGTCGTGCTGCCCGGTGGACTGCTGTCGGGCCCTACGTCCTGGGTGTCACCGGCATCCTCGCCGCACTCATCATCTGGGAACTCTACTCAGCCTTTGGCCCGGTCAGTCAGCACCACCTGCCACCACCGTCGGTGGTGCTTCCAACATTCTTCACCAACCTGACCTTCACCCAATTCTGGCTGACCATGGGGCAGACGATGTGGGCGTGGTTCCTGGGGCTCGGCATCGCCACCCTCGGTGGTGTCGCCGTTGGCCTGCTCATCGGATCCAGCAACTTCCTGCGGTCTGCGACGCACACTACCATCGAGTTCCTCCGCCCCATCCCGGCCGTGGGACTGATCCCATTGGCTGCACTGCTGTTCGGACCGAGGATCGGCGCCGAGCTCATGATCGTCGTTTACGGTTGCTTTTGGATCGTCATGATCCAGGTCCTGTACGGCATCACCGATATCGACAAGGTGGCAAATGACACGGTTCACACCATGCGGATGACATGGCTGCAGCGGGTCCGCCACCTCGTACTACCAACGCTTTTGCCATACCTGATGACCGGCATTCGGATCGCGGCCACAGTCGCACTGATCCTCGCGATCAGCTCAGAGCTCATCGTCGGCACGCCGGGGATCGGCCGGTCAGTCGCGCAGGCCCAGCTCAACGACAACCCGCCAGCCATGATCGCCCTAATCCTCACAGCCGGTCTGCTGGGCATCCTGGTAAACGTGATATTCCGCTTCATTGAGCGCAAAGTGCTCTTCTGGCACAGCTCAGTCCGTTCGGAGGTGGCGGTATGATCGCCCTCAGACGCCTAGGTATGTGGTTCGGCCTGCCGGCCGTCCTCATCGCCATCTGGTGGGCGGCCACAGCCCAGGGAGTGAACTTCTTCGTACCCAAACCGGACAAGCTGGCCAGCACTTTTGCCAAGGTCTGGTTCAGCGAAAAGTTCTTCACGGACGTTCTCCCCAGCCTGGGGCGACTTTCCATCAGCCTCGTGATCTCCATAGTCCTCGGGGTGGTCCTCGGGGTTGCGATTGGGCTCTCACGGAACTTGCGCTGGCTTCTCGAGCCCCTGCTCGAATTCATCCGGGCGGTACCCTCAACGATCCTCATTCCGGTTCTGCTACTGCTGATCGGTATCAATGACACGATGAAGGTCACCGTCATCGTCCTCGGCTGTCTCTGGCCCATCCTGCTCAATACTGTGGAAGGCGTGCGGTCCCTTGATGAAGTCCTGACCAATACCGCCCGCGTCTACGGCCTCCGTGGATTCGACCGCATCCGCTACCTCGTGCTGCCGGGGGCCTCGCCGCTCATCATGGCCGGCGTCCGCCACAGTCTCGCTGTCGGCCTCATCCTCTTGGTCGTCTCGGAGATGTTCGCTTCGACCGACGGCATTGGCTATTCGATTATTAACTTCCAAAACCGCGTCGCGATCCCGGAAATGTGGAGCGGCATATTCCTCCTGGGGATCATAGGAGTGCTGCTTTCGGTTGTATTCCAGGCGATCCAGAAGCGTGTTTTGGGATGGTACTACGGTCTTAAGGAGGCCTCGAATGACGGCTAACAAGTCGGAAGTCCGACTCAGTGTCCAGCAGGTGCGCAAGGTCTACGGCGTAGGCTCGCGCAACGAAGTAGAGGCCGTACGGTCCCTCACTTTCGATCTGCATGCTGGCGAGTTCGCCTGCCTCGTGGGGCCGTCCGGCTCGGGGAAAACAACGCTGCTGAAATGCATCGCTGGCCTCCTCGAGCCCACCTCCGGCGACGTGGTGCTCGACGGCCGGCGCGTTGCCGGCCCCGCCGAGGGCATGGCAGTGGTCTTCCAGGAGTACAGCCGCAGCCTGTTCCCTTGGCTGAGCGTCGAAGACAACGTCGAACTGCCGCTGAAGACCTCCGGCGTGCCAAAGGCAGAACGCAAGGTCCGCGTCAGCGAGGCTCTCGAGGCCGTCAGCCTGTCCCACGCAACCAAGAGCTACCCCTGGCAGCTCTCGGGTGGCATGCAGCAGCGCGTCGCAATTGCCCGTGCTGTCGCCTCCAACCCCAGCGTTCTGCTCATGGACGAGCCCTTCGCAGCAGTCGACGCGCAAACCCGAGGAGAGCTCGAAGACCTGGTCCGGGATGTCTGGAAGCGCTTGGACATGACCATCCTCTTCGTGACCCACGACATCGACGAGTCCGTTTACCTCGCGGAACGCGTTCTCGTACTGTCCAGCTCGCCGACCATTATCCAGGCCGACATCCACATCGACCTTCCGGACGTCCGCAGCCAAGCTGACACCAGATCGCTTCACCGCTTCGGCGAACTGCGCCATCAGGTCTACGAGGAAGTCCAGTTCGCCAAGACCAACCCGGGTGGCGAACGGACGGCAGCCCGCGGGGAGTTGCGCGCATGAGCCCCAAGGCAAGCGCTGACGTCGGCACTACTGGAGCTGTCAAACCGGAGACGGGCAAACGTCGCCGGGTCCACCAGTCCACCCCTGAAAACGAACGCGCCATTCTTGAGGCCGTGCTCCAGCTCGCGGTCAAGGTGGGCTACGAGGGTACGACGATGGCGGAGGTGGCCCGCGTGGCCGGCCTTCCCATCGGCTCGGTGTACTGGCACTTCGAAAACAAGGAAGGCTTGTTCGCCGCGCTGATCGACTACTGCTTCGAAAACTGGAAGACGCGTCACCGGGGACCGGAAAACAGGGCCATCCTCCGCACGAGTATCGCCGGATCTGCGGCCAATTCAGCCGATCCGGAGAACGCACAGGAAGCATTCTGGATCATTGGCCTGCTCTTTGCATTGGAGAAGCGGCTGGCGGGGAACGCTGCACGCCAGAAGTACCTGGAAGTGCGCGAGGAGATGTACGAACTCATGGTCGAGGCTGTCACGCCGGGTCTCCCCGCCGCAGCCTTGAACGTGAAACCCGACCTCGCGCGCAAAGTGGTCATGCTTGGCCGCGCCCTAACAGATGGTTTTTACATATCGGCATCAGCGGGGGACAAGGTCGACTTTGCAGAGGCGGCAGAGCTCTCTGCACTGGCCATGGAGAAGCTCGTCCAGCACTACGCCGAGCTTGGGGCTGCGGCGGATCAACCATGAGCGGTTCCGATCCCGTGGCACTGGTGATTGGAGGTGGACGCGGCATTGCTGCCGCCGCTGTTCGCGCGCTGGCGGACGACGGATTTCGTATTGCCGCACTTTCACCGTCCGGCAGCGCGATGGAATTGGCCCGCAGCCTGGGCGGCGTCGGAACCAAGGGCTCCAACCGGTCCATTGGGGACCTGGAGGCAGTCACGGACCTGGCGCTGACCACGTTCGGACGCATCGACGTCGTGGTTAATAGTTCCGGACACGCAGCCAAAAAGCCTGTGCTGGACATTAGCGATGAGGAGTGGGCGGAAGGCTACGAGATGTACCTGCTCAGCGTCATCCGCATGGCTCGGATGGTCACACCCCATCTGGTTGCGACAGGCGGCGGAGCGATTGTCAACGTCTCCACGAGTTCCCCCTATGAGCCCAACCCCGACTATCCGGTGTCAGGCACGTTCCGTGCGGCCCTGGGTACCTTCACCAAGTTGTACTCCGACGAGTACGGGCCATCCGGAATCCGAATGAACAACGTTCTTCCGGGCTTCACGAAAGAGGATCCGGGCACTGTGCCGGGGGAATGGACCACTCGAATACCTTTGCGCAGGGCTGCCAGCACCCAAGAGGTGGCCCGCGTCATCAGGTTTCTCGCCAGCGAGGAAGCCAGCTACATCACAGGCCAGAACATCCGAGTGGATGGCGGCGCGTCCCGCTCCGTGTAGGGGCCGACGCTGAACGAAAGGTTACAGCTATGACACTTGGTGTGATTGCCGAAATGGGCTATCTCGCAATGCGGACCCGCGACTACGAGGAGTCGCTCGAGGTGGCGACTGACGTCCTCGGTCTGCGCATGACACACGACGACGACAATAGGGCCTATTTGTCCGCGGCGGACCGTCACCACGAGCTCGTCTACGTCAAGGGCGAGGAAGACGGCATAGACCATATCGGCCTTGTCGCGGACAGCCCGGAGGGTTTGGAGGTCATTCGGAAGCGTCTCGAAGCCGGAGGATTTCCCATCCTCACGCGGAGCCCCCTGGAACGCGAGATCGGCGAGGGCTTCGCCGTCATGGGCCCGGAAGGCTACCTTTATCACGTATATGTCGGAATGAAGACTTACCGTCATGGTCCAGCTTCCTTCGGACCGGACCGCTACGGCCACATCAACATCCACCCCCAGAATCCGACGGCGATGAAGGACTTCCTCGTGGAGTTCTTCGGCTTCAAGGTCTCCGACGTCATCGGTAAAGACTTCGGATATTTCCTGCGCTGCAATCCGGACCACCATGGCATCGCGCTCATCAAGGGACGCGGCACACTGCACCACCATGCATGGCAGACGCAGTCCGTGGCCGACCTCGGACGACTCGCGGACCGCTTGTTCGCCCGGGGCCGTCGTCTGATCTGGGGCCCGGTCCGTCACGGTGCAGGCCACAACATCGCTGCATACTATGTCGAGCCCAACGGAACTGTAGTCGAGCTCTACACGGACCTTGAGCAGATCCACGAGATTGATCGTCCTCCCATCGAGTGGAGCCAGGACGACCGGACATGGTTCAACCGGTGGGGCGTCTACAACGGCGAGGATTTCCGCTCACATGGCGTCTTCCCGGTCTCGTTGGACTAAGCGGCCGCCGTGCCGTTCCTACTCGTGGGACGGCGCGGCCTCTGCGGCGGCGCGGAATTCGGCGGCTTCAATAATGTCGATCGTGCGCATGTAGTGCTCACGCAGCAGTCTGGTGGCCGTCGGCGCATCCCGCGCGATGGTCGCCTCGAGGATCGCACGGTGCTCGGCCTCGATATCCCGCGATTGTGCACGCTGATCCGGGGCCGTCCACAGCCGGTAAAGGGCAGTGGCTTCCCCCAGGGTTGCTGCGAAGTCCTGCAACAGTGGGACAGGGCAGGCTTCCAGCAACTTTGCGTGGAAGGCCTGGTGGGCGAAGAACCACTCGGAGGTGATGTGGTTCGGATCTTCGGTCCCCCGGCGAGGGGTCCGCTCCAGCCGATGGTGGACAGCGAGGAGGTCGGACTCCCACGTGACGTCGCCGTGCTCGATGGCCAGGGTCAGACCGTATTCTTCCACTCGACAGCGAAGCTCGCCCAAGCCACGCAACTCTTCCAACGTGTACTCCGAGATGAAGAAGCCCCGATTCGGGCGGAACTGCAGCAGCTTTTCACCCGCCAACCGAACCATGGCCTCCCGGACCACGGTCGAGCTGGCGGCGTAACGCTTGGTCAGCTCGCCGATCGGCAGGTTTGTGCCAGGGGCCCACTGTGCCGCGAAAATATCGGCCCGCAACATGTCGCGGACCCCCACGCTAATCGTCTCTGCATTCGCTTGTCGTGCCATGAATTCAGACTACACATACGCACTGACCATGTGAAAGTGCGTTATTGACCGAAGAATGCATTCTGGATACAGTTCAAGCAACAACAAGATTCCCCGACGGCGAATGCCGTCGGCACCAGAAAGGACTTACATGCGCTACGCGAGTTACCTCACCCCGGCAGGACAGCCCACCTGGGGTCTGGAGAACGACGGCCAACTGTTCGACCTGGGTCCCAGCGGCGTCAATCTTTCTCCTTCACTTCAGTCGGCGATTGTGGACGGCCTGCTTGCCACGACGCCGGAATCCGACGGTGCGCCGGTCCAGCGGGTGGAAGGAACCCAGTTCCTCCCACTCCTGGCTGCGCCCGGCAAGGTGATCTGCATCGGTGTCAACTACCGCAGCCACCGCGAAGAGACGGGGCGGGCAGACGTCGGAAAGCCGACGGTATTCACACGTTTCTCCGACACGCTTGCCGCGCATGGAGCCGATTTGCCGATTCCCAGCGAGAGCGACATGTACGACTACGAGGGCGAGGTCGCATTGGTCGTGGGAGCTCCCGCGGATCACGTCAGACCGGAGGATGCGTTCAAGGTCGTCGCCGGCTATGCCGCGTTTAATGATTTCAGTGCCCGTGACTGGCAGCGCCACACCGGACAGTGGACTCCCGGGAAGAACTTTCCGCTCAGTGGCGCATTTGGTCCCTACTTCATGACTGCCTCCGAGGTCGGAGACGTCACAGAACTCGTCGTTGAGACGAGGGTCAATGGAGAAGTCCGGCAGCGCGCTGCGGTTGCGGACCTCATCTTCGACATCCCCGCGATCCTCGAATACGTGACGGCATTCACCCCGCTGTCCCCGGGTGACGTCATTGTGACCGGAACCCCCGGAGGCGTGGGACTGTTCATGGAGCCGCCGACGTTCCTCGCCCCCGGCGACGTCGTCGAGGTTGAGGTCGGCAAACTCGGCACCCTGCGCAACGTTCTCGTCGCCTAAAGATGCGCGAAGGTAACGCCATGGACGACTTCGATGTCGCGGTTGTCGGCGCCGGTCCGGTGGGATTGACTGCGGCGCTGCTGCTCGCCGACGGCGGCGCCCGTGTCGCGCTGCTCGACGCCGCCAACGCGCCGATGGACCTGCCACGGGCCATCAGCATCGCCGACGAAACCTTTCGGACCATGGACCGTTTGGGTCTTGCCGATGCGCTGAAGGAGGAGTCACTGCTCGGCACCGGGAGCCGCTATTTCGGATTGAACGACAGGCCCCTTGCCTCGTCGAAACCCGCTCCGTCCCGCATCGGACATCCAGCCAAATCGCAGTTCGACCAGCCCGTACTGGAAGACCTCCTCTGGACTAGAGCCAGCAACGATAAACGCATCTCTTTTCTCACCGGTGCCCAGGTAAACAATATTGCCCAGGATGCTAAGGGAGTTACCGTCGGTTATCAATCGGCATCCGGCGGAGGCACTGTTGCAGCAGGATGGCTTGTAGGTGCGGATGGTGGGCGCAGCTTCGTGCGTGAGGCACTGGGCATTGACCTGGTCGGATCAACCCAGCAGGAGCGCTGGGTGGTCATTGACCTGGTCAACGTTCCGGGCGCCCGCGAGCCCTACGCCGAGTTCCACGGCAACGGGACGCGCCCTTACGTTCTCGTCCCCGGGATCAAGGGGCGGCTGCGCCTGGAGTTCATGCTTTTCGACCACGAAGACGCGGACGCGATGACGGCACCAGCAAAAATCCTGGAATTGTCCCGCCCTTTCCATTCCAAGGTTGGGCCGGAGGACGTCAGACGCGCTGTAGTGTATGTCGCCCACCAACGCATCGCGCGCACCTATCGCTCCGGCCGCTCGTTTCTTGTAGGCGATGCAGCACACCTCATGCCGCCTTTCTCCGGGCAGGGGCTAAACGCCGGACTGCGCGACGCACTCAACCTCAGTTGGAAACTTCTGGAAGTCCTCCGCGGCCACGGCACGGACCGTTTGCTGTCGACCTACGAATCCGAACGTCGCTCCCACGCAGCCAAAATGGTGAGGGTTTCCCGTCGGACGGGCGCGGTGGTCATGGCCGTGGGCCCGTTCCGGACCACCTTCCGGGACATAGCCTTCCGTACGGTCAGCCTGATCCCGGCAGTTCATCGGTATTTGGGATCAATGCGTTTCATTTCGCCGCCCGACTGCCGCGATGGACTTGCCGTAAAACCGGGACGGGACGTTGATGGCCGCCTGGGGGCCTGGGTAGGTTTTGCGCTGAGCCAACCATCGGTGGCAGACCTTGACGGATGGACCACACCGCTCGATGCCCACCTCGGCGATGGCTGGGCTCTCATCACCCTGAAAGCCGAAGGCACCAGATCCGCCAAACCGGACCAGTTCTGGGCTTCACTCCGTGCCCGGCGGCTTCGACTGGCAGGCACTTCCACGACGCCAACGTCGGAGGACGGTGGCCCGTTCCTGCTCGATGCCGAACGTGTGCTCGCTATACCGGGTCTCTCCAAGCCCCACACCGTGGTGGTTCGCCCTGACCGCTATGTCGCTGCGGTATTCACTGAGGAAAGCGAACAGTCCGTCATCAACCAACTGCGTTCTTACGTCGACCCCCCGTCACGGCGCTGACCCACTTTCAAGGAGGAATTAATGCCCAGCATGCAGGACTCGCGATCAGAGACCGCCCGATTCGACGATCTCTATTGGGAGTCAAACTCAGAACCCATCGATGAAGACGATGCCCTTTTGGAGGACATGGCCGCCCAAGCGGAGCTTCCCGTGCTGCTCGCCGCGATCGCGGCGGCGCTCGGCGATACATCTTCGCTCAGCGACGACCTTCAGCCTCCCTTGAGCCTGGTGGATACCCAAGCCCATCCACACGGGGGCATGTCGCCGGACCAGCAGGAACGCGCCAAGGCAGTGGCGTTGGCCGGGTTGCGTGAACTCCGGGACAACGGGATCACAGCAGTTGATCTGCTCCCGGATGAGACCGTCACTGATCTCCTGCGTTTCCTCACCGCTGGGCGTGAGCATTGGTACGGTTCGCTGAAACATGAGCTTGACCTCGCCGCGGACAAAGGCGGAGCGCCGCAATGGCATTTCGATGACGTAGCTGATGGTCGCGAGTTCCCCGTGCTCATAGTCGGGGCCGGTATCGCCGGTATCGCTGCGGCACATAGGTATAAGCAAGCTGGCGTGCCCTTCATCGTCGTCGAGGACGCTCCCATGCTGGGTGGGACGTGGGCCAAGAACTCCTATCCGGGTGTCCGGCTCGACACCCCGACTTTCGGGTATTCGTACTCGTTCGCGCAGCGAGGCGACTGGCCCCACCAGTTCGCGCAGGGAAGAGACGTTCTCGACTACGTCCGCGACGTCGCCGAGCGCGCGGGAATCGTTGAGAATATAGAGTTCTCCACCCGGCTGAACGGGCTGCGCTGGGACGAGCGGACCCGCATTTGGAAGGCAACCACCCGCGATGCCGCCGGGAAGGAGCAGACCAGGAGCTTCGCGGCTGTCGTGAGCGCTCTCGGCCAGTTGGACCGCCCCCACATCCCCCACTTCGAGGGCATCAACCAGTACCGCGGTGTCACCATGCACTCACAGGAGTGGTCACACGAGGCGGACTACGCGGGAAAGCGCGTCGCTGTTATTGGCACAGGCGCCAGCGCTTACCAAATTGTCCCGGCTCTGGCAGACGACGTAGCAAAACTCGTGCTCTTCCAGCGCAGCGCACCCTGGATGCTGCCGGCACCGAACTATCACGACGACGTCACCGACGCCTTCACCTGGCTGCGACGCAAGGTGCCGCACTACGCGCAGTGGTACCGCCTTTGGGCGACGGTCCAGGGTATCCCCGGCCGATTGCACACCGTGACGGCAGAGGAAGGCTGGCAGGGAGCCCCATTGAGCGTCTCCCGCAAGAACCAAGAGGTCCGGGAGGTGCTGACCGAACGGCTCGCAGCGCAATTCGCGGAACGCCCTGACCTGCTGGCTCATGCGGTTCCCAACTACCCTCCGGGCGCAAAACGGATGCTCCGTGACAACGGAGTGTGGGCCGCCGCCCTCAAATCCACGCACACAACGGTGGTCACTGCCGGTATCGATCGATTCTCCGAGCGCGGGATCATCGACAATCATGGCGTGGAGCATGAGGTCGACATCGTGGTTTTCGCCACCGGGTTCAAGCCCTCTGACTACCTCGATGAGGTTGAAGTCATCGGACGGGACGGTGTGGAAATCCACGACTTCTGGCAAGGCGATACCCGCGCCTACAACGGCATCACAGTCCCCGGCTTCCCCAACTTCTTCCTCATCTATGGCCCCAACGTCGGAGGTGTCGTCGCCGGGAGCCTGCACTTCATGATTGAACGTGCCGTCGAGTTTTCCCTCAAATCTGTTTACGAGATCCTGCAAAGGGGTGTCGCCGCCATCGACGTGAAGCCCGCCGCCCTCGACCGCTTCGTGGACTGGATCGACGCTGGCAACCGCCGGATGGCCTGGGGGCAACCCTATGTCCACACCTGGTATCAGAACGCCCACGGCCGTGTATCGCAAGTCTGGCCCTATACGAACGCGGAGTATTGGCAGATTACCGAGGCGGTCAGCGAGAGCGATCACGAGTTTATTGCGTGAACCCCATGCTCACGATTCCCACACCTCAAGGTGCCGTGCGCGCGCATCTCCACGCAGGAGTGATCGATGCGCGTGGAGTGCGCTACGGGGCTCCGAGGACTGATCCCCGGTTCGGTGAGATCGACGCGATTTCGTCAGGCGAAGTACAGGCACCGCCGATAGCCTTCCCACAGACGCCAGGTGTGCTCGACAGCTTGCTGGGGCCCGCCCTCAGTGAACTAGAACAGCAGGAAGATGCGTTCACGCTTCGGGTCCAGGCGCCGGCGGGTGCGGCAGGACTTCCTGTCGTGTTCTTCATTCCCGGAGGGGGCTTCACGACAGGCTCGGGCGAAAGTCGATGGTACGAGTCGCCAACATTCGTGAGTGACGCGCGCATCGTCCTCGTCACGGTGAACTACCGGCTCGGCGTATCGGGGCACTTCGGTCCGCTCGGGGACCCGGCAGAGTCGACCAAGCCGGTACGCGATCTCCAGGCCGCGTTGGAGTGGGTGCGGGGGAACATCAGCGTCTTGGGCGGGGATCCCGGGAGCATTACGATCGCGGGAGATTCTGCGGGGGCGTGGTACGCCTACGCGCTCAGTTCCGACCCGCGCATGCGCGGTTTGGCCGCGCGGACCCTGCTGATCAGCATGCCTCGGTTGGCACCGCTGCCCGTGGACATCTGGCTTCGGCATCGGGCGGCCGTCATCGACGCCGTGGGCTCAGAGGCGTCTCTGCTGACCGCGCCGGTCGGGGCGGTACTTGCCGCGCAGGGACGCGCCCGGGCCGGCCTCCAGGCTTTTCCCTACATGCCCGCGGAATCGCAGGAGACGCCAAGCGACCTGGCACGATACGCCTCCTCCGCCCCGAGAATCCATACCGACGCTGTCCTTCTGATCACGACAGCCGAGGAGTCTGCCGGCTTCCTTCGTAACCAGCCGCGCGCAGATTATTCGAAGGCAGACGTGGACCGGTTTGTTGATCGGACATTCACCGATCCCGCAACAGCGGCGGCCCATCTTGAAACCTGTGGCGATGATCCCGACGCGTACTTACGTATGGTGCGCGCGGCGACGTTGGCGCACTTTCGCACGCCCGCACTCGAGATCGCAACCCATGCACCCGTCCCCGCGCAAGTCGTTCGGCTGGATTATCGCAGCAAGCTCGAGGCAGCCTACGCGCCACACTGCTTCGTTCTGCCGTTCATCTTCGGCGACACCGCCCACTGGCAAGATGCCCCAATGCTCGACGGCGCTTCGATGTCAGAATCGGCGCGGGTAACCGTCGCCATGCGAAAGCTGATCACTGACTTCGTGCACAGGGGAGTGAGGACGTCCGATCGATTCGACCCTCTTACTCCACAGACACTCAGCGTGGATGCTGACGGTATCCGCCTGGAGCCGGCGCTCGACGCCGGGCTGGGAGTGCGCGAGGATCACAGTGAATAGGCCTCTCGTTTGAAACCCGTTGTGCAATCGCTGAGCTTTCCCCGATCCCAGACCCCCGATCAACGGAAGATGGACAGCCGACCCGGCAATGCAGTGAAAACCGCAACGAGATAGAGGATTCCTAACCACGCATGCAGAGACAAATTGTCTCGTCTTTACCATTCACGCTTTAAGAGAATTGGATGCCGCCTTGGACAGGGCTGTCGATCTCTTGAAGCCCGCAGCCATCCTCAGACAGGTCGGCATCTCGGTAACGCGCTTGGACCCAAACCGCTACGAGGTGTGCCAGTGACGTCCCACCGGGCGTAACAATGGAAAGCTGGGCAGATTCCGCAGGCAAACATGCGGAAGATCAGGGCTGCTGGTTGTTGTCACCCTACTGGCCCTGGGGACTGGGCTGGCGCCTCGTGGCCTCCATCGCCGGCGGGCTTCCTGCTGAACAGCGACCTGATTATTATCACCGGCGCCTGGTCGGCTCCTCCGGCGCCTACCCGACCTAACATCAGGTGCAAGGCTATAAACCGGTCGGCGATCACTGAGATGAAGGAGGAAGCTTCGGGATCGCCACCCCACTGGAGAACGCCGAATACGGCGAGCACCGCGAAATCACGGTCCAGGCTACCGCGCGGAAATGCTCACTAACGCCGCTAGCGTCGTCATCACCAGGGCTACGGTGTGGCCGTGGTCCAGGAGCCTTGGCTGCCCCACTTCTGCAAGGGTGGCCAGTAGGTGTCGGTCATGCCGCTTCGTGCCCGTTTGCCTATGAGATGTTCGGAAAGGAGGAACGAACAGCCATGACCCATGTTGAATCCCAAACTGTGCAATGCCACCTCGGTGGGTGTTTGATAGCAGTCGTCACCGACGCTTTGGAGAACATTGGGCCCGAGCGGAGCCACATCATGCACAGCGTGAAAATGTCGAGGGCCGCACTGTCACGGCAGACGTCTGGGCCCGGCAACGAAATGGGCAAGAATGAGGGTGTGCACAATGTGCACACCCTGGGCGTCGGATCGGGTCGTACTGGTGCCGGATCGGGCCGGACTCCGCACGTTTCCGGGAGTTCCCAGTGTTTGCAAGGGTAGGAATGCGGTTCGAGTCCCACCTCGGGCACAGCATTCCCCTTCGTCAGAGGGGTTTTTGCTTTAACGTGTGTAGATTAACCCTGCTCGGGCCCCTCTGACGCTGTTCCGTGACTGGTGCCTGGCCGCCGCGGTGGCCTACTCGGTTGAGGGGGTGGCGGGGTCAGGGCCCTGGCCGGTGGGCCCTCCGCCTGCTGGGATGTGGGGTCATCCGGGTCTCCTTTCTGGGTTGGTCTGGTGGCCGTGCTTGGCCTTGTACCTATTCATGCCGCGGGGTTCTGTTGATTACATGACCTGAAGGAAGTTTTCTTGGAGATTCTTCGACCCCCTTTGGTCCGTCGTGTCGATCTGGGAGGTGGTTGGGAGTTCGTGGCCGACCAAATCGGGTGCACTATCCACCCATGTACGCGAGTGTGCCGTGGCTCATCGGTGGCTCGCTCCTTGCCGCTTTCTACTGACACGAGTTCATGCAGCCACGAGTTCTGAGTGACCTGACTTTCGGGCTGTCTTCTTGAGTCCTGCCTTACGGTCATGCGGGCAGCCGGCCACGGACTGCGTGGATGGCGAAAGACGCGTCCACAGTACGGCTGCGGGCGGGGATCGAGGCCCTTCTTGTGCGGCCGGTCTCGCTCGGACCTACATCATCGCGCTGGCTCCGCCGTCTACGACCAGGTGGGATCCCGTGACCCATTTCGCCTCTTCGGAGGCAAGGTAGAGGCCTGCATACGCGACGGCGAGTGGGTCCCCGGGTTTGCCGTCAATCGTGCGCTCGACGATCGGGGCGACCGGTGCGTTCTCGCCAAATTCCTCGAACATCGCGAGTACTGGCGGAGTCGCCATGACACCAGGACTCACGCAATTGACGCGAACGCCGACGGCGACACCCTCTGCGGCGAGCTGCCGAGTGAGAGCGATGACGGCCCCTTTCGCGGCAGCATGGGCGGCCTGCGGCAGGGCCCGGGCACCCTGGATCCCGGCGCCCGAGCCGATGTTCACAATCGCGCCCCCGACGGCGGCCAAGTGCGGCCAGACGCTTTGGCAGGCATGCCATACCAGGTCCAGCTCGTTCTGGATGGTGAACCGGTAATCCTCGTCGCGCATCTCGGCGAACGGCGCGAATTTCGGCATGCTGGCGTTGTTGTAGAGCACGTCGATGCGGCCGTGACGTTCGATCGTGCCGCCAACCCAGCGATTGATGTTTTCCCGGTTGCCCAGGTCCATCGGTGCGCTTGATTCGATCGCGCCTCCGTCGGCCTCCACCAGGCGGACCGTCTCTGCGGCTCCGTCGGCATGGAGGTCGCAACCGACGACCGTGGCGCCCTCGCGGGCGAATAGCCGGGCGGTAACCCGGCCCATTCCGCCCCCGATGCCTGTCAACAGGACGACTTTTCCTTCCAGACGACCACCAGCCATGGTTCCTTCTCCGTTCATCTCGTCATTTGTTAGTGGGCCCATGCAACCACGGCGAGGAGGGGGCCGGAGGCGGGCGCGGGCCCATAGTGCAGTTCGTGCACACTTCTGTGCACGAACTGCACTATGGGCCCGCGGTCTCCCCACCCCACCACCAGATGGCGCAGGATGAGCAGCACGTGTTACGCACGACACACCGCATCAAAGGAGATGATGAATGATGAGTATCACCCCCGAAACGTCGACGCGCCCGCTCCCACCCGGCGTCACCGAGTTCGACCTCGAAAAGGCACTCGCGGCGTTCGCCGCTGCGATCGGCGAAGACAAGGTCGCTAGCGATGCAGCGTCCCTCGAGGACTTTCAGGATCCCTTCCAGGTTCCCGGCTCCGCCACGAATCTCCCGTCCGCAGTCGTCAGCCCAACGAGTACTGAGGACGTCCAGGCAGTCGTTCGGATCGCCAACGAGTATCGCATCCCGTTGTGGCCCATCAGCCGCGGCAAGAACAACGGCTACGGGGGAGCTGCCCCGCAGGTGCGCGGCTCCGTCATGCTGTCCTTCCGGAACATGAATCGCGTCTTGGAGATCAACGAGGAGCTCGGGTACGCCATCGTGGAGCCCGGTGTGAGCTGGTACGACCTGCACGATGCAATCAAGGCCGGAGGCCACAACCTTGTCGCCTCCATCGTGGACATCGGCTGGGGAGGTGTCGTCTCGAACACACTCGAGCACGGGCTGACCTACATGCCGTATTCGATCGACCAGGCCTCGCACTGCGGGTTCGAGGTCGTACTCCCGAACGGCGACCTCATGCGCACCGGCTCGGGCGCGATGGACAACAACCCGACCTGGCCGCTGTACAAGCGCGGCCTCGGGCCGACGTCGACTGAGATGTTCATGCAGTCCAACTACGGCATCGTCACAAAGATGGGCTATTGGCTGATGCCCAAGCCCGAGGTGTACATGCCGCTGTGGCTGCGCGTCTGGGACGAGGCGCAGATGCCCGCCGTGGTCGATGCGCTGCGCGAGCTCATGCTGGCCGGCACTATCGACATGCGCCCGCAGCTGTCGAACACGCTATGCATGGCCTCGATGCTCACCACCCGTGCCGAGTGGTACACCGGTGAGGGCCCGATGCCCGAGGAGATCATCGACAAGATCGCCAAGGAGATGGGACTGGGCCGGTGGATGATGCGCTTTGCGCTTTATGGCGACGATGCGGTGGTCGACCACAATTTCGCCAAGCTCGAGACCCGTTTCCTTCAGATCCCAAGCGTGGATCTTATGGGCCAGAAGCACGGGGCGGACGCCTGGGAGACGCTGCCCAACCCGCACGAGCGGGTGCAGATCGGGGTGCCGAGCCAGGACCTATACAAGATGGCCGGATGGTCAGGCGGCGAGGAGGGCGGCCACGTGGACTTCTCGCCGGTCATCCCGCTCACGGCCCAGCACGCGATTGCCGCGCAGAAGCTTATGGCCGAAATGTGCGCCGAGGTGGGCCTTGATTTCTTGGGTGGCATGCTCCCGATCAACGCCAGGTCGACCACGTTCATCAACGTGATCCCCTTTGACACTAAGAACCCGGAGCAGGTCGCCAAGGCATACGCCCTTGCCAAGCGCATGGTCGCCGCGGCGGGCAAGCGAGGCTACGGCGAATACCGGGCGCACCTGTCCTTCATGGATCTGGCGGCTGACCAATTCGGCTTCAACGGCCACGCGCTGCGGCGCTTCAACGAGACGATCAAGGACACCCTTGACCCGAACGGAATCATCGCCCCGGGCAAGTCGGGGATCTGGGGCACCCGCCTGCGTGAGGCAGGCTTCCCGCAGGCGTGATGGCCTATCTTTGGGGAGCCCCCGCCCTGCCCAATGGGCAGGTGCCGGGAAGACCCCGCCCTAACAAACGGGCGGGGTCTTCCCGGCAGGCTCCGGCAGATGCCTGGCATCCCGCGGGGCACAGCCGTGGACCTCGCGGAAGGCCCTGCTGAAGCTCGCCGGATGGCGGTATCCCCACCTCGTCGCGACCATCGCGATCGTCGTTTCCGGGGACCGCCGCAACTCGCCCACGGCACCCTCGAACCGGCGTTCGCGGATCCAGGACGACACCCCGGTGCCGGAGGATGCAAAGAGCTTGTGGACGTAGCGCGTAGACACGAAGTGGGCCTGCGCGATCCGCTCGGGCCCGAGTTCCGGGTCGTGCAGGTGGTCCATCACATACCGCTGCATCTGAGCGAGCAGTGCCTCAGGGCCGGAGCGCGGACCGGAAATCTCCTGCGCGCCGTACATGCTGCGAAGCAAGGGCAGCAGCATCTGTGCAGCGCCTTCCCCGTCAGGGCTCGTGAGTCCGCCGCCGCTCGTTGTGGTTCGTGCCAGCTGCGCGAGGAACGGGGTTGCCGGCCCAGTGAGCCGTCCCTGGCCCGAATCCACCCGCGTCGCGGAACGCCGGGCGATGCCCTCGGCCTGCGCCCCTATGAACCATTTGGGAATGCTGAATACGAGTACCTCGAAACCGTCGCGGCCCTCAAAAGTGGAAGGCCGCGACGTATCGTGGCACGCAATGTCACCGGGGCGGAGAACACAGCTGCGATCGTCCTGTTCGATATAGATCGTGCCTCTGGTCATCAAATACAGCAAGATGCACTCCGGATCGGCGGCGGCGATCATCTGCTGCGTGCGGGCCACCCGGTGCGCAAGTCCTTGGATGGACTGGACCCCGACCGGCCCGACCTGGCCAATGGCCAAGCGGGCCTCGAAGGAGGGCGCCCCGACCGATTCAACGTGCATCGGGAAGAAGCGCTCGGCGATTCCTGCAGACCAGTAGTCCCGCCGCTCGGCCGGAGGAACCGACCGGGTATCCAGTACGGAAGTCATCGGTCCACCTCGGATGAAGTTCTGTGATAGATCTGCGGTGCAGGCAAGCACATGCCGAGTAGGGAAGGTCTGGCGTTGCCGTCGGAAGATGCAGTCACGGCACCTCCTTAGAAGATTCGATCCGTTTCGTACCGAGTGTAAGGCGGGTCACAATTCAAAACAAAGATGCCACGTCACCTCTTCAACGACTCGCTTCAGAATGCCCCAAGGTCCTGCGCCCGAACCGGAAACGTTGGTGATCCAACTTTTCGGTGCCCGAAGATTTTTTGCCGTGCTGCTTGGGTCGTCAAAATCTTCACGTAAACAGGCTTACGCTTCTCGCTGGGCCATCGAAGGTACCTTGCGATGCCCGCTCGTTGAAGCACTAAAGTGGGATCGTGTACGTTTCGTATTGGATGATTATGCACGTATGGTTGACCCATGGCAATCAGAAGTGAAGAAAGTCGTCGGGCCATTTTGGAAGCAACCATGAAGTTGCTCGAAGATTCGGGGCCTACGGGATTTACGGTGCAAAAGCTCTCGATCGAGCGCATTGCCCGTGAGGCTGGCGTCAGCAAGACTACTATCTACAGGTGGTGGTCGAGCAAGGTTGCCGTGGTGATCGATACATTCCTGGACAACCATGTAGCGCGTACTCCAGTGCGCCAGGATGTCCCTGCGATCGACGCGCTTCGTGAGCACATGGCCTCACTTGCGGAGGTCTACGCGGGCAATGAGGGTCGGCTCGTGGCGCAACTCATCGGTGAGTGCCAGGGCGACGAGGCAGCGATGGCTGAATTCAAGAAACATTTCTGGACCCCGCGCGCGCTGGTTGTTACGTCCCTGGTTGAGCAGGCCATAGGCGAGGGGTCGATGCGCAAGGATCTCGACGCCCCGGTCGTCACGGAACTGCTCTATGCACCCGTGTACTTCCGCCTGTTGTTCCAATCGGGCCCCCTTGACGCCAAGGCCACCGATGCCATCTTGCAGACGGCACTGGAAGGGCTTGCTGCAGGGTAGCGGTCCAAAGTATTGCTTATGTTCCCTTCCGGGCCCATCACACGCAGGCCCGGAAGGGCCCTGTGGCTAAAAGGATTGACCAGGCAGCCTTTTGGGGCCGCAGGGGGCATTGGAAAAATGAGGCTGCGCCCCTGCCCGGCTTTGCTGGGAAGCAGTATTCCAGCCTTGGCCGGGGCGCAACTCCGGCCCCAGTTTGGGTGACACGCACCCCTATTGGGACGCAAGAGGCCTTCGGCGGCTGAGCCGGTGAACGGCCACGCCTCCAGCGGTGGCGCGCCCCTGTCCGCGTCCATTACCTTCGCGACGCGTCTGGCGCACTGCGCGCCTCCCGCAATCCTCTTTAATTCCGCGACTCCAGCGATGTCCGCATAATCTCGAAAAATCCCATGGCCTTGTGTAATACGATACGGTTCGTATATATTCGGAAAAGTATCGGATGCAAGAACTTGGGCCCGTGCCCGTTGTGCACGCGGACAATGCGTCCCGGTCCAAATCGTCTTTCCGGGCCCTTGAGGCCGGCCGGTCGTTCTGGCGGGCCACAATGAAAGGAAACATCATCGTGAACACCGCCATCGCGCCGAATGACGCGGTCGTCGTCGCCTACCGCAGGACACCGATCGGCCGGGCCCGCAAGGGATCGCTGGCCGGTGAGCGACCCGAAGACTTTGCACTGGCAGCCATCCGGGGAGCGCTCTCGGCGGTTCCGCAGCTGGACTCCGCCGAGTTCGCGGACGCCTACGTGGGTTGTGCGGTACCGCAGGGCGCGCAGGGCGACAACATTGGACGCCGTATCATGGTGCTCGCAGGATTGGACAGCGTCCCGGCGGTCACCGTGAACCGCTTCTGCGCCTCCTCGTTGCAGGCCACCGCGATGGCGGCCCAGGCCGTGCGGGCGGGCGACGGGGACGCGTTCCTGGTGGCGGGCGTCGAATCGACCACCTCGACACCGCCCGTGGTTGAATCACCCCACCCCGCCTTCGCGGACGCGGCGCGGCGTGCCGATGGCATCTTCGAATCCGGCCAGCCGTGGGTCGACCCCCGGGCTCGCGGGCAGCTGCCCGATGTGTATCTCTCCATGGGCAAGACCGCCGAGTTCGTGGCCCGCCAAACCGGCACCACTCGCCGCGACCAGGACGAATGGGCTCTGGAGTCCCAGCGCCGGGCGCAACGGGCGATCGAGTCCGGGTACTTCGCCCGCGAGATCGCGCCGGTGACAACGGCAGCCGGCACGGTGGTCCGCGCCGATGACGGCCCGCGCCCGGGCACCACCCTGGAGGCCCTTTCCGGCCTCAAACCGGTGTTCCACGAATCCGGAACCGTCACCGCGGGCAACGCCAGCCCGCTCAACGACGGCGCGTCGGCGATGGTGGTGATGAGCGCCCGGCGCGCGGGTGAACTCGGCCTGAAGCCGCTGGCCCGCATCCTGGGCAGTGCCGCAAGCGGCCTCTCGCCCGAAATCATGGGACTGGGTCCGGTGGTCGCATCCCGCCGCCTGCTGGATCGTTTGGGCCTGTCGATCGGTGACATCGACATCGTCGAGCTGAACGAGGCCTTCGCCGCCCAAGTGGTTCCCGTTGTGCGGCAGTTGGGCGCCGACCCTGAGCGGGTCAACCCGTTTGGCGGGGCGATCGCCCTTGGCCACCCCTTCGGTGCGACCGGCGCGCGGCTGGTCGGAACGCTCATCAACGGACTGCAAACCAAGGATGGATCGCTCGGCCTGGTCACGCTCTGCGTGGGCGGCGGCCAAGGCATGGCGATGGTAGTGGAAAGGCTGTCGTGAACCAGCCACGTCTCATTGCCGACCCGGCTCGCTCGATGCTGGCCGCCGACCGGAGCCTGGAAGGGCTCGGCATCCAGGTGCTGCGCGCCAGCGAGGGCCGTGCCACGGCTGTCCTCCGGGTCACGCCCGAGATGGCCAACGGGCACGGGATTGCCCACGGTGGATTAGTCTTCGCGCTGGCGGACACCGCGTTCGCCATGGCCGCCAACACGTTCGGCGCCGGAATCGCGACCGCCGAGGCTTCCATCTCCTACATTTCCCCGGCCCGCATCGCCGACGAGCTGGTCGCCTCCGGTCAAGTGACGTTTCACGAGGGCCGCCGGATGATTGTGGATGTCGTGGTGCGGGCGGGGGAGCGGACAGTGGCCATCTACCGCGGAACGGGACGCGCCCTGCGCCCGTCGGACTGAGCTTTCTGAAAAAGCTGCCGTTACATAGGTCAACATGCGTGTGCGCCCGGACTCCAAGGTTGAGTTCGGGCGCACACGCATTTATGTCAAGATTGCCGCGCCGGACCCCCGTCATGGATGGAAGTCCGGCGCCGCCATGGGTCAGTTCTTCGAGCCCTTCGAGCCGGCGGTCGCCAGTTTGTCGGCGATGCCCATGAGGACCGGTGACCCGGTCGCGGCAATCAGCAGGCCCTGGATCGGACGCTGAAGCTTTACCCAGACGGGTTCCGTGGCCCCCGCGAGGACCGCTTCGCGTCCCATGGCCGGGTTCTTGTGGCACCGGACCGGCACGTTGAAGATCAGGCGGCGCAGGCATGAGTTGTCGTGGTCGCACCACACAATCTCATCCTGTCGTCCTTGGAGAACCTTGTTGGGGAATTCCGGATCGGCCAGCATCTGCCGGGCCAGCATGATTCCGTCCGCGAACCCGGCGGTGATGGCGTCTGCGCACTGTTGCGGGTCGTAGGTGCTGCTGAGGAGCAACGGGACCTCGGGCATGGCGGCGCGGAATGCCTGCGGCTCTCCGTGCTGCAGGATTGCGCCCGAAAAGGAGGTGACGTTATTGTCCATCGACTCGTAGTTCGCATCGCTCAGGGCGATATAGCCAACCCCTTCCTTCTCAATGATCGCTGCGACTTCCGCGAACCCTTCGGGTCCCTGACCATCGGGAAGGTGGTCGTTGGTGCTCATTCTGAGGCCCACGGGATAGTCGGGGCCGATTTCAGCCCGGATCGCCCGAACTGTGTCAGCCAGGATGCGGGCGCGGTTTTCGGCACTGCCTCCGTATTCGTCAGTTCTCCAGTTGGTGCGCGGTGAGAGGAAGGAGGAATAGAGGTAGCGCATGTGCGCACCCAGTTCGATGCCGTCGAAGCCGGCCGCTTTGGCGCGCCGCACCGCGGCGACGGCCTGTTCCTGGACCTCGTGGATTTCTTCCGTGGTGATCTCCTGGGGCGTCGGGTTCGTCCGGCCTCCGGGAATGTAGAAGCCGTGCGGCAGACGGGGTGCGGCCATGCGGACGGGCTTCGGGCTCGCGGCCCGCGTGGGCCGGCCCTCGCCCGGCACGCCCATGGCGCCGAAACTGGGGAAGATCTGGGCGAAGATGGGTACATCGTGCTCGTGCACGGCATCGACCATGCGCCGCAGGCCCGGAATGAATTCGTCGCGGTCGAAGCGCATCAGGGGCTGGAACGGTGCCTCCTGGTTCCCGCGCTCGGTGGCTACGCCGCCACCGATGATCAACAGCCCTGCGCCACCGCGTGCCCGCGTGGTGAGGAACGCGATTGTCTGATCGCTGGGATGGCCGTCCTTCGTAGGCTGGAGGACGGCCATGGGGCTAAGCACATAGCGGTTCTTGATTGTCAGGCCGTCGATTTTCCAGGGGCTGGAAAGCACTTTGGCGACGGTTGCTGTCTCGGGGGACATTTATTCTCCTTGGTTTTCAGTTGGACCAGGATGAAATGCTTCATCCAAAATAGGTAGTCGATTCGGCTCGTTTTATATCTTGACCGCGCGTCGCAATGGAACGCCGAAAGTAGCGGAAACCGGACCCGGCCTCAGAACCTGTCGCGGACGTGGCGTCCACGACCGTAGAGCGAGACCACGGCAAGGATGATCACGCCGAAGACGATGCGGCTCTGGGCTTCGGTCAGGCCATTGCTCACGATGATTGTGGACAAAAGGGTGAGAATGAGTGCACCCAGCAGCGTCCGGGTGTAGCTGCCGCGAATCGAGCCGAAGATCGAGCCGCCGACGAGGACCGCGGCCAGGCCAGAGAACAGATAGGGTTCCCCGATGGTTTGCGACCAGCCCGAGCCGAAGGATGCAATGAAAATGCCGGCAACCCCGGCCAGGGCACCGGAGGCTGCGAAGACCATGGTCCACACAGCAGCTGTCCGGATCCTTGCCAATCGCGCGGCCCGAAAATTGATTCCTGTCGCGTAGAAGCGACGCCCCGTTGCGGTGCGATTGAGGAAAAGCCACATTCCCGCCCCGCAGAGAAGCACGATCAGGATGATCGGGGGGAACGGCAGGCCAAGGGTGGTCCCCCTTAGGCTGGCCAAGGAACGGAACGCATTCGGCGGCGCGGAGGAATAGTCGCCGTCGGCGAGGAACAGCGTCGCGCCCGTGATGGCCGCGCCAGTGCCCAGCGTGACGACCAGTGGCTGGACCGCGAAGCGGTGACAGATCCAGCCGATCAGGCCACCGATGCCGCCGCAGACCACGACTGTGACCAGCAGGGCTACGACCGCAGGGACCCCGAGCTTGCCCGCGACGTTCGCCGCCATGAAGGCACCGAAAAGGATGTAACCCGGCGCCGCCAGGTCAAGCCCGCCCAGGATCACCACAAGCGTCTGGCCCATGCTTGCCAGGGCCAGCAGGGACGTGATGACCAGCACTGAGGTGATGGACCGGGGGTTTGCAATGGCCGGTATGGTGATCACGAGCCAAGCCGCCAGGGCCAGCACGACAAGGACCTGCAGGGCCGGTACTTCGAAGACCCAGGCCCTGAACCTGGTCCAGGCTTTGGCCTGGGCCGTTGGCGCGTGGGGTGTTTCTGCGGGGGACAGGATGTCACGAGTCATGATGCATTCCTCTTCAAACGGGGGGCCAGCAGCGTCGCGCCCAGCACGACGCCAACGACGAGGACGGCGCCGTAGGCAAATTGGATGAGGCTGGGTGCCACGCCCGAGGCCGTGAGCAACTGCTGCAGCAGATAAATGGAGACCGCCCCGAAGAGGGCACCCAACAGCCCGCCGCGGCCGCCGGCCAGGCTCGTCCCGCCCAGCACGGCTGCGGCGAGCCCCAGCAGGGCATAGGTGGAGGCGAGCGACGACTGCGATGACTGGACGATTGCCGTCAGAGCGATTCCCGCTATTCCGGCGAACAGGCCGCCGAGGGTGTAGGCCAGGATCCGGATTGCCTTGATGTTCACGCCGGAACCGTAGGCTGAAACATCACTCTCGCCGGTCGCGAGGAGATTGCTGACGAAGGCCGTGCGGCGCAGGGCGAACCAGATCAGCCCGGCGACGCCGATGGTCAGGAGAGCGCCCGGGACGATGCCGATGCCCCCGGCGAAGACCTCCGTCCAATTATTCGGGGCGGCCACCGGATTCTGGGCGATGGTCAGCGACAGGCCAACGAGCAGGAACAGCATCCCGGTGGTTGCGACCACCGGATGCAGGCGCACGACGGCGACCAGGATTCCGTTCAGGGCTCCGATTCCGGCGGCCACCGCCAGGATGATGGGTGCCGCGAGATGCCAGTTGCCCAGCCCCGCGGGAATGAGGATGGCGACGAACAGGCAGTTGATGAAGGTGGCCAGGGGACCGACCGAAATGTCAATGCCACCGGCGAGGATCGAGGGCGTGGAGGCGAATCCCACCAGCACGAACGGCGCCAGCGTGGCTAGGGTGCCGGGCAGGCGCTCGAGGGTGAGGAAGGACGGTGAGACGAATAGGTTCAGCACCAGCAGCACCAGTGCGAGCAGCAAGGCAAAGGCGAAGGGCCAGCGTTGGAACAGGGTCAGGACGCGGTTCATGTGAGGACCTCTGATTTCTGGCCGAAGTATGCGGCGACGATGGATTCGGTGGACAGCTGTGTGTGGGGGATCTGGGAAAATACCGCTTGGTCGCGGAAGACCAGGACGCGGTCCGCGAGGTCCACGAGCTCGTCGACCTCGCTGGAGAGGATCACGATGCTCATGCCTTCGGCACTGAGCCGGTGCAGGATTGCGTAGATCTCCCGCTTGGTCCCGATGTCAACGCCTCGGGTGGGGTCATTGAGCAGCAGGACCTTGGGGTCGGTGGCAAGCCAGCGGGCCAGCAGCACCTTCTGCTGGTTGCCGCCGGACAGGGTGGAGATGGCATCGCGGGCGGCACCGAAGCGCAGGGACAGTAAGTCGGCGAAGGCCTCGAACCGGCGGGCAGTGCTGCGTGTGTCCAGCAAGCCGCCGCGCCGGTCCTTGGCCAGGGTCGGGAGCGCGAAGTTTTCGCGGATCGACATGGACCCGAACAGCGACTCTCCGCGACGTTCGCGCGGTAGGTAGGCCACCCCCAGGACATCCCCGTTGCGCTCGGTAAGCTCTGCGGCGCCCCCGGGGAGGAGGCGCACGACGCTGCCGGGCCCGCCCGCCACACCGGCCATGCGCTTGATGAACTGGTCCTGGCCGTGGCCCTCGAGCCCCGCGAGGCCCACGATCTCGCCAGCGCGCAGCTCGAAGTCGATGGGTGCCGAGGCCGGTGCCAGGCGGACGGCCGTTCCTTGAAGGACGGTGTCCCCGGGAACATGCGGTTGCCGCCGGGTGTCGTCATGGCCGGAGCTTCCGGTCATGTCCGTGATCAAGCGGTTGATGGATAGATCCGATCTCTCAACGGTGGAGACGCTGCGCCCGGACCGCAGGACGGTGACCCGGTCCGAGATCTCCGCGACCTCGTCCATGCGGTGCGAGATGAACAGGATGGCAGTGCCCTCGGCCGCGAGCCGGCGCATCTCGACGAAGAGCCGGTCGCGGGAGCTGACGTCCAGGGAGGCCGTCGACTCGTCGAGGATGAGCACCTTGGGGTTGCGCACGAGTGCGCGGGCAATGCAGAGGGACTGCCGCTCGGAGAGCGAGAGCTTGCCCGCGGGAAGATCCAGCGGAATCTCGCCTGCGATGCGTTTCAGGACGTCTTGGGCTATTGCTCGCTGCTCGGCGAGGCCCAGCCGGCGACGAAACACTCCGTGGGACCCGAGCCAGACGTTCTCGAGGACCGATTGGCTCCCCGCGGTGAGGACTTCCTGGAATACCGTCGCAATCCCCAGGTCCATGGCAGCTCGGGGCGATCGGCTGGTTACGGGAACGCCGTTCACTGTGACGGTGCCGGAATCGGGGCGGTGGACGCCTCCCATGATCTTGACGAGAGTGCTCTTCCCGGAGCCGTTTTCGCCCATGAGCGTGTGGATTTCGCCCGGTCGGAGGTGGAGGTCGCCGTCGATGAGGGCGCGGGTGGCACCGAAGCGTTTGCTCACCCCGGCGAGCACCAGGCCGGATGGTTGGTTGTTCACGGCGAATCCCCTTTGAGTGGCCGATAAATGTGTCACAGGTCATATTCGAAACTAGACGAATCGTACCGCATCTGCCTACTCTGATGCCATACGATACGAATCGTTTGATACGGCAGGAGATAAACCATGAAGAAGACAACCTTTTTCCCCCGCTTCTCGACGGTCGGCGCCGCGATCCTGGGGGCCGGCGCCCTCGTTCTGACGGGCTGTTCGGCATCGGCGCCAGCGGCCACGGGCTCCTCCGGAGGGAACGCGCCCGGGCCGGCCGAGTCGGCGGCCGCCGGGACCTGCGGGTCGCTGCCGACGGATACGGTGAACGATCCGAACGGCCTGCTGGCCGGTTTCCCCAAGGAGATCGCCGCGGGCTACAACCTCTACCCCTACGAGATCCGCAAATCGGCATGGGCCGGCTACAAGCCGAAGAAGACTGACGGTTTCACGGCCGCGATCGTGGGCATGCCACCGGCCAGCCCCTTCATTGCCTCCATGTCGGCGGCGATCCGCACGAGCCTGAAGGCAAGTGGCGTCAAGATCGTAGGCGAATTCGCCCCGGATGACCCGTCGAATGTGCCCCTGCAGCTCCAGCAGTTCAATGAGGCGCTCTCGCTCAAGCCGGACGTGATCATTTACACGCCCATCGCACCGGAGCCCTCCGTTGGCCTGGCCAAGGCCGCATATGACGCCGGCATCCCGCTAGTTGCCGCTCAGGTGCCGATCGATTCCGAGTACGCCGTCAGCGTGACGAGGAACACCCCGCTCGCGATCGCCCAGGTTACCGCCGGCACGCTGAGGTCAATCGGGGGCAAGGGCAACGTCCTGCGCGTCGAAGGCATCCCGGGTATCCCTGTCTCGACCTTCGCGAACCTGGGCATCGATGCCGTCCTGAAAAACTGCCCGGAGATCAAGGTAGCCGGATCGGTCACCGGCTTCTTCCAGCCGGCAACGGCCCAGGCGGAGGTCCAGAAGTTCCTTGCGACCAACCCTGCAGGGGTTGACGCAGTTCTCCAGGCCGGAACGATGGGCGTAGGCATCCGCAACGCCTTTGAGGAATCGGGCATGGACGTGCCGCCGATCGCGGACGACGGATCGAGCCGCGGGTTCTCCTCCTGGGCGCTGGCAAAGCAGGACTACCCGTTTTTCGGTACCACGACCCCGTCTGTGCGCACCGGTGAGGCAGTGGCGGACGTGGCGCTGCGCATCCTGAAGGGTGACGGGCCGAAGATCAACCAGATCGTTGAACCCTCGGTGATCGTCTCCCGAGACAACCTCGCCAAGCTCGCGGATCCCTCGTGGGACCACAATGACCTAACCGATCTTGCCGGCGCCCCGGAGGACTACCTGCCCACCGATCGCCTCAATAAGTTCTTCGCAAACCCCAGCGCCTAACTCCTATCGGGGGCCACTCCCACACCCCCGGCCTTGACTCGGGATTGAGGGCCTCTTCCACGGGTTGGATGTCGAATCGACACTCAACCCTAGAAGGGGCCCTTGCGTGTCCCAAACATGCGATTGCGTAGCCACTTCGGCGCGTCGCTGTCGTGGCACCAACCTCGTTTCGGGTGCTGCATCTTCTGCGGCACCGTCTGCCATACGCAAAGAAGCCCCGTGGACCACTGAACCAGCCAGTCGGTTCAGTGGCCCACGGGGCACTCCAACGCCGGCACAAGGCCGCGCAGGGCTTAGGCGCTGATTCGTCCGCGCAGAAACTCGGAGTCTGGGGAATCGGTGACGGGCAGTCCCGAGGCTTCCAGGCTTGCGCGCAGCTGCTTCATGAAGCGGTCGGGAAGCCTGACTGCCGGCGGGCGCAGGGCGCCGCCGTTGAAGCCGGAGAGCCACTCCTGGTACTTCCACTGGGTGCGGTTGATGGAGCTGGTGCCCGGGGTGGAAGTGGACGAAACGGCGATATTGGCGGCCCGGGCCGGCTGGACCTCCCAGTAGCGCTTCATGGACTCTTCCCACTTGCCGGTGCGCGCCATCTCGAAGGCCTTGGGGTAGTAGTCGCCCATCCAGTTCGTGTTCGCGGTGCCGG
This sequence comes from Arthrobacter sp. 01T425, assembly GCF_056398725.1. NCBI lineage: Bacteria > Bacillati > Actinomycetota > Actinomycetes > Micrococcales > Micrococcaceae > Arthrobacter > Arthrobacter sp. 01T425. The sequence goes on along the minus strand of NZ_JBFTPY010000003.1, from coordinate 132,921 downwards.
AGAACTGGACGTCCAAGACCGACATGAGGGGGATTATTTCGGCCTCGATGGGGCAGGAGATCACTACTTCATCGCGGAAGTGGTGGTACATCTCCATGACTCCGGGGATGCCCGGGTAGCCCTGTTCGGCCTTGATGGCGACGATGCTTGGCATTGCGTCGAGGACGCGGCGCACGAAGTCCACGCTCATGCCTGCGGGATGGATGCGCTCGAAGCCCCAGGCCGGCAGCGGGAACAGCATGGTGGCCAGGTCGGTTTCGTCGGTGAAGCGCTTGGTGTAGTCGAACACCTCGTCGTAGGAGGTCGGCCAGAACGATGAGGGGTAGGCCAGCAGGGCGCGGTCGGCGCCGGCCTTGGTGGCGAGGTCTGCTGCGTGGATGTTCTCTTCCAGGGTGCCGAAGATGGCGTGGAAGAAGAGAGCGAAGTCAGGGCCGGCCGCTTCGCGGGCGACGGCCGTGATCCGGGCGTTCTCCTCCGGGGTCACATTCGCTTCGGCGATGATCAGGGAACCGGCGTAGCCGCGTTCCTTGAGCAGGAGGATGTCGTGGCGGATCGCGTTCTCGTTGATGCCCGAGAAGTCAGGGGTGAAGGATGGGTGCGTCACCGCGACGGTGCCGGTGAAGTTCTCCTTGGCCCAGGAGCGGGCCTCGGATTTGGTGTATTCCACCATGGTGTTCTCCTTTATTTCTGTGAGGCGTTATTTGCGGCTGGTGACAATGCCGACGGGCAGGACGGTGCCGATGCCCTCGGCGCGGGCGCGGTCCACGAGCATCTCGGCAACCACGATGTCCTGCAGGCCGGAACCTGTCGACTTGTAGATCCTGATCCCGTGCGCGGAATCGATCTCGGTTTCACCGGACAGGACGGCATTGAGAGTTACAACGATCGAATCGACATCGACGCCGTGCGCGCGGGCCGCGATCATGTCCCCGCTGTCGTTGACGACCTCGTCACGGGAATCCACCACGACCACCGCGGCGCGGGCGAGGAGTTCGGCGGGCAGCTCACGCTGGGCTGCTGTCGTGGAACCGATCGATACCACAGCGGTGTCCTCTCCGACCCAGTCGGCCTGCACGGTCGGGGATTCATCGCGGGAGCGTGCTGCGCACAGGATGAGATCCGCGCCTTGGGCGGCCTCGCGGGCCGAGCCGACGGCCCGTGCGGGAGCCCCGAACGCGCCGTCGAACTCGGCCGCAAAGGCCTCGCGGTTGGCGGGGGTGGGGCTGAAGACGCGGATGTCGGCGAACTCCAGCAGGTGGGAAAAGGCCGTCAGGTGGGAACGGGCCTCAAAGCCGGAGCCGATCACACCGACGATCAGCGGCCGCTGCGGCACGATCGTGGAGGTGCCCACGGCGGTGGTCGCGGCGGTGCGCAGGCCGGTGACGCGGTTTCCGTCCACGAGAGCCACCAGATCCGCGGTGTCCTTGTCGAAGAGTGAAATCAGATAGCTGACGCGCAGGCCGTCCGCGAAGGACCCGGCGATTGACTTTGCCCCGAACAGACTGCCGCTGGGCGGCACCGAGGGCATGATCCGCAACCATTCGCGAGATGTCTGGGCGAAAATCCTTCCCGGTGTGCCGCCCTCGTCGTCGGGGGCCTTGTACGCGGTGCGGATGGCCTCGATCGCCCCCGGCCAGTCCGCAAGGCTGGCCACATCAGCGTCGGTGAGAAAGAGCGGAAGATTGTTCGGCAACTCGCCATTGGTGCTCACGGGGGCACTCCTTGGATGTCGGGCAGCCGTTCCACGGGCTGCTGGCGTGGGTGGATACATCATGGAAACTAAAATAGTATCCGATACGAATCGTATCCTATATAGTCGTGATCGAGAACACGTCTCAAGGAAAGGGACCCCATCCATGGCAATCGCAACCGTCAACCCGACCACCGGTTCGACCGAAATGATCATTGAGCCGCATACGGCCGAGGAAGTCCAAGCTCGCATCGCGGAAGCCGCCGAAGCGGCGCGGCTGCTGCGCGGCACGACCTTTGCCCAGCGCGCCCAGTGGATGCTCGCCGCGGCGGACATCCTGGAGGATCAGGCGGAGGGTCTGGGCGCATTGATCACCGTCGAGATGGGCAAGCCGATTGCGCAGTCGATCGCCGAGGTGCACAAGTGCGTCAAGGCCATCCGCTTCTACGCCGCGCATGCCGAGGAATTCCTGGCCGAGGCTCCGCTGAAGGACCCGTCGTCGGTCGGCGCCAGCCGCGCGTGGACCCGCTACGAGCCGCTGGGGACGGTGTTGGCGGTCATGCCGTGGAACTATCCGCTCTGGCAGGTCATCCGGTTTGCCGCCCCGGCGCTCATGGCGGGCAACTCCGGCCTGCTCAAGCATGCCTCGAACGTGCCCCAGGCTGCGCTCTTCCTCGACACCCTCTTTGAGCGGGCAGGGTTCCCGCGCGGATCCTTCCGCACCCTGCTGATCGGCGGCTCCCAGGTTGCCGGCGTCCTGGCCGATCCGAGGGTCAAAGCGGTGACCCTGACGGGTTCCGAGCCGGCGGGGCGCTCGGTCGCCTCCATTGCCGGGGACCACGTGAAGAAGGCCGTGCTGGAACTGGGCGGGTCGGACCCTTTCATTGTCATGCCCTCGGCGGACGTCTCCGCCGCGGCGGAGACCGCCGTGCGTGCACGGATCAGCAACAATGGCCAGTCCTGCATCGCCGGCAAGCGGTTCATCGTGCACACCGAGGTCTATGACGCGTTCGCCGCCGAATTCGTGAAGCTGATGTCGGAGCTTAATGTCGGGGACCCGCTGAATCCCGCGACTCAGGTGGGGCCCTTGGCCACCTTGTCCGGACGCGACGAACTGGCCGAGCTCGTCGAGGACGCCCGTTCCCTGGGTGCCCAGGTGCTGACCGGCGGGGTGGTTCCCGAGGGCCCCGGCTTCTTCTATGCCCCCACGGTGCTCGCCGGACTCAGCGAAGAGATGCGGATCATCCAGGAGGAGACCTTTGGGCCCGTCGCGTCGCTGTACTGCGCCCGGGACCGCGAGGATGCCCTCCGGATTGCGAACCAGACCACCTTCGGGCTTTCCAGTGCGGTCTGGACTGCTGATGCCGAGGAGGAGGAATGGTTTACGGCCAACCTTGACGCCGGCGCGGTGTTCGTCAACGGCATGACGGTTTCGTACCAGGAGCTGCCGTTCGGCGGGATCAAGCGTTCCGGGTTCGGTCGGGAACTGGCTGCGGACGGGATCAGGGAATTCTGCAATCTCAAGACCATCTGGAAGGCGTAAGCAAGCCGGAAGCCCATCAGCTAACCCTTGTGCGGCTAAGTGATGCATGTTACTTTTTATTCGAAACGATACGTACTGAACTTGAAGGAGCAAGATGGCTAACGTCAACGTCGACGTGGTAGTGATCGGGGGAGGGCCTGTAGGAGTCACTGCGCTGGCCTTGCTGGGGCGCGCAGGTCTGACCGCCGTCGGGGTGGAGCGTGATGTCCAGGTTTGGCCAACTGCCCGCGCCGTGCACTTTGATGGTGAAACCTTCCGCACCCTCCAATCGCTGGGAGTCGCCGAGCGCTTTGCCGAGGTTACTTTGCCGATGTCCTCCTTCCACATCGAGAACGAGGAGCGGGAAGTCCTGGTGTCCTTGCCCACGGGTCAGTTTGGCACCCAGGGTTGGCACGACGATCTCACCTTTCACCAACCGGACATCGAGGTCCTGCTGCGGGATGTCGTGGAAGAACTTCCCGGTGTCGAGCTCCGCCGAGGCGCCAGCGTGCTCTCCGTGCGCAATGAGGGACCGGGCGTCGAGGTGGCGGTGCGTGACTCCGACGGCGCGGAATCCTTAATCCGCGCCCGCTGGGCCATCGCAGCGGACGGGGCGCGCTCGCAGACCCGCCAGGCGCTGGGCATCGAGTGCGAAAAGCTGGGCGAGGATGCACAGTGGCTTGTCGCGGACGGCATTTTGGAAGAAGGCCCCGGCCTGTCTTCCGACATGATCTTCCTGGGTCATCACACAAGGCCCGCCCTGTGGATCCGCCTCCCCGGCAAACGGGTGCGGATGGAGTTCATGTTGATGCCGGGGGACGACCCCGAGGAAATTGCCACCCCTGAGGGTGTGGAAAAGATCAGCCACGGCGTGCTGCCGGCAGACAGATTCACTGCAGACCGGCTGGCTATTTATACCTTCCGTGGCCGCATCGCACGGCAGTGGCGCGCCGGGAACATCTTCCTGGCGGGGGACGCAGCCCACCAGGCGCCACCGCTTTTTGGTCAGGGCCTATGCGCCGGATTACGCGACGTGGCCAACCTGGTGTGGAAGCTCGATGCCGTCAAACGCGGTGCGGCCGACGACAGCCTCCTTGACACCTACGAGAGTGAACGCATGCCGCATGCACGGTTCTGGGTCGAGCAGGCAACCCGGGCGGCGGGCTTCATGCAAACCACCGACGCCGACACCGCGAAGCAGCGTGACGCCTTCATCCGCGCAAACCCCGCCGCATCCGCACCGATCTCACCCGCGCTGGGCCCTGGCCTGCACGACGGCGGCACCGACGAACGCGCCGGCCGGCTCGGCATGCAGCCGATCCTCGCCGACGGGGTGCGCCTGGATGACATGGTGGGAAGCCGTTTCCTGGTGGCAACAACCCGCGAGCTCTATGCCGCGGTCCCGGCCCCACTGCGGGAACTACTTGAGGAACATGCCGACGTCGTGGTCCTGTTCGATCCGGCCAAGGTCGGCCAGATCCTTGCCGCCGCCGGCGCCCAGGCGGTCGTCGTTCGCCCGGACCGCTACATCCTGGGCCTCGGCGACAGCCCCGAGGCCCTGGAGCGCCTCATCCGCAGCATTCCGCAGGCCGGCCACAACGTGCCGGCACGCATCTAAACCCACATCCGCGTCAAACGGACAGAACACAGGAGACCATCATGGCATTCAGCCCGATCACACACCTGAGGCACTTCGACATCGCGGTGCCCGACTACCAAAAGCAGGTTGAGTTCTACAAGAACCACTGGGGACTCACCGAAATGGAGAACGACGGCGGCGTGACCTACTTCGCCGCCGAGGGATCGCCAGAACAGTATTCGGTCCGCGTGCGCGAGGCCGAGGAGAAGCGCCTTGACATGGTCGCGTTCGGCGCGGCGGACAAGGCCTCGGTGGACCAGCTCGCCTCGGACCTCATTGCCAAGGGCGTGAAGCTCATTGGCGAACCCGATGACGTCAAGACCCTCGGTGGGGGATACGGCTTCCGCTTCTTTGACCTGGAGGGACGCACCATCGAGGTCTCCTCCGATGTCGAGGTGCGCAAGCACCGCAAGATCGAGGAGCGCGAGGCGATCCCGGTGCGGCTCTCCCACGTGGTGCTCAACTCCCCGGAACCGGAAAAGATGCGCGCCTGGTATGAACAGCATCTGGGCTTCCGTCTCTCCGACACCCTGAACCACCCGCACATGGGCGACCTCTTCTACTTCATGCGCTGCAATGCACAACACCACTCCATAGCGATCTCCCGCGGTCCGCATGCCTCGCTGCAGCACGCGTCCTTCGAGCTGCGCGGCATCGACGAGTACATGCGCGGAAGCGGCAAGCTGCTGCGGTCCGGGTTCAAGAAAATCTGGGGCCCTGGCCGCCACAAGGCCGGGGACAACACCTTCACCTACTTCCACGATCCCAACGGGAACACCATGGAATACACCACCGAGCTGGATTCGGTGGATGAGGATACCTGGCATCCAAGCATCTTTGACACCCGCGACCCCGAGACCTCCGACCAATGGGGAACCGGCGGCGACATGGACGAATTCATCGCCCGCGAAATGTTCAACGACCGCGACAAGGGCCTGTACGTGGCCCCACCGGTATAGCGGCAGCAGACAATGACTAATGGAGGATTCATGGAAGAGGCACGCGTGAACCGATTCATGCTGGGCACTTTCGAGGACGGCGGGGAGGAGTTTCCCGGTGTGGTCTTCGGCGACGACGTCGTTGACCTGCGCACAGTGGTGCCGGGAATCGGGCAGATCGGAGACCTCTTCGCTGACTGGGATGCGCACCTGGACGCCCTCGAGGCCATCGATCCGGCCGCAGCGGGCGCACGCCCGCTCGACGGGCTGCGGGTGCTGCCGCCGGTGCAGCCGGTGGGCACCATCATCGCCGCGGGGGCGAACTACCGTGAGCACGTCCTGCAGATGAGTGTGGCCCACAAGCTCGGCAAGGAAGGCGCCGATGCGGCGCAACTGGCCGCCGACGCCGCAGCCGAAATCGACGAGCGCGGCCGGACTGGCGACCCCTACGTCTGGACCGGGATCCCCTCGGCGGTCTGCGGCGCCTACGATGACGTGAAGTTGCCGGATGTCGGCGGAAACGTCGACTGGGAACTGGAGCTTGGCGTGGTCATCGGCCGCAGGGCGCACCGGGTCGCGGCCGAAGACGCTTTCGACTACGTGGCCGGGTATACGATCGTCAACGACATCACGGCGCGCACGCTCGTACCGCGCAACGACATCGCGATGATGGGCACCGACTGGTTCCGGGCGAAGAACCAGCCGACGTTCTTTCCCACCGGCCCCTACGTGGTGCCGAAGCGGTTCGTCCCGGATCCGGCGAAGCTCCGGATCCGCTTGAGCCTCAACGGCACGCTGATGCAGGATGCCTTGGCCGATGACCTGCTCTTCGACATCCCGAGCCTGATCGCCTACGCCTCCTCGGTGGCCGTGCTGCTGCCAGGGGATGTCCTCATCACCGGTTCGCCGGCGGGCAACGGTTCGCATTGGGGCCGTTTCCTGAGGGACGACGACGTGATGGAGGCGGAAATCTCTGGTCTCGGCATCCAGCGTTCGACGGTCCGCGGGCCCAGCGGGCAGTTGCCTCCCTGGTATGTGGATCGCCCGGACGCGGTCGCCGCGGCCGGCGGGGCCGCCCCGTGATCCTGCGGCAAAGCCACTTCGTTCCGCCGGTGTCCTATCTGCTGGCGGCCGAGCTGGGATTTCTGCGAGACGTTGAGGTGGTGCACACCCGGACGCCCTCGAGCGCGGAGCAGCTGCGGGCCCTGCTTGCCGGGGAGCATGACATGGTGGTCACGGCTATCGACAACCTGTTCGAATGGACCCGGGCCGGCGCCGACTTGCGCCTGGTTGCCCAGGTCGAGCAGACCACGCCACTGGGCATCTATGCAGGCGGTGACGTGGAATCCCTCGCGGACCTGGCCGGGTGCCGGTTCGCCGTGGACGCCCCCGACAACGGTTTCGCGCTCATCGTCAAGCACCTGCTGCTAGACGCCGGCGTCGAGGTCGACTACGTGGTGGTGGGCGGCGTTCGCGAACGCTTGGACGCGCTGCTCGGCGGCCAAGTGGACGCGACCCTGCTCGGGCCGCCGTTCGACAAACTGGCCGAAAAGGCCGGGATGCGGCGCGTGGTGGACGTCAATGCCCTGCTGCCGGAACTGCCGGGCCAAGGCCTGGTGGTCCGCGCCGAGCTTCTCGTTTCCGCAGAGCTGGAACGCTACCTGGGCGCTTTGGTGCGCGGGGTGGCGGCCGGAGAGTCGATGACCGACGCGGAGGGAATCGAGTTGCTTGAACGCTGCGGCTACCAGGCGGCGGCCACGGCGGCCTGGGGCGCGCGCGCCCGCACGCTTGCGGTGGATCAGCGCGGACTTGGACTGCTGACCGGGATCCGTCGAAGCCTGGGCATGCTTCCGCCGGACACCGGTCTGGAGGAGCTCTGCGACGGCGAACCACTCCTGAGGGCCACCCGGGCCGCCACGGTCGGTAACTGAGCGTCACCCCACGAACTTGTCTATTGCAACCCCATCCACCCAATGCGATACTGTACGTATCGTATGTTTGATCTCCAGAGGAGCACCCATGAAACTGGGACGTATAGCAGTGCCCACGCCCGACGGCGAACAGATTCGACTCGTCGCGGCCCAGCCGGAGCAGAGCCGGGTTATTGACCTTGCCCGCGCCTATGCCTTGACCCTGCAGCGCAAGGCTGCCGAGCCCGAACGTGCCCGGGCACTCGCCCTGGCGGTGCTTCCCGGAAGCCTGGCAGCTGGAATCGGCGGAGGCTCCATCTTCCTGGACGCCGCACACGAGGCGCTTACCGCGGCCGACGACGCTTCCTACGGCATCGACGAGGTCTCATGGCGCGCGGCGGTCGACGCCCCGGTCATTCGCGACGGACTGACGTTCGAGCAGCACATCCAGAACTTCCACCGCATTGTCGCCAAGGCACAGCCAGCACGCTCGATCTACGAGCGTCCGGGGTATTTCAAGGGCACCACGGCCATGTCCTACGGCCACAACCAAGAGCTGCCCTACCCCGACTTCACCGAGGCCCTCGACTGGGAACTCGAGGTCGGCTACGTCGTGGGCAAGTCCGGAAGCGACCTGACCCCGGACACGGCGCTGGACCACCTCTTTGGCATCACCGTCTTCAACGACTTCAGCGCACGCGATATCCAAGGCGCGGAAATGGCGATCGGCATGGGCCCGCAGAAGTGCAAGGACTTCGGCTACGGCATTGGCCCCTGGGTCACCACCATGGACGAAATCGATTCCATCGAGGGACTGCGCGGCCAGGTCCGCGTCAACGGGGAGGTGCTCTCCGACACCAAGGTCGAGGACTTTGTCTACACCCCCGCAGAGCTGCTGGCCTACGTCTCGATCTCCGACCGCCTGCAGCCGGGCGACATCATTGGATCGGGCACGATGGGCTTCGGCGCCGGCGTTGAAATCGGAAAGTTCCTGAAGCCCGGCGACGTCATTGAACTCGAGCTCGAAGGCGTCGGCACGTTGCGCACACCGATCTCCACCGAACGCCAGAAGGCTCCCTGGTGGCCCGAGCCGCGCACCTACCCGCACGAAGAATGGGTGGTCTGATGACCCGCCCCCCAGTACGCCGCATCGTCACCGGGCACGACGACCAGGGACGCGCCATCATCCTCTCGGACGGTGCCGCGCCCAACCACTGGTCCTCGGAAGTGATTCCGGGATTCGGTGCCACCGTGCCCTGGCTGACCGCGGCCGGACGCATCGACCACGTCACCGACGCGGACCCGGCCGCGGCCGACGCCGAGATTCCCAGCTTCCCCGCTGCCGGCGAGACGATCCTGCGCATTGCAGACTTCCCGCCGGACGCCGTCTATCCGGACGAGGCGGGTTCGGTGATCTTTAGCGAGCTCGACGGGCACGACGAGGCCGAAGCAGGCGCCGAGCACAGCGGCTCCAAGCACTTCTGGTTCCATCGCACCGACTCGCTGGACTACGCTGTCGTGCTCGAGGGCGAGATCACGCTGCTGGTCGACGAGGGTGAGGCAACCATGCGCGCCGGCGACGTGGCCGTGCAACGCGCCACCAGCCACGCGTGGTCCAATCGCACCGACCGCACGGCCCGGGTCCTTTTTGTGCTGATCGGAACCGAGCCCCTCACAGCATCCCAGATCGCCGAGAGACGCAGGGAAGCTTCCCGGCCCTTGGAGAGCGCATGATCCTCAACGCCCACGCCGCAGACAGCGAAGTGATCTGGGAGCCCGACCTCGAACGCAGCGCGGAGACCGGCATCGGGCAATTCGCCGCGTTCCTGGGCCGGCAAGGCATTGATGTCAGTGCAGGCTACGACGAGCTCTGGCAGTGGTCGGTGGATGAGCCGGAACAGTTCTGGGAACTCTTTGCCCGGTTTGCGGGAGTCGAGTTCGGCGGTACGGCAGGACCGGTCTGCACCACTGACGCCATGCCGCACACGCGGTGGTTTCCGGGACGCACCCTCAATTTCGCCCGGCACCTGCTGCAGGGTCACGAAGGAATTGCGCTGGTGGGCATCGCCGAGGACGGGACGCGCGAAGAGGTCACCTGGGACGCGCTGCGGCGCGAGGTGGCATCCCTCGCCGCGCACCTTCGGGACCGCGGGGTGGGCCACGGGGACCGGGTCGTCGGAATCCTGCCGAATGTTGCCGAAGCCGTCGTCGGGCTGCTCGCCACTGCCACTATCGGTGCTATTTGGTCCGTCTGCGCCCCCGAGTTCGGCCCGGGTGCGATCGTTTCGCGGTTCGCCCAGCTCGGTCCAAAGGTCGTCATCGCCGCGCCGGGCTACCGGCTCGGCGGGAAAGACCGGGACCGCCGTGGGGAGCTGGGGGAGATCTTCGCTCAACTTCCCACCCTCGAGCACATCATCTGGGTGGGGCGGCATACATCTGTCCCGAGTGTCCCAACCCGGGTTCCGGCCGTGGACTGGGCCCAGGCCGTGGCCGAACCGGCGGAGCTCGTCTTCGAGGACGTCGAGTTCAGCCACCCGCTGTGGGTCCTGTTCTCCTCCGGGACAACGGGCATTCCCAAGGGCATCGTGCACGGGCACGGCGGGGCGCTTCTTGAGGAAATGAAGATGCTCCTCATCCACTCCGACCTGCGGCCCGGGGACCGCTATCTCAACGTGGCCTCTACGAGCTGGGTGCTGTGGAACGCGCTCGTCTCCGCACTGGGGGTGGGGGCGACGGCGGTACTCGTCGACGGAAACCCCACCTTCCCGTCCATCGACCGGGTGTGGCAGATTGCCGCAGCCGAGCAGGTCGCAGTCCTCGGTGTGGGTGCGGGATTTGTACATGCCTGCGCGAAGGCGGCTCTGGTACCGATGCGCGACCACGACCTGGACGCCCTGAATTCCCTTCAGGTCACTGGATCGCCGCTTTCGGCCGACGGTTATCGCTGGGTCTACGGCAATGTGGGTGACATCTGGTTGAGTTCGATGAGTGGTGGCACCGACATCGCCTCCATCTTCGTGGGAGGATCCCCGACATTGCCGGTCCATGTCGGCTACATCCAGGCTCCGGCCCTCGGAGTGCGCGTGGAGTCGTGGGATGAAGCCGGCAATCCCACCCGGGGCAAGGGCGAACTGGTAGTGACCAGGGCAATGCCCTCGATGCCGCTGAGCTTCTGGGGAGACGACGGCAGCCGGTACCACGAGAGCTACTTCGCGATGTATCCGGGGGTGTGGCGGCACGGGGACTACATCGAGTTCACGCACCGGGGCATCCTCATCCACGGCCGTTCCGACTCGACCCTCAACCGCAACGGGCTGCGGCTCGGTTCGGCAGACATCTACACGGTGGTCGAATCGCTGCCGGAAGTCGCCGAGGCGCTGGTGGTCGGTGCCGAACTGGGCACTGACTACTACATGCCGCTGTTCGTCCATTTGGCCGACGGCGCCAACCCGGACGTGACCCAAGAGGCGATCACAAGATCAATCCGTGAGAACCTCTCCGTCCGATACCTGCCCGACGAGATTGTCTTCATGCCCGGAATTCCGCATACCCGCACCGGAAAGAAGCTGGAAGTCCCCATCAAGCGGCTTCTTCAAGGAGCGCGGTTGGAAACGGTCGCGGATCTCGGGTCGGTGGATGATCCCGTGCTGTTGGAAGAATATGCCCGGTTTGCCCTTGAACGGCAGACGATATCACCGTAGGCGGCACCGCTACCGGCTTCCGACAGGTTCGGTCCGCCGTAATGGGTGATGGGCGCCGGGACGTATCGAGGATGAAACATCCAGCGACTCAACGGCTGGCTAAATACGGCTCACCCCGTCAAAGGAGAGACATGGCGACCATGCCAACAGCAACACCTGTCAGTCAAAAGACCGCGGGCGCCATCGGCCACAGCTTCACTCTGATCCGGGGCGAGGTTGGAGAGACGGCAGACTGCATCAATGAACAGGAACTTGCTCACCTGGCCACCCATCTCACCACCGTTAACCGGGTGTTCGTCGCAGGGGCAGGCCGCAGTGGACTGGTTCTCAGGATGGCCGCTATGCGGCTGATGCATCTCGGCCTCACGGTCCACATCGCAGGGGACACAACCACTCCTGCAATCCGCACCGGGGATCTGCTGGTGGTGGCCTCTGGATCCGGAACAACCTCAAGCGTGGTGAAGGCGGCAGAAACTGCGGCAAAGGCCGGTGCAAAGGTGGCCGCATTCACTGCCAACACAAACTCCCCACTGGCTGCAGTATCCGACATGCTCGTGGTTATCCCGGCCCCCCAGAAAACCGACCACCAATCGGGTGCGTCTCGGCAATATTCCGGAAGCCTCTTCGAACAGGTGCTATTCCTCGCGACCGAAGCGGTGTTCCAAGCCCTCTGGGAGGAAACCAGCATTTCTTCCGAACAGCTCTGGACTCGGCACGCCAATCTCGAATAGCAGGACTCAGGATGGCGACGACGGAGGCGACGACTGATGCAGCGGAAACACCCGTCAACAACTCACCCCTGAATTCCTTTTGCCCAACATTTCCTAAAGAAAGAGCCGATCATGAAACTCCAAGTTGCAATGGACCTCCTCACAGTCGAAGACGCCCTCGAATTGGCCGCCAAAGTAGCCGAATACGTGGACATCATCGAACTCGGAACACCCCTGATAAAGGCTGCAGGCCTCTCCGCTGTCACCGCCATCAAGAATGCCCACCCCGACAAGATCGTTTTCGCTGACATGAAGACCATGGACGCCGGAGAATTGGAGGCCGACATCGCCTTCAAAGCCGGCGCCGACCTGGTATCAGTCTTGGGCAGTGCAGACGACTCGACCATCGCCGGCGCCGTGAAAGCCGCCCGTGCGCACGGCAAAGGCATCGTTGTGGACCTCATTGGGGTATCCAATAAAGTCTCCCGCGCCAAGGAAGCGCGTGCCCTTGGCGCCAAGTTCGTGGAATTCCACGCCGGCCTTGATGAGCAGTCACAGCCCGGCTATGACCTCAATGGGCTCCTGGCCGCCGGCGAAGAAGCGCGCATCCCCTTCTCAGTAGCCGGAGGAGTAAACCTCTCGACGATCAACGCTGTCCAGCGGGCAGGGGCGGACGTAGCCGTAGCGGGCGGCTCAATCTACGGAGCCGCGGATCCCAGCCTGGCCGCCAAAGAGCTGAAGGCCGCCATCATCTGACGCTTCCTTTCCATCACCTGCGGCGGCCGCACGTGCAAAACGTGCGGCCGCCGCATCCAACCGACCCACAAGGAACCGGAGGGACAAAAAGTGAGTATGCGATGAATGCTGGAGTCACGCTTCAGCCACGGCCCACCCAGCGGTCCATCCACCAGTGGGAATACCTGAGCCCAGGCGACGGCGTCGAGGTGTGTCTGGGGGATCTCCAGTACGCCGGATGGGTAGACGCGGTCGGAGACCGCGGGCATCTGATTTGGGTGATCGAGAACGGAACGGCTGACCGCCGGCTGTTCCTGCGCGGGGATGGCGTCACACTATGTCCCATCTGACGGTACTTCCCAACCCGACTCCGACCAGATCCGCGGTACACGATCAAAGCCCTTCCCTCCTGGAATATTCGGAAGAGCGGCGCGAGGTGTCCACTGCTGACCCAAATCTTGTCGACAAGTTACTGAACGAGGCTGAGTCGTCGCTCGTCGAAGTGGCTCTGAACCGCCGGCCCGCCGGCATTTTGGTCACCCGCCATCACGCAGGCCGGTACGTCCTAGAACTCAGTGAAGAAGTGCCGTTCGGGGAATCCCGGGAGCGGTCCGCCTGGTAAGAGAGCGTTCCTGCTTCCGGAACTACGTGGTCATTATCCAGGCGTCCACTCGAGAGCCAGCACGCAACGCAGCCTGATCCTAGGAGCAGACCGGCGAGCACTGTTGGGGCCCAGAAGAAACCGCACCTTCGGGCTGATAGCCGCCAGCCAGAACCTCGGCGCCCTTGACGCAGCGCGGGGGAGCAGGTGGGCCGGCAGGCAACTGGCGGGCCACCGACACCCACACCCGCCCAGATAGGATCAGGAATTCACTGTTGAGTCCGTTCAGGAATGGGGCGGGCGCCGACCCTTGCTCTTGATTCTTCTGGCGCCCGGCGGTCGCTATTCGGGTTCAATGGCGTCGAGGACCTCGACTGCATATTGGATGACAGCCAGTGCCCGGGCAGTCAGCATCGTTTCTTTTGGCCAGACCGCAACGACGGAGGTCTGGCCGGCGCGGGGGCGAAGGTGCCGGGTCACGAGTCCCTTGCCCTCGCTGGAAACCGGGATCTGGTTGGGCCGCGACATCAGGAGGCTATAGCCGAGCCCCCGTCCGACCATGGCCCGGACAAGATCGATTTGCGGGACTATTGCACCCACGTTTGGCTTGAGCCCACGCTGAGCGAACATCAACTGTGTATATTCCCTGCTTGGGGCCGTGTTGAGCATGATGAGTGGCTTGGTCGACAGATCAGCGAGATCCACGTCGTCTTCTTCAGCAAGTGAATCGTTGGCCCCCAGAACGGCCATGACTTCGGTCTTGTAGATGACCCTGCGCTCAACGTCGGCTGGCAAGCCAATGTCGTAGACGATGGCCGTGTCCAGTGTTCCATCTTCAAGTGCCGGCAACAGGTTGGCGTGGTCTCCTACCGTGATGCTGATTTCGACCTTGGGGTGCAGGCTCGCCATGCCCTCAAGCACGGCGGGCAGGACGTTGCTTGCCAGGCCCGTATAGCAGCCCAGCGACACCGGCCCCTTCAGCTCGCCGCGGATCTCACCCAATCCTTCTGCCAGCGCACTGGCCTCTCGAAGCAGCTCCCTGGCCCGCTTCGCGAAGTGGCGCCCAGTCGGCGTCAGGTGCATGCCCCGGGCCTTCCTCCGGATGCACAGTTGTTCCCCCAACGCTGCCTCCAGCTCGCTGACGGCATGCGAAAGCGCGGATTCGGAGATGTGAAGCTGTTGCGCCGCGGATCCCAGGGTAGTGTGTTCCGGCAGCGCGGCGAAGAGCTCGAGCTGACGAAACGTGAATTTCGGCACGAAAATCACTTCTCCTAAAGAATCGAAATACTTTCGCTGATATTCGCAGTTTACTAGAGAAATAATGCCTGTGACACTGATTACACAAAGAAGTGCCAGCAGGACCGGCTACACAACGACGTGCCAGTAGGAGTAAGACAACAATGACGACACAAGCCGCACAGTGCCCCTACCACGGGAACTCGGAGACCCGAAGCGATGACGCGGCCTCGGTGCCCGGCAGCAGCGATCAAGCTCGCACCACCGCTTCGCAGGACGCCGCCGACTACCCCGTGGCTGACTGGGTTGACGTGGCTGAACTTGCATCGAATCCCTACCCGACCTATGCCCGGCTGCGGGCAGAGTCGCCGGTCGCCTGGGTTCCGCAGCTTAACAAGTTCCTCGTCACCAACTACGCCGGCTGCCACACGGTGGAACAGGATCAGGAAATCTTCAGCGCCAACGTTTCCGGCGCAACGATGACCCGGGCCATCGGTGCCCAGCCGATGCTGCGCAAGGATGATCCGGAGCATTCAGTAGACCGGGCACCGGTGAATCCTGTTCTTCGTCCCAAGTCCATCAAGGAAGTCTGGGGCCCGGTTTTTGAGCGCAACGCCGAAACCTACCTTGAGAATGTCGCCGAGCTTGGCCCAGAGGAGGCGGACCTGAACAGGGACTATGCCGCCCCTGTGGCCTCGCAGAACCTCATCGACCTGCTGGGGCTGAAGGATGTATCAGTGGAGCAGGTCCGCCGCTGGTCCCACGACTTCATCGCGGGCATGGGCAACGTCCTGGAGGATCAGTCGATCTGGGACCGGTGTGACGCTTCGACCGCGGAGGCCGATGCTTTACTCAGGGAACTGATCCCCTACTACCGGCAGAATCCGGATGCCTCGATGGTGTCCGCGTTCGCAAACAGCGGGCTGCCAACATCCAACGTTGCAGCGAATGTCAAGCTGACCATCTCCGGCGGAATGAACGAGCCCCAACACATGGTCACCAACATGGTCTGGGCCCTCAGCAACCACGACGAACAGCGGGCGCAGGTCCTCGCCGACCCCTCGTTGTGGGCGTCGGTGTTTGACGAGGTCGTCAGGTGGCAATCACCGATCGGCATGTACCCGCGCCAAACGACCCGGGAAACCGTCCTGGAAGGGGTCCGGATCCCCGCCGGCGCCGGGATAGGCGTTGTCGTTGCATCCGCCAACCACGACGCCGCCCACTTCGGCGCCTCTGCAGCAGACTTTGATATCCATCGGCCAAAGCGCCCCCACCTCGCTTTCGGCAGCGGCGTCCACCTCTGCGCCGGGCACTGGGCCGCAAAGACCTCCATCGGTCAGATTGCCGCACCGATGGCCTACAAGCGCTTCCCAGGGCTTCGTGTAGACGAACGGCGGAATGAAAGCTGGGACGGCTGGGTCTTCCGCGGCCTGACCAGCCTTCCCGTCACCTGGAACTAAGAGCACCCCCGAATACAAGGAGCAACGATGCCCACCGTCACCTACACCCAGCCAAACGGCACCCAGCAAACCCTCCAGGTCGAGGAAGGCACAACACTGATGCGCGCCGCCGTCAGCAACGGCATTGACGGCATCATCGGCGAATGCGGAGGGCAGGCCATGTGCGCCACATGCCACGTCTACGTGCGGCCGCAATATACACAGGCGCTGCCCGAGATCAGTGACGACGAAGACGAAATGCTCGACTGCGCCACCGCGGAGCGGATGGACAGCTCACGGCTGGGCTGCCAGATCAAAATCGACGCAGAACTGTCAGGGATTGTCGTCGACATCCCTGCCGGCCAACTCTAGAAGCAGGGCAATGACATGAGCGTTGTCATCATTGGCGGCGGACAGGCCGGCCTACAGGTCGCCGATACGTTGAGGACCGAGGGGTACGGGGGCGAGATCCATGTGATCGCCGAGGAATCCGGACTGCCCTACCAGCGCCCGCCGCTGTCCAAGGACTACCTGGCCCCGGGCCAGGAGCCGGCTCCCTTGCCGCTGCGCGGCGCTTCCTTTTTCGTGGACAAGAACATCACACTCCATGAAGGCGCCCAGGCACTCGCCATCGACCGGGCGGAACGGAAGGTCAAGCTCACCGAAGGTTCACTCGACTACGACCACCTCGTCTTCGCGACCGGTGCCCGAAACAGGATGCTGAACTGCCCGGGCGCATCCCTGTCCGGCATCCATGGACTGAAAACCCTGACAGATGCAGAAGCGCTGCACACGGCGCTGCCCACCGCCCGCAATATCGTCATCATCGGTGCCGGATTCATCGGACTGGAATTCGCCGCCGCCGCCCTGGCCCACGGATGCGAGGTGACCGTACTGGAATTCGCGCCTCGCCCGATGGGACGTGCACTGACCCCCGTCATGGGTGAGTGGTTCGCAGCCGCCCACCGTTCACAAGGCGTCGACCTGCGCCTCGGCGAAGGCATTGACCGCTTCGAGCCCGGCGCGGATGGCCGCGTCGGAGCCGCAGTGTCCACCACAGGGGCTTCCTATCCTGCTGATCTGGTCCTCGTGGGCATCGGCGTTGAGCCCAACGACACCCTGGCCTCGGACGCCGGCCTCGAAACCAGCAACGGCATCGTTGTCGATGAAACGCTGCGCACAGCGGACCCTGCCGTTCTGGCGATCGGCGACTGCGCCAGTTTCCCCAGCGCACACGCCCAGATCCGTCTGCGTCTGGAGTCGGTCCAGAATGCCACCGATCAGGCCCGTCATGCCGCACGCACGGTCCTAGGGGCTAACCACCCGTACACGGAGCTGCCTTGGTTCTGGTCCACACAGGGCCCATACCGGCTGCAGATGGCAGGGCTCACACGACCCGATGACGACACGCTGGTCCTGGGTGATCAGGCGGCAGCTAAGTTCTCCGTCCTCTGCTTCAGGGACGGCGTCCTCACGGCTGTGGAATCGGTCAACGCGCCCGCGGACCATATGGCCGCCCGCAAACTACTCGCCGCCGGCACGGGCATCACCCGCGACCAGGCAGAAACCGAGGGGTTCACCCTGAAGGCTGTCGCAAGCACCCCGTTAGTCCCAGTAGTCGCCTGACAGGGATTACCTGTCTCCGCCCCCGACAAATCCCCCGTGATCATGGTGATCATCCCGATTTCAAGGGAGACGAATTTTGTCAGCACAAAGAAGTGCCGTATCCCTGCGTGCCGGGATACGGTGTGCAGGCTAAGGGCGCTGGAAGCGATGAAATTGGGGTGTGTACATTGTGCACATTTTGGGCTTCGCATCGGGGCGTATGTGGGTCGGATCGGGCCGGATTCCGCATGTTACCGGGAGTTCCCAGTGTTTGTGGGGGAGGGAATGCAGTTCGAGTCCCACCTCGGGCACAGCATATTCCCTCGTCAGAGGGGGTTTTTGCTTTAACGTGCGGACATTGCCCTGGTTGGGTCCCTCTGGCGCTGTTCGTGGCTGGTGCCTGACCGCCGCGGTGGCCTGTTCGGTTGTGTGGGTGGCGGGTTCAGGGCTCTGGCTGGTGGGCCCTCCGTCTGCTGGGATGTGGGGTCATTCGGGTCTCCTTTCAAGGTTGCTGCGGTGGCCTGGTTGGTCCAGTACCTATTCATGGCCGGGGGTTGTTGTGATGACATGACCTGCGGGAATTCTTTCCAGATTCTTGGCCTCGATTCGCTGATTCCTGGGGCCTCGGGAGGAACTGATGGCTGTTTGTCAGTCCAAGGGTGGCATGTACATTGTCCGCACCGGAGTGTGTGTCCTGCCGTTGCTTCTTTGGGACTCCCTCTTTGCATACTTCTGCTGACACCAGTTCATGCGGCCGCGAGTTCTGTGTGGTGTGACTTTCAGGTTCCTGGGCGAAGGCCAACTGACGTCGGGGGACAAAGCCGAGGGACGGGATGCTCACTGTCCTCCCGTCCCTGCGCCGTCAGCCGGGTTGGCCTGCCTTGTGGCGGGCACCGCGGAGACCGAACACGGCGGCGGGTCCGATGGCGAGCCCGGGCCGGGGTACGTCCGCCCCATGACCGAGGCGGAGTTGTTGCCCGCCGAGTAGAGCCCCTCGATGACGGTGCCGTCCTCGCGTAACGCACTGGCCTCGGTGTCGGTGACGACGCCGCCCTTGGTGCCGAGGTCTCCGATCACCACTTGGAACGCGGTGAATGGGCCCTTTTCGAGCGGACCGAGGCAGGGGTTGGGTGGACCGTCGGGTCGCCGTAGTGGCGGTGGCGATGACGGTGGCGCCGAGTTGGTGCGCGGTGGCGATCGCTATCAGTCCGACAGTGGAGGTCCCGCCGTGGACGAGGACGCTCTGCCCCGGTCGCAGTTGCAGTGCGGTGGTGAGTGCGCCGTGCGCGGTCTGCACCATCTCGGGCAGGGCTCCGACGATGTCCCACGGCAGGGAGGTCTCGAAGGGGATCACGTTCACAGCATCGACCACAGTGTATTCGGCATAGCTGCCATCGATGGAGCGGCCGAGGCCGCCCATCATCGTTGCGGCCTTCTGCCCCGGTTCGAGATCGACACCGTCCCCGACAGCGTCGATCACACCGACCGCTTCTATGCCGAGGATGCGGGGGAAGGTGAAGTCGGCGTCGGATTCGCCTTCGCGGCTGGTGGCCTCGGACTCGTTGATCCCGAACGCCATCACCCGGATACGGACTCACCCGGGTCGAACCTCGGGGATCGGCACGTCGCTGATGGTGAGGCCGTCGATGTCGACGGGGCCGGTGAGTCGAATCGCACGCATCGTGTCAGGCATGGTTCTGCTCCTTCTTATGGAATGGGTGATCGGCGGCGGGAAGTGCGACGAGAGCTTCGTAGGCCTGACGAACGGTCTCTTCATCGAGTGCACTGTCCGGGTGCAAGACGCGGTGACTCCACCAGCCCCACAGCAGGGCATTGACGGCAAGGGCTGTGCGATCCGGGAGTACGCGGTGAAGCATTGCGAGTGACTCCGCCTCGACAGCGCGAAGGACATCTTCCACCTTCTGGTTGCGGGCCCCGTAGTGGCGTATCTCCTCGTAGAGGCGGATGTCGAGCAGGCTCGGGCTCGTTTCACCGATAGTCGCCGCGACGAGCGCCTCGACGACGTCTGCGCTGGTGCGCGCGGACCGCAGTGGTGCTGCGTAACGGGGTTCGAGTTCGCTGCGGGTCGTGTCGAGGGCGCTCACGATGAGGCCCTCGAGGCTGGGGAAATAGTAGGTCATCGAGCCCAACGGCACCCCGGCGTGCGAGGCGATACGCCGATACGACACCGCTTGGATTCCGTCGGCCCTGATCACCTCGAGCGTCGCCTGCAGAATGCGGGACCTTCGTCCCGGGTCGTTCGGTTTACCCTTCCTCACGTGCTCCCCTTCACTGTAGAAAAAAGTATGTACGGCTGTACACACACTAGGATACGCTTGTTCCAGCCAGTCATGTTCATAGCAGTAATTTCAGGAGGGGCACCTTGGACGGTGACACGATCCAGCAGCACGCCCGCGACCGCGTTGAGGAGCTGCCAGGGGCTGAACTTGAGTACCCTTTCGGGCCCGACTGGGAGGTATTCAAAGTCCGCGGCAAGGTCTTCATGCTGATGACAGACACCACCGGGGAACCGATCGTCATCGTCAAGGCCGACCCGGAAGACAGCAAATCACTTCGCGAGAACCACAAGGACATTACGCCGGGTTACCACATGCACAAGAAACACTGGATCACCTTGAATCCAGGCGGAAACCTGCAAAAGGCTCTCGTCGAAGACCTCGTCACCGAGTCTTACCTGCTGGTGGTCGAGAATCTTCCTCGCGCCAAGCGCCCCGTCGATCCCGAGATCTTCGGCGACCGGAGGGGTCTGTGACACTTTCGGGCGAGCAGTTACAGCAGCATGCCCGCGATACCGCGGCATCTCTCCATTACGTCACCAACGGACGCCCGTTCACCGCGCACCTGGAAGTGTGGAAGGTGCATGAGAAGGTTTTCCTCATCGTCACTGACGATGATCCGAGGATGCAGATCATCACCGTGAAGGCCGATCCCCTCCACGGGGACGCGCTCCGCCGTGACTTCGACACGATCACCAGTGGTCGCTACTTTAACAAGCAACATTGGATCACTATCGGAGCCGGCGACGGGATCACCACTGAGCTGATCGGAGA
This sequence comes from Arthrobacter sp. 01T425, assembly GCF_056398725.1. NCBI lineage: Bacteria > Bacillati > Actinomycetota > Actinomycetes > Micrococcales > Micrococcaceae > Arthrobacter > Arthrobacter sp. 01T425. The sequence continues at coordinate 112,124 of NZ_JBFTPY010000003.1, read as the reverse complement.
GTTGGTGCACGATTCCTATGACCTCGCTGGCGACCTCTACCGGAAGCGGCTGTCGTGAGTGAGACGCCGTCGTTATTCGAGATAGACGACTCCTCGCGGCCTTTGGCTGACCGGCTCCGTCCGCGCAACCTGCAGGAGGTCGTCGGGCAAGACCATGTCCTTGGTGCGGACGCGCCTATCGGGCGAATGGTCAACTCGCAGCGGCTGATTTCGATGGTCTTATGGGGGCCGCCCGGATGCGGCAAGACCACGATCGCCAGGCTCCTCGCCGAGCAGACCAACCTCGCCTTCGAACCGCTCTCGGCCACCTTCTCCGGAGTCGCCGACCTCCGCCGGGTCTTCCAGACCGCGCAGCGCCGGCGAGAGCTCGGGCAAGGAACCTTGCTGTTCGTTGACGAGATCCACCGCTTCAACCGCGCGCAACAAGACTCTTTTCTCCCCTACGTGGAGGATGGCACCATCGTGCTCGTCGGGGCCACCACCGAGAACCCCAGTTTCGAACTCAACGGTGCGTTGTTGTCCCGCTGCCAGGTGTTCGTCCTGAAGCGCCTCGACGACACTGCCCTCAGCGCACTCGTCACCCGGGCGGAGCAGTTGCTCGGCGGGCGCCTGCCGCTTGATGACGATGCGCGCCACGCGTTGATCGCGATGGCTGACGGGGATGGTCGGTACCTGCTGAACATGATCGAACAGGTGCAGGCCCTCCCTGCGCCGATCGACCCGGCCGTGCTCGCCGCCGCGGTACAGAAGCGGGCACCGCTCTACGACAAGTCGCAAGAAGGCCATTACAACCTCATCTCCGCGCTCCACAAATCCATGCGGGGCTCTGACCCCGACGCCGCCCTGTATTGGCTGGCGCGGATGCTTGACGGTGGAGAAGATCCCTTGTTCATCGCGCGCCGGATGACCCGGTTCGCGAACGAAGACATCGGCCTCGCCGATCCGAACGCCGTGCAGCAGGCCCTCGCCGCATGGGATGTCTACGAACGCCTCGGCTCACCCGAAGGCGAACTCGCGATCGCACAGGCCGTGCTCTACCTCGCCACCGCACCCAAATCGATCGGCGTCTACCGCGGGTTCAACAAGGCGTCGGCTGCCGCGAGACGCACCGGATCGCTGATGCCGCCTGCACACATCCTCAACGCCCCGACCCGACTCATGAAAGACCTCGGCTACGGCAAGGGCTACGAATACGACCCCGACACTGAGACCGGGTTCTCCGGCGCAAACTACTTCCCCGATGGCCTGACCCGGGAGACGTTCTACGAACCCACCACGCTCGGGTACGAGCGAGCCATCACCGAACGGTTACGCCACTGGGCACAGCTGCGCAACGACCAACCCGGTGCCGCGACGACACCGCCCGAAGACAACTGACCACCGCTCGAAAGGCTCAGCACATGTCCAAATCACACCCCATCCGCTCCTGGCTCGGCGTCCCCTTCGCCACCGCAGAACGCTTCCACAGCCCCGTCTTGCTGCCCTTCAACCCTGACGCTCCCTACGAGCAGAAGGGACCCGCACCCCTTCAGGCAGGCGCCCCCACATGGCTCGAGGCCGACAACGGATTCAGCGAAGACTGCCTCAACCTCAACGTGTGGGCACCCGAAGACGCCGCCGACGAACCGCTCCCCGTCATCGTCTACATCTACGGCGGCGGATTCGAGATGGGAGCGAACACCCAGACCACCTCAAACGCCTCCGGCCTCGCCGCAACCGGCCGTGCCGTCGGCGTCTCGCTGAACTACCGACTCGGCCCCTTCGGCTGGCTCTCCCTCTCCCACTACGGCGGAGCACTCGAAGACGCCACGAACCTCGCCATCCAGGACATCATCACCGCCCTCCAGTGGGTGAGAGAGAACATCGCCCGCTTCGGCGGCGACCCGAACAATGTCACCGTCACCGGTCACAGCGCCGGCGCCTACTCGGCGACCGCGCTCCTCGCAGCCCCCGCAGCAGACGGCCTTTACCACCACATCGCAGCATTCTCCGGTGGAGCATCCCGCATCGTCCCAGCCTGGTGGGCAGAAGAACTCGCCCTCGCGTTCCTCACCGAACTCGGAATCCAGGACGACCCCGAACAGATCCTCACCCTCGACGCCCAGCAACTCGCTGACACCTTTATCAAGGTGAGCCCGCGCGAGTTCGGGCAGCGGCAAAGCATTGACAACACCACAACCAGCATCGTCGACGACCATACCCAGCCCGGCAGCGTCCTCACCGCACACCCCATGCGTGCCATCGAGGCCGGGAGGCGCACCGATATCGACATCATCTTCAGCAGCACCACACACGAAGTCGACTGGTACGTCATCAACGACCCCGGGTTCGATCCCGGCAGCGTCGACAACATCGTCGACGTGTTCGCGTCGAAAGGCCGCATCCCACGCAGTCGCGCCCGTGCCATCGTCGCTGAATACGACACCGACGGACGCACCCCCGCTCAGGTGCGCGGGGCGCTGTACACCGACTACTCGTTCACCCTGCCAGCCAACCGGGCGGCACTCGCACACGCAGCAGCCGGCGGCACCGCATACCGACTCAGCATCGGTTCGGCCGAAGGCGCCCACGCGGTGCACGGCACCGAGATGTACGGCATCGTCGGACAACAACGCCCAGACCAAAGCGCAGAGCAAGCAACCCGCGACACTTTCGTCCGCGACACCCTCCTCACCCTCGCCGAAGGCAACACCCACTCAGTGTGGGACGCCGTCACCACCCAACCGACTACCCGCGGTATCGGTGATCAGCCGACCGATCCAACCACCCATGCTCTGAACGTGCTGCACATCTTCGAGGGGATCGAACGGACGTAAGCACCACCTTCGGGTAGGTGCCAGGACATTCAAGGCGAGCAGCTCGTGGCGGTATCCGAGGACGTGCTCGAGGCTTCCTCAAGCCCTCATCATCTAACGGTCACGACACCGATCGATCACAGAACACCGCCACAGAGCGATCAATTCCACAGTTGCGGGTCTCCGTTCGCCGACGTAGCCTCGGCCAGGTGAACGGTGAAGGAAAGCCCATGTCGGCGTCGAACGGCCCAGCGAAGAGAAGCAGGGGCGCGGCTTTCCTGCCGATCGGGATCGTTTTCGTTGCCGTTGCGATCGCAATGATATTTCTGGGAACCACGGCCTGGATTGCGTTCTTCACTATGGGCATCACGTTCCTCATCCTCGGGATGCAGAAGCCCGCAGCCAACGATGAGCGTCCACCCAGCGAGTCTTCACGAGGCTGACAGCGACCGCATCATCGCGCTGAATACTTTTGTGTCCCTGTTTCTGGGGAAAGGGACGGGGTCAGGCGGCCCGTGAACGCCGCCTCGGACCGCAGGCTCCCGGCACATAGGAAAGCCCCTCGACGGAGGGGCTTTCGCGGATGAAACAGTGGGTTGGTGGTGTTGGTCAGCGGTGATGTGCGCCCCCTTCCCGGACTTCGTGTCCGTCTGCCTGCCTGCATTCGATACCGAAAGACTTTAATAGCTGATCCGCGGATCGTCCAGCCGCAGTGCGGCGTGTCTTCCCGCACGCGGGATCGCCGCCCAGCTTCGGGGCCTCCCGGGCAGGAGTTCTTCGCTCAGGTGGTTCAGCAGAGGCCAGTGCCTGCCGAACGGTTCTTCGGGAGACCCGGTACTCCCGGGCAAGGCAGCGGATGGATAAGCCCTTAACCCTGGCATCCCGGCGGATCCTCGCGAATAGCTCCACTCTCGACTCCATCACTGCCTTCCACCGTTGGGAAAAACTCTGATGGAATCAACCGTGGGGTGGGCTCAACTGAAACTGCGATTCATCAACCGGCGAGCCGCGAAGTGGGCCCAACTCAGACTGCAAAACCGGTCCCCACTCAGACTGCCAGAATCACGGGGCCTTCGCTCGTCGCCGTTCATGCTGTGGTTGAGCAGTCAGGCTTGTCCATATCCGGATGTGCGGTCAGCGACGTGACTGCCTGAGTGTGCTCTTCTGTCCAGTTCATCCTCGATCTCTCTGGCGCGTCATCAACGGGGATGGGCGGGCGTGATGGGTCGGAAGCAAGGCGACGGTCGTCGTCGTCGGGATGCTCGGCGTCGGACGCGGTCGGTGAATGCCAAAGGGTCTGGGTCGAGGGGCGACGGTGAGACTGCCCTGGATCTGGCTCTCAGCTGCCTTCCGGGTTAAGGCTGGGGTTTCGGGCTCGGGCAACGGCTCCGGTGCCGATGTCGGGTCAATCCATCAGTCACGAACAGGACTTTGGATTATACGAACGAGCGTACGTCTTGACGATTCGCGGTCCAGCGGACATACTGAAGTCGGGCCCCGGCTGCAATGACGAACCGGCGGCAACTTACCAACCTTGGAAGGGATCTGCCATGACTGAAGTGGCCATTGATATCAACCGCAACGTGGACCTGTTCCGGGTGAACCGCGCCGAGGAACTGGCGGCCGCGCCGGGTCAGACGCTGAATGCCCGACGCATTTCCGGCGTCAGCAAGGAAAACAGCCCGGTTGAGCGGCTCTGGTTCGGCAAGGTCTTCACCGGTCCCGGCGAGATCTCGGATGCCCACCACCACGGGGAGGCCAACACGGGAGGCTACGTGCTCAAGGGCCGCGGCTTCATCCGCTATGGCGAGGGCTACAGCCAGATCGTCTACCTCGAAGAAGGAGACTTCGTTTTCGTGCCGCCGTTTATGCCGCACATCGAAGGCAACGCCAGCAAGACCGAGGAACTGGTCTGGATGACCACGCGCACGCCGGACAACATCGTCGTTAACCTCCATGACCAGGACGTTGTGGACCTCGAAATCGACTACCGTTCCTGAGTATTCTCCGAACCAAGCAAATGGTGGCTGCCGGAAGGCAGCCACCATTTGCTGTTCCCCGCATCTTCTAGAATGACCGCGGCAGTCCCAGATGCTTTTCGCCGATGTAGTTACGGGTCATCTCGTCCGTAAGTGGCGCGAACGTGTACAGCCGTGCATCGCGGAAGTAGCGCTGCATGGGAAGCCCGCGGAAGAAGCCCCAGCCGGCCATGACCCGCATGCCCACGTCGGTGGTGGTTGTGGCCGCATCGGAAGCGGCGAGCTTGGCCATGGCGGACCAGGTCTCGTTGGTGCCCTGGCCGGCGTCGGAAGCTTCGGCCGCCTGGCGCAGGAGGAGCCTGGCGGATTCAATTTTTACGCTGGCGTCCACCAGGTTGTGCTGGAGCCCCTGGAAGGAACCCACCGCGCGGCCGAAAGCCTGCCGCTGCCGGGCCCAGCCGACGGCGGTTTCCATAGCTCCGCGGGCGATGCCCAGGGCAACGGCGGCGCCGTTGAGGCGCTCCCCGTTGAGTGTATCCAGGACCTGCCGGAAACCCCTGTCCAGTTCACCCAGGACGTTCGCGGCCGGGACCCGCACGTCCTCGAGGTAGATGTCGCATTGCGCCAGCCCGCGGATGCCCACGGTGTCAATGACTTCGGTGCGGATGCCCGGGGTGGAGCGGGGGACCAGGAACATGGTGATGCCGTCGATGGCCGAGCGGGTGGTCTCGCTGGTGCGGGCCAGGAGGATCAGGTAGTCAGCGTCCATGGCGCCGCCGATCCACTTCTTTTGGCCGGAGATCGAGTAGCTGCCATCTTCCAAGCGTGTGGCGCGCGTCTTCATGGCGCGGGCTACGTCGGTGCCGCCGTCGGGCTCGCTCAGTGCGAAGGACATCTTCGCCGCCCCGCGGTGCAGCGGGACCAGGAACTCTTCCTGCTGGGCCTGGTTGCCGTAGCTATGGAGGAGCTGTACGCCCATGTACTGCACGACCATGCTTACCGCTACGGATGTTGGCCCGGCGCCGAGTTCCTCGAGTACCACGGCCTGCGCCTGGTGCTTGGGTCCGTGGCCGTGGAGTTCGCCGTCGAGCTTGATGAGGCCGGCGGCGCCAATCTCGCGGTAAAGCTCGACGTCGTACTCTTCGGCTTCGTCGAATTTGTTGAGCCGCTCCGGTGTGACGTGCTCGGCGAGCATGGCGCGGACGCGTTGCCGCAACGCTGCGAATTCCTCGGGCTCGGTGATTTCGGCCGGCGGTGCCGGGCGGAAATTGTCCTGGATTGTCATGGCCTACTTCCTTTTCATGATGAAGCTGCTGCTGAACGTCATGACGGTGGAACCGTCCTGTTTCAGTACTGAGTAGTTGATTTTCCAGATGCCCTGGTCAGGCTTCTTAGTCTCGCGCGCCATGGCTACGGTGGCCTCGACGTGGATGGTGTCTCCGATGAACACCGGGGCGAGGGCGCGGACCTCATCCAGGCCCAGCCATGCGACAACGTTGCTGAAATAACCTGTCTGGGTCATCAGGCCCAGGCCCAGGGACATGGTCAGCGGCCCGTGGGCGATGCGCTGTCCGAACGGCGTCGTTGCCGCATAGGTTTCATCCAGGTGCAGGGAGACAACGTCGCCGGTGAGGCCCGCCCACTGGACCAGGTGTGCATCCGTGATGGTCATGCCTGCCGTGCGGACCATGTCGCCCGCCGCAAGGTCTTCCCAATAGTGGTCAGGCCGGCCCTTGGGCTGCGGCAGCGTGGTGCCGGCCAGTTGGGGATCAATGCTGTGCATGTCTCTCTCCTGTTCGGGTAATGGAAGTGGATGCCTTGGGGGAATCGTAAGTTCATCTGCCATAAGACTAGACTAGCGAACGCTTGTTCGTATACTAATAGAGGATACCAACTCTAATTTCTGGAGGCTCAACATGAGTGAAGCTACGATCGTCGCCCCCGCGCCGGTGTCGGACATCGAAGTCCCGGCAGCAACCGTGCACGAACAACTGACCGAGAAGCTCGCTTCGGCCCGCCTCGGTGGTTCAGAGAAGAACCGCAAGAAGATCACCGAATCAGGAAAGCTCCTCGTCCGGGAGCGCCTTGCAATCCTGTTTGACGACGAAAACTACATCGAGGACGGGCTCCTGGCCCGGTACGAGGAAGGCCTGCCCGGTGACGCCGTCGTCATCGCGTTCGGCCGCGTTGACGGACGCGAAGTGTGCGTCATCGCCAACGATTACTCGGTCAAGGCCGGCACCTGGGGCAACCGCACGTTCGAAAAGATCACCCAGGCGCAGAAAAACGCGGATGCTGCCGGCATCCCCATCGTTTACCTCTTCGACTCCGCCGGTGCGCGCATCGACGAGCAGTTCGAGAGCTTCGCCGGCCGCCACGCCTGGGGAAACATCTTCTACAACCAGGTCCAGATTTCCGGCCGCGTGCCCCAGGTTTGTGCGCTCTTTGGCCCGTCACCTGCCGGTTCGGCCTATGTTCCGGCACTTTGCGATATGACCATCATGGTCCGCGGGCACGCTACCGCCTACCTGGGCTCACCCCGCCTGGCCGAAATGGTCACCGGCGAGAAGGTGACGCTGGAGGAAATGGGCGGGGCTGAGATGCACTGCACGGTCTCCGGCCTGGGTGACGTTCTGGTGGAAAGCGACGAGGAAGCCCTCAACGCAATCCGCGTCTGGCTGTCGTTCCTGCCCGCGAACTGGGAAACCCCCGCGCCGCTGGCCCCCGCCATCGAGCCGCGCCCCGGACGCTCTCTGCAGGAGATCGTTCCGCTGCGCGAGGCCGAGGTCTTCGACATGGAGGAATTCGTGGAATCCCTCGTGGACGAAGGATCCTGGTTCCCGTACAAGGAACTGTTCGCTCCCGAGATGCTGACCGGTTTCGCCCGCATCAACGGCCGGCCAGTGGGGCTGGTGGGCAACCAGCCCAGGCACATGGGCGGTTCCATTTTCCCCGATTCCTCGGACAAGGCTGCCCGCTTCATCTGGATCTGCAATGCCTACAACATCCCCATCGTCTTCCTGGTGGACATCGCGGGATACATGATCGGGTCTGCCGTGGAGCGCCAGGGCATCATCCGGCACGGCGCCAAGATGATTTTCGCCGTCTCTGAATGCCGGGTTCCGCGGATCACGGTCCTGGTCCGCAAGGCCTACGGCGGAGGCTACCTGGCCATGTCCGGTGCCCCCATGAACCCGGACGCCGTCATCGCGCTGCCCACGGCCCGTCCCGCCCTGATGGGTCCGGACGCGGCAGTCAACGGCATCTACTACAACCAGATCCACGAGATCGAGGATCCGGCCGAGCGCAAGGAGTTCATCCTGGCCAAGCAGGCCGAGTACGCGGAAGGCATCGACGTCTTCAAGATCGCCAACGCGAACGCTGTGGAAGCCGTAGTCCCCGCCAACGAGCTGCGCGCGGACCTGACCAGACGGCTGGGCCTGTACTCCAAGCGCAAGATGGTCCCCGTGGAGCGGCGCCAGGCCGTCACCCCGGCCTAGGGCGCGCGGCACATGATCAAGGTGGTCGCCGTTATCAAAGCCAGGCCGGAGCTGACCCGGGAGGAGTTCCTGCACTTCTGGAACGTTGAGCACCCGGCCTACGTGCGCCAGCTCCCGGGCATCATCCGGTACCGGCAGAACCCTGCAATCGAGCACCGGAAGGCCTGGCCGTACAGCGGCATGGCAGAACTGTGGTTCTGCTCGGTGGCCGACGTCAGGGCCGCGTACGGAGGCTCCGAAGGCAAGGAGCTGTTCGACCATGAGCACCATTTCCTGGAGAGCGTCGAATGGTTCCTTGCCGAAGAAGTCGACGTGCCGCTAGCGGCAGCGGGGGACTGACCGGTGCCCAAACGCTTCACCTACCTGGAGAAGCGGGACGGCCTGGCCCGCGACGGCTTTCGCACGCACTGGTCCACCACACACGCGGAGATTGCCCGTGCGCTGCCCGGCGTGACGGATTACCGGCAGAACCATGTGTTGGAATCCGCGCCGGGACTCGGGGCAGGCCTGTACGGCGTGGACGGCATCGTTGAGCTGTGGTTCGCCGCCGATGACGTGGTGCACGCCGGCTTCGACTCCGAGGTGGCGGACCGTCTGATCCTCGATGAGCAGGAATTCCTCAGTGGACTGACCGGCGGACCGGTGACCGCGGGCGCGCCCCATGACCCGTGGCCGTTCAAGCTCTGGGTGCTGGCACGCTGGCGCGATGGAACTGAGAACGGTTGTGAGGCGGTTGATCGCTGGGCGGAGCAGCTGTCCGCAAAGTTCGACGGCGCCCTCGGCCGGGGCGTGAACGTGCTGGTTCCGGGAGCGGAGCTGTTGGTCCGCGAGGCACTGCGCCGCGAAGAACAGATCCCGGAGGTTGCCATCTCCTTCGGCTTCGCCGACGAGGCGGCCGCACGTGCCGCCGCCAGGTCGCTGCCGGCGTACGTGGACGGGGTCCAGGGTGTCCTGGCCGGACTGTATGCCCGGGTCGCCGAGGAACTCGTCATTATCTGATGGGGACCGCCACTCGGTGGAGACCGGCGGTGACGCCTCTCGGCGGTGTGGTCCGCTTCGTCCTGCTCGGCATTGCCTGGGGCTCCAGCTTCCTGATGATGAAACTGGCCGTGCAGGGGCTCTCCCCGGGCCAGGTGGTCCTCGGCCGGCTGGTCCTCGGCCGGCTGGTCCTGGGCGCGCTGGCGCTGACCCTGCTTCTGCTCGTGATGCGGCGGCCGTGGCCGCGGCAGCACAAGGTGTGGCTGCACCTGGCGGTGACCGCGGGCCTCGGCTGCGTCCTGCCGTTCCTGCTGTTCGCGTGGGCAGCGGAGCGCATTCCCAGCGGAGTTTCCAGCGTCCTGAATTCCGCCACGCCCCTGACCACCGCGGCGGTGACCGCGCTGGCCCTGCGGCAGGAGAAAGTCACCCCGCGGAAGGGCTTCGGCATCGTGGGCGGGGCGGCCGGAATCTTGGTGGTGCTCTCACCGTGGCGGTTCTGCGCGGCGGACCCCATAGCTATCCCGGCGGTCCAAATGGTAGCGGCATCATTGATGATGCTGGTCCTGGCGCCGTTCTTTGCCGTCGGGGACATCTCGCTGACGGCCCCGGTGGTGGTGGGCATGCTCCTGCTGGGTGTTGTCGGCACCGGCCTGGCATATGTCTGGAATTTCCGTATCATCGCCGAGTGGGGCGCCACAGCGGCGTCAACCGTCGCTTACGTCACCCCGCTCGTGAAGGTGGTGCTTGGCGCGGTGGTGCTCCGGGAGGAAGTCAGCTGGAACCAAGCGGCCGGCGCTGCGGTGGTGATCGGCGGGATCATCCTCGCCCAGTCAGGGCCGAAGACCAAAGTGGGGGCCACTGATCAGGCCCCGGATGGAGAGTTGGAGGAAGCCACATGAGCCCAGCCGCCGGCACAGGCATCCCGCACGATTGCGGGGATCTCCGGAGCTTTGAGGACATCAGGAACCTGAAGGCCGACTATTTCCGTCATGTTGATGCCAAGAGGTGGCAAAGCCTCCGTGCCCTCTTCCACGCCGACTCGACCCTCGATGGATTTCCCTTCGCAGCGGACGACGCCCACGGTTTTATCACCGGAGTCTCGGGCTTCCTCGAGGGTGTCGAATCCGTGCATCAGGGTTTTATGCCCCGCCTGGCCGTCACGGACGACGGTGGCATCCGCGGGATCTGGTCGATGAACGACTACCTGGTCTGGGCCCGCGACAGCAGGCCATACCGGGGCGCCAGTATCCCCGGACTCTACGGAATCCGGGGATACGGCTTCTACGAGGAGGAATACCGGCGGCTCGACGGGCAGTGGCGGATTGCTGCCATGCGGCTGGTGCGGACCAGGATTGACCTCCTGGTCGGCGAATCCCTGCAGCTTCCCGGCCAGCAGTTCGGCGTTCCGGACCCTGACTGGGTGCCCCGGACCTGACCCGGACGGCGCCGTACTTCATGCCGTAACGGCGCCCTAAACCGCCGGAGCCAGCCCCGGCACGCCGGCATGGACGCCTGATGTAGCCAGATACCGGATGTGCGCGGCCGTCTCGCTCAAGGCCAGCCTGAACTGCAGCGCGCCAAGCGAATCCCAGCCCCGGGACCAGGTGAGTTGCCGTGCCACCTCGTGCACGGTGGGCGCGCCCTTGCCCAGGACGTCCAGGACTTCCCGTGAACGCTCCGCAATATGCTCTTCGAGGATCCTTGCGCGGTGGCCCACGCCGCGGAAGCGGTATTCGTGCGCCGGGCAGACCTCGTAGTGGTCGTTGCCGGCGATGCGCTGCAGTGACTCGATGTTGTGCCGCAGCGGATCGGTGTCGCCGCGGATCTCCAGGGACACGTTGGGGGAGATGCGGGGCAGGACATGGTCGCCGGCCAGCACCAGTTCGCCGTCGTCGTCCCACAAGCAGATGTGCCCCGGAGTGTGGCCCGGTGTTTCCATGATGCGCCAGTTACGGCCGGCCACGGCCAGAGTGTCCGCATCGCCCAGCCGCCGGTCGGGGTCGGCCAGGCGCCGCATATCGTGAAGTCCCTGCGGGGTCATGGCGGCCTCGGCTACCCGCCCCTCGGGGACGCCCCAGGTCCGCATCCGCTCCCTGTCCCGCGCGGATTCCGAGTGGGCGTCGTCGAACGCGGAGATGTGCCGCCGTTCTTGTTGCCCCAGGGCGATCCATGCCCCGGAGCCCCGTGCCAGGCGCGCCGCCATGCCGAGGTGGTCGGTATGGAAGTGCGTGGCCACGATGCCGCTGATCTCACGGGGACTCACGTCCAGGCGCCCCAGGGCCGCCGTCAGCTGGCCGTAGCCCTCGTCGCTGTCAAAGCCGGGATCCACCACCACGCATTCATCGCCGTCGAGCAGCACGTAGCTGAGCGTGTAGCGCATGGGATTTCCAGGGAAGGCAACGGGGACGCTGTGGACGCCGGGCGCCACTACCTCCACGGGCGGGAGGACGCGGCGTTGCCAGGCCTCCTTCTGGGCGGTCCCGGTGATAGTGATGGCGTTAACTTGCATCGTCTTAGTCTGCATGGTTATTGAACAGCGAAAAGAGCCTGGTGGCGCCGCCGTCGATCAGGAGGTCCGCACCGTTGATGTTGCGGGCGTCATCCGTTAACAGGTACGCGATCATGGCGCCGATTTCGGTGGGGTCCACGATGGTCTGGGTGGGGACGCGGCGGCGTACCTGGTCACGGACCTCCTGGATGACCATGGGGGTGTCCACTACACCGGGGCAGATCGAGTTGATGGTGATTCCGGTACCCCAGAAATCCTCAAGTAGGGAACGCGTGAGGTTGGCCAGGCCGGCCTTTGAGGCGGCGTAGCTCGGGTACGGGTAGCCCGTGACGCCTGCGATCGAAGCGATGTTGATAATCCGTCCCCAGCCGGCGTCGATCATTCCGGGGGAGAACGCCTTGATCAGGTTGAACGGACCCACCAGATTTACGTCCAGGGCGCGACGGAAGGACTCCGTGGTGCTGTCCGCGAGGTATTTCCGGTCGAGGATACCGGCCGCATTGACCAGCGCCTGGACCGGCCCTACCTTGGCGGTCACCTCGGCAAGGAGCGTTCCGACGGCGGCCTCGTCCGCCACGTCGGCGGCAAATGCCTGGGCTTTTCCGCCGGAGTCGCGGATGGCCTGGGCGGCCGCCTCGCTGCTCCCGGCGTCGAGGTCCACGCAGACGATGGTGTGGCCGGACTTGGAGAGGCGGGCGTTGATGCCGCGGCACATGCCGCCGCCCGCTCCGGTCACGAGGACATTGAGGGAAGTGCTGCTCATGATGCTGTGTCTCCTTCAGGAGTTGGAGTCGGCGCGCCCGGCGTTGGGCCTAGCGGGATCAGCTGGGCCGGATCAGTGGATGTTTGCTTCCAGTGTGGGATAGTCCGTGTATCCCTCCGGGCCGCCGCCGTAAATGCCGGCGGGGCGCAGGGGTTCCAGGGGTGCCTGGGCCCTGAAGCGGTGCGGGAGGTCGGGGTTGGAAATGAACAGCCGGCCGAAGCCCACCAGGTCCGCGGTTCCGTCGGCGAGGAGCTGTTCGGCGGAAGCGCGGTCGTGTCCGCCCGTGACGATGACGACGCCGTCGAACAGGGCAGCCAGTTCGGCGGTGGGGATGGATGCGGCCGGCCGGTCCACGGTGGTGGATCCGGCGATCTCCGGTTCCACCAGGTGGAGGTATGCGATTCCGGCCTCACTGAGCAGGCGGACCACCGCTGAGTAGAGAGAGCGTTTGTCCGAGTCGTTGGCGTCCATCCAAACCGAGGACGGCGAGAGGCGGACGCCGATGCGCTTCAGGGGGAGGTGGCGGGCCACCTCCGTGATCACTTCGCGCAGGAACCGCGTACGGTTTTCGAGGGATCCGCCGAAGTGGTCGGTCCGGCGGTTGGACCCGTCGTTGAGGAACTGGTCGATCAGGTACCCGTTGGCGGCGTGTAGCTCGACGCCGTCGAATCCGGCGCGGACCGCGTTCCGGGCCGCGGCTCCGTAGGCCTCGATAATCCCGGCGATCTCCGCCGCCGACAGTTCGCGGGGCGTCTCATAGGGGATCCTGCCGGCCGCACTGCGGTACTGGTATCCAGTGATGGCGACCGACGAGGGCGCCTTGGGAGGCAGTCCGTCCGGCTGGACGCTGGAATGGGACTGCCTTCCCACGTGCCACAGCTGTGCGTAGACCACGGCGCCCTCCCGCTTTGCGGCCTCCACCACCGGACCCCAGGCGGTCATTTGGTCCTGGGAGTAGAGCCCCGGAACCCGGGCGTAGGCCGAAGCCTGGGGCGTGATGACGGCACCTTCGCTGATCACTAGACCCGCACCGGCGCGCTGCCCGTAGTACTCCTCCATGAGTGGCGTCGGCACACCGTCATCGTTGGCTCGGCTTCGGGTCAGCGGTGGCAGCACAATGCGGTTTCGCAGCGGCTGGCCCCCGAGGGAGACGCTGTCAAACAAGGTCCTCTGGTGTTCCACTTTTGTCTCCTGCTGGCTTACGAGCGTTCGTACGGATAGTGTGAGTTTTGCGGATGTTGGGAGCCATGTCAATATCCCCGCCATAAAAGCGGACGCTTGTTAGGATTGGTGGAGATATGACCGACACGATTACTGAGGGGGAGGTCAAGATGACCGTCCGAGCGGAACGAAACACTGCCCAGACCATCAGGGAAGAGGCCGCGAGGCTTTTCTTCGAACGTGGGTATGACGCCACCACGCTCCGGCAGGTCGCCTCGGCCGCGGGACTCAAGGTCGGCAGCCTGTACAACCACATCGAGAGCAAGGAAGACCTCCTGCTGCAAATCATGGGCGGCATCATCGATGACCTGCTCGAGCGCGTCCGGAAGGCGGTCGCTGACGCGGACGGAGGGGACAGCGTCGATCTCCTCCAGGCAGCCCTGGCTGAGCACATCACCTTCCACGCGGAGCGTGCCCAGGAAGTCTTCATTGGCAACGCAGAGCTGCGCTCCCTGCCCCAGGGTGCACGCGACGTGGTGATCAAGAAGCGCACCGACTACGAATCGTTCCTCGAGGACATGGTGTCCGCCGCGGGGCAGGCCGGGCTTGCTGAGGTCATTGACGCCAAAATTCACGTGTACAGCTTCGTGGCCCAGGCAACCCATATCGCAAGCTGGTTCAAGCACGGAGGCCGCTTCTCGCTCGAGGAGATCGTCCGGATCTACACGCGCCTGGCGCTGCGGGAGCTGAAGGTCGCCGACGCTGACGAACGCGTGGGACGGGTTGTCCTAGCCAACTCCGCCACATAGCTCACCGCGGCGGCGCAGCACTCCGAACACCGCCACAACACGGAATGCCCGGCTGGAAGATCCAGCCGGGCGTTCCGGTGTTAAGCGTGGTTGCTCCAATGCGGTGAGGAAGGCTGGTCAGTGTTCCTCGTGCAGCGACTGCTTGAACCGCTCCGGGAGCGTCAGGGTGGCAATGACGGAGATGAGCACCAGTCCGAGTGCGATGGCCGTCAGGGCGGCCGTTCCGTTTTCGGTGTTCTGGAAGATCCAGGCCGCGATGAACGGGATGGGGGCGCCGAAAATCAGGCCGGCGAGGGTCATGCCGAGAGCTGAGCCGGTGTAGCGCATGCTCGTCGGGAGCGATTCGGAGAAGAACGCGGCCTGGGTACCGGCTGTGATTTGAATGCCGCACAGGGCCAGGGCGATGATCGCGACGCTGGCAGGGTAGTTCATGGAGTTCATGATGGGGAACATGGTGCCGGCAGCTATACCCTGCAGGGTCAGGCCGAGGAGGAAGGTCTTCTTGCGGCCGATGCGGTCGCTGAGCTTGCCGCCGAAAATTGCGGCCGGGATGGAGATCAGGTTGGCCACGAGCAACAGGCCGAAGGTGATCGAGTTTTCGTAACCGAGTTCCTTGGTCAGGTAGTTCACGGCGTAGGTGACGCTGATCCAGAACAGGCCGGCGGACGCGGCCCAGGACAGCACCAGCTTGATGACGGTTCCCGGCTTCTTCACGATCACGGCCAGGGCACGCTCCTGCGGAACTACTGATTCGGCAGCTTTCCTCTGGTTCTCCTTGAAAGCCGGGGTTTCTTCCACCCGCCGGCGGATGAAGACGCCCACCACGAGCAACAGCACGCCCATCAGGAAGGGGATCCTCCAACCCCACGCGGCAAAAGCGTCCTTGGAAAGGAACATCGCCAGCCCGGTGAGGGTGATCGAGGCGAAGGTTTGCGCCAGCGGAGAGCCGGTGGCTAGGATGCCGCCGAAAAGGCCCCGATGGTTGACGGGCGCGTGCTCGACTACGAGCACTTGAACGCCAGTGGCCTCGCCGCCGAGGGCGAAGCCCTGGAGGAAGCGAAGCACCACCAAAAGTGTCGGTGCAATGAGTCCCGCCACGGCGTAGGTGGGCAGCAGGCCGATCAGTACCGAGGACATGCCCATGAGAATCAGGGTGAACATCAGGACGTTGCGTCGGCCGATCCTGTCGCCCAGGGCGCCGAAGATGATTCCGCCGAGGGGGCGGGCCACCATGCCGGCCCCGAAGGTGGCAAACGAGGCAAGGATGGCCGAGTTCGTATCAAAGCTGGGGAAGAAGAGCGAGGGGAAGAGGGTTGCCGACAGGGTGCCGTACACGGCGAAGTCGAACCACTCAAGTGCGGTGCCGAACGTGCCGCTCGCCACGGCGGTCCTGGCTGTCTTCGGATCGAACGTGGGTGCTTCGCGCACCAAGGGCGGCGGGGTCTGAACAGGATTCGTCAATTCCGACATTGGAACTCACTCCTTGGATAGGTGGAAAGTCAGTGGCGTTCGCCGGTCTCCGTCGTGTGCAGCGAACCGCAACTACACTCCGCATCCTCTTCTCAGGGAGGGCCCGGACCCCATAGGGAAAATATAGGCCTGGGATGCGATGGAGAAGAACAAGCGTTCGTACATGAACAAGCGTTCGTTCGAAGTGTAGGGTGTGATGTGGATCTCGCGCAAGGGGTGTCGAGGCATCGGCCCCCGCCTGCCAGCCACTCCATCGGCGCCGGGGTGATTGAACCGCCCCCCTTGCGGCGCGACCCAACTCATACTAAACTTTCGAACGAACGCTTGTTCGTCGCAGAATAAGCGCTGCGATGACCGGCTAGCCGGACCAGCCACACCGAGGAGCAAAGATGCGAACGATTGGTGAGTGGATCAAACTCAACCACCGGCGCTACCCGACGCGCGAAGCCATCGTCGACGGCACCAGCCGGCTGACTTTCGCCGAGCTCGCCGAGAGTGCATGGAGCCTGGGACGCGGCCTGCGGGACGCCGGCGTCGCTGCAGGCGATAACGTGGGGGTGCTGGCCGGAAACTCGACCTTTAACGCCGAGGTCTTCTTCGGTGTCGCTGCCGCCGGGGGCACCTACGTTGCCTACAACTGGCGCTGGGCACCCGCGGAACTTGCAGCAGGCATCAAGGAGACGGGCGCGAAGATCCTCCTGGTGGAGGACCGGCTCGTTCCCAACGCACAGGAGGCCCTGGAAATCCTGGGCCGGACCGAGCAGGAGCTGCCGCGGCTGGTCCGCCAGGGTTCGGAGATCGACGCCCTGCGTACCGGCTCCGGTCCGCTGGAGGACGTGGCCACCCTGGACAGCCCTCTCTGCATCATCTACACGGGCGGAAGCACGGGGACGCCCAAGGGCGTGGTCATTTCCCACGGGGCAGCCGCCGCCAACGCGTTCAACGAGATGTACGACTGCAGGATGGGCAGCCGCCGCGAGGAACGCGGCCTGATCATCACGCCGTTCTTCCACTCCGCGGCGCTGCTGTGCTGGCTGGTGCCGCACTTCATCGGCGGGGCCACCAGCGTCATCGCCGAGAAGTTCAACGACGAACTCATTGTGGACCTGGTGGGACGGGAACGGATCACCAACACCTTCCTCATCCCCAACATGATGCGCCGCCTGATGGAAAACGGCGTCTTCGCGGACCCGGCCATCAAGACCCACCTCAAAGCCGTCCATACCGGCGCCGGCCTGCTGCGGATGCCGGACAAGCAGCTGTTCACTGACCTGCTGCCCGACGCCGAACTGTACTTCCGTTACGGGCTCACCGAGGCCGGGCCCATGGTCACCCGGCTCAAGCCGGAAGACATGCTGGATCCCGCCGTCGACGGTTCCATCGGCACCGAGTACCTGCTCGCCGAAGCGCAGCTCCAGGATCCGTTCGGCCAGCCGGTTCGCCCCGGTGAGCTTGGCGAGATCTGCGTCAAGGGCCCGTCCCTGATGACCGGCTACTATGGCCGGCCCGAAGCTACCGCCGAGGCCTTCCGCGGCGGCTGGCTCCATACCGGAGATCTGGCCGTGCAGGATGAGCGCGGCTATTACTTCTTCCGGGACCGGCTGAAGGAAATGATCAAGACCGGTGGTGAGAATGTTTATTCCGCCGAGATCGAGCAGGCGCTGTACCTGCACCCCGCCGTCTTGGAAGCAGCCGTGGTGGGTGTCCCGGACCCGCGCTGGGACGAGGAGGTGCGGGCCGTCGTCGTGCTCCGCAGCGGACTGCAGGCGAACGGGGAGGAACTATCCGCCTTCCTCCGCGGGCACCTGGCCGGCTACAAGATTCCAAAGAAAATCGTCTTCATGGGTGCCGACGAGCTGCCGCGGTCCGCGGCCGGCAAGCTCGTGAAGGCTCAGCTGAAATCGAACCTGGGATGGGGCGCATGAAACTCGCAACGATACGGATTGAAGGCGGCACCGCAGCCGCCGTGGAGGTGGATGGTGCTCTGGCGCTCTTGCCGTTTGCCGACGTGGGGGATTGGCTCCGTGCCGGATCGCCGGCAGTGGATCAGTACGACGGCGGCACACGCCTCGCGATTGACGGGGCCGAGTTCGCGCCGCTGGTCACCGCCCCCGGAAAGATTGTGTGCGTCGGGCTCAACTACCGCGAGCACATCCTTGAGATGGGCCGGGAACTGCCGGAGCACCCCACCCTCTTCGCCAAATTCGCGGACGCCCTGATCGGTGCCAACGATCCGATCGTCCTGCCGCAGGGTTCCGAATCCGTGGACTGGGAGGCTGAGCTCGCCATCGTCATCGGAAGCAGGGTCTCGCGGGCCTCGGCCGAGGAAGCGGCGGCGGCGATTGCCGGTTTCACGGTGGCAAACGACATCTCAGCCCGCGACTTCCAGCGCCGGACGCCCGAGTGGCTGCAGGGCAAAACCTTCGACACCACCACCCCGCTGGGCCCGTTCCTGCTGACGGCCGATGACGCAGGAACCGCACCGGACCTGGAAATTACCTGCACGGTGGACGGGGCGGCCAAACAAAAGGCGCATACCGGCGACCTGGTGTTCAGCCCCGTTAACCTGGTCCGCTACATTTCCGCGATCACCACGCTCCACCCGGGCGATGTGATTCTCAGCGGCACACCGGGAGGTGTAGGCGACGGCCTCACTCCCAAGGAATTCCTCACCGACGGCAGCGTCGTCACTACTTCGATCGACGGCATCGGCGAATGCCGCAACGCCTGCATCCTGCGCTGATTCCTGCGCCCTAGCCCTAGCCCTAGCCCTAAGGACAATCATGTTCACCAAAATCCTGATCGCCAACCGCGGCGAAATCGCCGTCCGGGTGGCACGCAGCTGCCGCGCCCTCGGCGTCGAGTCCGTTGCTGTCTATTCGTCCGCGGACGCCGGGTCCATGCACGTCCGCGCGGCGGACACCGCCATCGACCTCGGCGATGGTCCCGCCAGCAGCAACTACCTGAGCATCCCTAAGATCATCGCGGCGGCGCTCGAATCGGGTGCCCAGGCCATTCACCCGGGCTACGGCTTCCTCTCCGAGAACCCGGAGTTCGCGGAGGCTGTGGCTGCCGCGGGATTGACGTTCATTGGACCGTCGCCCTACGCCATCACCACCATGGGCGGCAAAGTGGCCGCCCGCGATGTGGCCATCCGCGTCCAGGTGCCCCTCGCACCGGGCACCGACGGAGCCATTGCCAGCGCAGCCGCCGTCGAGGCGTTCGGCGCCGAGCATGGCTACCCCGTCCTGGTAAAGGCTTCGGCAGGCGGCGGCGGACGCGGCATGCGCCGCATCGACTCCGAACCGCAAGCCAAAGAAGCGTTCGACGCCGCCGTCCGTGAAGCCACCGCGGCCTTCGGCAACGGCGAGGTCTACCTCGAGCGGTACCTCACCCACGCCCGCCACGTTGAAGTGCAGGTCTTCGCCGACACGCACGGAAACACCGTCTTCGTGGGTGACCGCGACTGCTCCGTACAGCGCCGCCACCAGAAGCTGGTGGAGGAGTCCCCGGCCCCCGGCCTCTCCGACACCCTGCGCCGGAACATGGGTGAGGCCGCCGTCCGGCTGGCCCGCGAGGTTGGCTACGTCGGCGCCGGCACTGTTGAGTTCCTGGTGGAGGACGAGAAGTTCTACTTCCTCGAAATGAACACCCGCATCCAGGTCGAACACCCCGTCACCGAAATGGTGCACGGCGTGGACCTGATCGCGGAGCAGATCCGCGTGGCGGCAGGCGAGGAACTGTCCATCCTGGGCAACCTCACCCCCAAGGGCGCAGCCATCGAGGCACGCATCAACGCCGAGGACGTCGCGGAAGGCCGCTTCCTCCCCGCCCCGGGCCCGGTGGACCTCCTCACCGCACCGGTCGGCGAGGGCCTGCGGTTCGACGCCGGATACGAGTCCGGCGACACGGTGCTGCCGCTGTACGACAGCCTCATCGGCAAGCTGATTGCCTACGGCCCGGACCGCGAGACGGCGATCAAACGCCTGCTCGGCGGCCTGGAGCGGCTGCAGATCGAAGGTGTGCCCACCACGGCCCCGGCTGCGCAGACCATTGTTTCGCACCCGGATTTCCAGGAGCTTCGCTTCAGCACGCTGTGGCTGGAGGAGACCGTCGACTTCACGGAACCCGAGCCCGTGGACCGCGCCAACGTGGAGGTGGGCGGACGCTTCTTCATCATTCCCACGTTCAATGACTACGGCAGCGCGGGCGGCTACGGCAACGCGGCCCCGGCCCTGGCCGACCCGTCAGCCGCTGATCCGGCAGCCACCACCGGCCGGACGCGGCAGGCACGGGCCAAGCGCGAGAAAGTCAGCGACGGAACCGTCAAGGCTCCGATGCAGGGCACCATTATCAAGATCAACGCGGCCGCCGGGCAGAGGGTGGCCAAGGGCGACGTGCTGTTCGTCCTGGAAGCCATGAAGATGGAGAACCCCATCGCCGCGCCGGCCTCCGGAGTGGTCGGTGAGATCACCGCCGTCGTGGGCGATTCCATGGCCGCCGGCACCCTGCTGACCAAGATCACCGAGGAAGTGGCGGCATGAAACCGTTCCGTTCGCTGCTCTTTGTCCCCGGGCACAAGCGGGACTGGATCGACAAGGCGCTGAACTCCGAGGCCGATGCCATCATCATCGACCTGGAGGACTCCGTCCCCGAGCAGGACAAGGAACTGGCCCGCACCAATGCCCGTGACGCACTGGATGCCCATGATGGTTCGAAGGGCATCCTGATCCGCCCGAATGCCCTGGACACCGTCTACTTCGGCCGCGACGTGGCCGGGGTGACGCACCGCAACCTGACCGCGTTCCTGCTCCCCAAGCTGTTCTCCCGCGACGACGTGGTCCGGTTCGACGCGCTGGTCACGGCGGCGGAACTCGATCACGGCATTGACCGCGGAACCGTTGAACTGATGCCCTCCCTGGAAACCGCGGCCTCCATCAACAAGGTGGATGAGATCCTGGCCGGCCCCCGGGTTGGCGGAGTGATGGCAGCGGCCGCCAAGGATGCGGACGTCTCCCGGGAGGTCGGCTTCCGCTGGACGGCCGCCGGGGTGGAAACTCTGTACCTCCGAAGCAAGGTGGTGGTGGCGGCGCGTTCCGCCGGCATCCGCACCATCGTGCTGGGGCTCTGGCAGGAGGTGCGGAACCTGGAAGGGATGCGCACCTTCGCCCAGGACAACAGCGGCCTGGGCTACACCGGGCAGGTGTTGATCCACCCCTCGCACGCCCCCATCGCCAACGAGGAATACGGCCTGACCGAGACGCTGAAGGAGTACTACGAAGGCCTGATCGCCGCCTTCGAGGAAGGCCAGCGCAACGGCCACGGCGCCGTCTCCTACCGCGGGGACCACATTGACCTGGCCCACGCCAACCACGCACGCGAGGCACTGGCCCTCGCCGCAGCGTGACCATTACCTAACAAACCCCACCCAAGTAAAGGAGGCCAGCCATGGCCGGAATGTATTTTGAGGATTTCGTCGTCGGAGACGTCATCAGGCACGACGTTACCCGCACCGTCACGGAGACGGACAACCTGCTAATCACAGCGCTGACCATGAACGTCCAGCCGCTGCACCTGGATGCGGAGTTCTCGAAGCAGAGCATCTTCGGGAAGCAGATCGTCAACAGCATCTTCACCCTCGGCCTGGTCACCGGTATCCCGGTCCAGGACACCACCCTTGGCACTACCCTGGGCAACCTCGGCTTCCGGGACATCGAGTTCCCCAAGCCTGTGTTCTTCGGCGACACCCTCCGTGTGGAGACCGAGGCCCTGGACAAGCGGGAATCAAGGTCGCGTCCGGACACCGGGATCGTGGGCATCGAACACCGCGGCTACAACCAGGACAACGACCTGGTCTGCGTCGTGCGCCGGACGGCCCTGATGAAGCGCCGCGCCGGCCAGCCGGCGGAGGCCCCTGCTACAACAGAGGCATAGCCGAAAGTGTCAGATCAAGGGCCCGGTCTTGACCGGGTGTCGGCCTGATCCTGCAGGGTGTGGCCGCCGGCACCATGTTCCCCTCCATGAACTACCCGGCCAGCGTCGCCATCATCGCCATGGCCCTGTGCGGTATCCAAATCACTGCCGGCACCCGGGCCGCGTTCTTCTCCGAATCACTTCCCACGAGCATGCGCTACATCGGCTCAGCCCTCGGCATGACCCTGGCCGGCCTGATCTTCGGCGCCCCCATCCCGTTCGCCGATTGGGCCCGATGAAGCATTCACGCCGCCGCCAGCCGTCACCTGACCGGGTAAGAAGCCAAGCAAATCAACAGGACGTGAACCGTTGCCATTCCTGAACAGAATCCAGAGGTGGGCGGACCTCCGCCCGGCCGACACGGCAATTGCCGTCGGCGGCCGTGGATTCAGCTGGTCCGAGCTTCGGGGCGCAGCCGAGGAGCTCGTCCCGTCGACTCCGGACACTTACATCTTGTCCGAACCCAACACGGCCGAGTTTGCTGCGCTTTACTGCGCCGGAATAGCCGGAGAACGACAGCTCGCTGTACTCGATCCCGCCTGGACGCCCCAGGCCATGGAAGAGATCGCCCGGAGGCTGCCCTCCCCGTCCCGTGCCGCCGGAACTGTGCTGGAAGACGGCGATCCGGACTCGACTTTCCTCATAGGCTTTACCGCCGGCACGACGTCCACACCCAAGGCCTTCACCCGCTCCCGCCGGTCCTGGCAAGCCTCCTTTGACGCGTCCGTTGAGTTTTTCGGCCTCCGCCCGGACGACAGGACGCTCGCCCCCGGACCGCTCTCGGCAAGCCTGAACCTTTACGCACTCTCCGAGTGCCTCTATGCCGGCACTGAATTCCACACCCTGCGCAGCTTCGATGTCGGCGACGCGCACGCAGTGATCATCCATGACGGGATCACCAGGTTGGTTCTCGTCCCAACTATGCTCCGCCTCCTCAGCGAACGAGGACTCATGGCATCAGTCGATGCCTCCGCGATCAGGACGATCATCTGCGCCGGGTCCAAGCTGGACGCCCGAACCTTGGATGCAGCCAGGCGCTGGGCACCGAACGCCACCATCTTCGAGTACTACGGCGCCGGGGAACTCAGCTTCGTGTCCGGTCGTGGTTTCGCCGCGGGGGAGCCACTAGATGCCGCCGGTACCGCCATTGGCCGGCCTTTCCCCGGCGTAGAAGTAAAGATCCTCGATGACCATGGACGGCCTCTGCCAGAGGGCACCCCGGGCAACATCAGCGTCAAAAGCCCCATGGTGTGTCAGGGCTACCTTTGGGGCGATGACGGGAAGGCCCTCCGTTGTCTGGACGGCTACTTCACTGTCGGAGATCAGGGATACCTCCATGACGGGGATTTACACATACTCGGGCGGAGCTCGGACATGATCAACACTGCAGGCAAAAACGTCTACCCGCACGAAATCGAGCTCGCCCTGACTTCCGTCCCCGGCATCGAAACTGCCGTAGCAGTCGGTACGCCAGATGACCTGCGAGGTCACCGTGTGGTGGCCGGAATCGTTCCTTCCTGCGGGGGGCTCACCGCAACCACCCTCGCATCAGGGCTGGAAGCAGTTCTAAGCAGGGACAAGAGGCCGATGGACTATTACTTACTCAGTGAGATGCCACTGACCGACAGGGGAAAAGTCGACCGCCGGATGTTTCTGGCGTGGATCAACAACAACGATGCACGACTCGATCGCCTGCTCTAGACAAAGAAATATCGTCGCGCACGGAAGACATCGTGCCAACGCCACCAGTTCACAGCCTAAGGCGGCCCAAGGATATCGAAACACGGGCCCCAGATCACCACTGACCGTCCGTCCGGTCTCAGGATCACAGCGCATGAGAGCGGCGTGCCGCACACCAGAACTTAAACCGTCAAAGGAGAGCACATGACCACCCCGTCCGAGGACAGTCCCGCCACCGATACGTCGCCCTGGAAGATCACGCTCGGTGAGCTGGACGTGAAAATGGGAGTGAAGATAACGGAGGAGTCGGTGCAGCGCGTGGTCGCCACCATGCCGGTGGAGGGCAACAGGCAGTCGTTCGGCCTGTTGCACGGCGGCGCATCCCTCGCGGTAGGCGAAGCTGTGGGATCTTGGGCGGCCGTAATACACGCCAGCACCCTGAGCAAGACTGCCGTGGGCATAGACGTTTCGGCCACGCACCACCGTTCCGCCCGCGAGGGGCAGATCACCATTACTGCCACACCCCTGCACTTGGGAGGGACACTCACCACCCACGAGGTGGTCATCACTAACGAGGCAGGCCAGCGCCTGTGCACCATGCGCATCACCAACCTGTTGATGGACAAGAAGAAGTAGCCCTTGTCCACGCTTGACCGGTCAGGTTGCATCTTATTGGCGGGGCGAATCCTTCCTGCATAGCGTGTGACCGATGCTTGATGGCCAGCGGGGCTGCCGCACAGCCCTCCGGCCGGGCGGGTTGACAACGAGGAGCAGTCAACCAGGGCGTAGACCGGTTCTACGTTGGACGACTTGAGGGATTTCCTGAGATTCAGGATTCTGTCCAGATTTCGTTGGCTCAGTTCCCTGCTTCCACACGGCGGGGGTGTCTGGGTGGGCGAGGACGTCGCCAGGGGCGAGACAGGCCGGCAATCCGTCCACCCGCGGGATGTGTGCCACAGGCTGTGGCAGTTGTCGGCGCAGCTCGATCTCAGCCCGGTTCCTCGAGGCGTGCCCGTCACTCGGTAGTTGGACTCGGGAACGCGTCCGTAGGCTTCATTCGCCCGACGCCCGGGGTGCAGCGGTTCCCGCATGGCTTGTTCATTCTGCAGGGAGGTGGCAAGCGTCTTCAGCCCTCGAGCGAGCATCTGTTGCCTGCCAGCCGTCCAGCATGGCCGTGAATACCCACTCGTCAGCCCCGAACAGCCCAACGGCCGGATCCACCACCATCCGCGGGACGAAACGTTCTGTCGGCCGCGGCAGAAGGAGCCTGATGCTGGGGCTGACCGTTCCGGAAGGCTCCTGGCGCAGTATACAGAACAGCCGCACCCCGGCGTGGGTGCGGCTGGTGGTTGCAATGCTCTGACTTGGCCAATTTGGGGTGTGTACAAAGTACACACGTTGGGCTTCGGATCGGGTCGTACATTGGCCGGATCGGGCCGGATTCCGCATGTTTCCGCGGGTGCCCAGTGTTTGCAGGGGAGGGAATGCAGTTCGAGTCCCACCTCGGGCACGTGTTTTCCCTGTTCAGGGGCTTGTGGGCCGCTGAATGTGTACAAATCTCCTTTTATGGGCCCCTGCGGGGCCCATTTGTGTTGGTGGCGGCTGGGGTCTCGCGGCTCCTTCTCTTGGCTCGGACAGCGGTGTTGCTGCGTACTCCTTCATGGCCGGGAGCGCCTGGAACTGCATGACTTGCTGTGAGTCGAGTTCAAGTCCTCGTGGTCATACCTGTCGGCAGCCGGAACTCCTGGGAACTTCTCCTCGTGTCCTCGATGAGGTTTTCGAACATCGGGTAGGGGCCGGGTGAACCGATCGAGTTTGGTGACAACAAAAGTGCCGCCGGCCCGGACAGCCGCCAGGGCTTCGTTCAGTCCCGGCCGTTCCCATTCCTTCCGGTCACGCCGTGGTCACTAATGATCAGGTCCTTGGGGGCGCCCAGACCCGTAAACGCCTTGCACGGCGCTGCCAGGTCCCGTTCGTTGGACCCGGACGCAGCCAATGATCTGCGGGGCAGGTGCAACTGTCGCGATTGCCCAACCTGAGCGGGACAGTATGGCGGCCGGGTTAGGCGCGATCCCAGGATTCCAGTATCCGTACCGGATTTTCTCGCAGCACCAGTGCGGGCGGATGGTGTCGCGGTGGGGACCCCCTATCGGACGGCCGCACCCTCGGCACGAGGGGGAAGCTTTTGCGCATCGGTAGGCTATGCCCATGGCATTGGGGGATGCGGCGCAGCCGCAGGCAGTTCGGTCACACAGGGTGGTCCTGGATGCGTACGCGTTTATCAAGGGCTGGCTCATCGCCACCTCGCTCTGGGTGGGAGTGCTAGTTCTCCTGGTGACGGCAGGCTATGGTGTGCCCGCCTTGCGGGACGGCACCGACGCCGGCTACGTATGGGGCTTTTTGGGCATGGTGATTCTGTATGGCTTCGGAGTTTCCTTGGTGTTCGCGGTGCCATTGGCCTGGGTGTTGGCCTATCTTTTGCGCCCGGTCAGGAATCAATGGATCCACATCGGAGCCTTTTTCGCGGTGCCCGCTCTCGTGTTCTGGCTGCTGGGAAGCGTCCTGGGTCTCGGATGGCAGCCCTGGCTGCTGATCCCATGGGCCAGTGTTGGCGCAGCGGCAGCCATCGGCCGTTGGGCAATCCGCAAAGACGTCCTTGCCACGAATTCTGCAGCTAACCCGGCCTGACCGCCCGCTGAATAATCTGCATACGGGCACCAGGCGTGACATTTAGCGCTGCGAAAATGCCGCCACTTATCGCTGCGATTCACAGCCCAGGCAGTGGCAAAACTGGCCGAATAGGCCGCGGAGGGTAGAACCCGGCCGCCGGCTCGCGGTCTGGTCCGGCGGCCGGTGCCTGACCGGCTACTTCACCGCGCTCCTGCTGCTGGGCTGACGTGACCAGCCAACGGCGTGGCTCCGTGAAGTAGGGCCGACAGGCTCAATTCCGGTGATTCTCAAAATCCTTCGTTTCGAGAAGGGGTACATTTGCGCGTTTTGGCTCGAGTGAACCAAAGCCCGCTCGACCTCGCCGTCTTCACCCACTTCAGCAGCGCGTTCATGGAGTATCTAGCCGGGAATAAGTAGGATGCAGATCCAGGTGAGACCTGGTGGGTATTGAGAACTACAGGATCGAGACGATGAAAATCCGTTTGCTGGCCACGACCTTTATGGCATGCGTTGTCCTGCTCCTCTCGGCTTTATCACTCAGCGCCTGCACGAGCGGACCGGCTCCTGATCTCGGTAAACGCGATGCGGTGGTCTCATCGGTTATGCATGCTCTGAATGCCCAAGACAAGGACCAGCTGGTCAAGCTTGCACAGCCCGGCCCGCAAACTGCGGACTCTAACGCCCAGTTGATGCTTTCGGAGTGGGGCGGGGTCAAAGACTCTGGATACACCACTGTCTATTCTTCGGAATTGCCCCCAGACGTCGCGGGCGTGCGAGTAAGCACCACGGACCCATCCGGAAACCCTGCGGACGTTCAATTTTCACTCAGATGGAATGACAATTCCTGGTTGTTGAACCTCGGCCCCGATTTCCGCGGATGAAGTGACCAGCCCATTTGCCGCGCAAACGCAGGCGAGGCAAGCGGGCTACGGGTTCTGTTCCTAGTCGTTTAGATCGAAGTCGAGATCAAGGTCCTGCGGTGTTCTCAGTCGCCGCCAGGTTGAAGCGACCCGGGCGGTGGGCAGCGCTGATGCAATGGGCATCCGGTCCACGGCGGTCAGTTGTTCCAGGTCGAGCCCGGTCAGCACCGCGATGTCTCTGATGGGTACCTGGAATGTTCGGAACGGACCCAGTGGGGGAGCCTCGTCCAGTGCACCCGGGCGGGGTACATCCGGGAGGTCCGCCAGCTGGGGTGTCTGGTCCACGACATATCCGGTGGCGGCGAGGGAGCCGTGGTGCATGAAGGCGGCAACTTTGAAGAACTTCAGCGGGATCTGCACGCCGCGTTAGACGGGGTCGGTGTCCCCGAAGATCGGGCCCGTGAAGACGACGAGCCGCCGGCTGTTGTCGGCTGCGTTCTCCTGCAGGTAGGACTCCAGGCCGAGCCAGAGGTCCATTCCCTGGTTAAACTTGGCCGCCTGCGGGGCTGCGTTTGTATAGCGGAACGTGTCCGCGTTGGCCCGGGCGGCTTCCGCCGGTGTGTCGCCCCATACTGCTGATGCCCTGCGGACGAGGTGGCCGCGGTCGACGTCGTTGCGGGCGTAGACCGTCTCGCCGGCCTGTTCGTCCGCGCGCAGCCGCGGATCCAGTTTCCACTGGATCCCGGACCGGTCCAGAGCGATCAGCTTGGTGCCGTCGATTCCTAGCGCAGTGACGGCTGCCAGGCGTTTGTGCAGCCGCATGAGGATGGAAAAGTGGGTGTAGGGGAACAGGACCGACTCGACGCCGAGTAGGGGCGGCATGCCGACCCGGGCACCCAGAAACTGTTCATCGAACCCGGGACGGTCGGAAAGATCCTCCGCATTCAATGCGATCTGGGCTTCCGGGCTCCTTCTCGAAACTCGATTTCGGTCTCGGTGCCCCGTTCCTTTTCGAGATCCGTTGGTCCGCTGAAGTGAGCTGAGGAGCTTTCGACGGCGCAGTGATGCCCGGTTACTGTTGCGTGCCGCATTCGTCGTCGTGACGAGCAGCCAGGGAAGGACAGCCCCCTCAATGACCCGCACTGTGTCGCGGCGCCTCCAAAGCTCGAGGAAGGCCGTGGCCATGATGTCTTCTGCGACATGCCGGTCCCCGGAAAGCCGAAGGATGAAAACGGCCGCGGCCTCAGTGCCCGCCGAGGATCTCCACGAGGGCGAACGAGAGGCCGAAGCCGACGGCGATCGCGATGCCGGTGGCGGCGCCGGCGTCCCGGAGCCCCTCCGGCACCATGCGGGTCGTTACGTTCGTCAGGATGCCGCCGCCGGCGAAGGCCAGCGTGAAGGCCACCACCTCGGGCGGGGCTGCCCGCAGCAGCACCATGAAGACGGCCACCGACGCGGCGCACAAGAACGTCATGGCCAGCCAGGCGGACATGACGTGGCGGGTGGTCATGCCTGACTTGCGCAGCGGTCCGGTGTCGGCCATGGCCTCGGGCACGCCGCAGAGGAAGACAGCGGCAAGCACCGCGGCACTGATGCCGTAGCCACTGAGTAGCGCCCCCGTGATAACAACCGCTTCGGCGACCACGGACAGCCCGATCACAAGGAACCTGGGCTCGTGGACGGGAGGTTCGGACAGCCTCCGGCCGCGCACGGCACCCGTCACCACCCACGCCGTTGCCACGGCCCCGCCGATCAGCCCCACCCCGACATAACCGCTTCCGCCAGCCAGCCGTCCGGCCTCGGCGACGAGCTTGTAGGCGACTGCCGAGAGCAGGGCGCCGGCACCGAGCCCGGTCAGGATGCCGAGTAGGACGCTGTTGCCGACGCGCCACCGCAGAGCGAGCAGTCCACCCAGGAAGTACGAGGACCCGGCAAGCAGACCCCAGCCAAATGCCTGCAACATCGGCGCCCCTTTCGGCTTAGGCACTAAAGCACCGCGCCTAGGCATCATCCCGAACGGCCGCGGGGATGGCAAGGGACCACGCGCGAGGCGCCGGGCCAGACGCTGTGCCGGCATATGGGTTTTCTCTTCTCAAAACTCGATTCCGACTCCGAGCTCGACCGTACGGTTTCGAGAACTATTTATGAGAATCATCCACTTAGGCGCGAGCTTGTAGTCAAAATTGTGAATCGCAGCGGTATTTGGCGTCGTTTTGTCAGCGGTAAATGGCGGGTGTCCGTCAGAGAACGGATAGTGACGCTGTTGCTGCATGGTGTCCTTGTGGGTGCAACCGGCTTTCATAAGTTGCTGTTAGGGCGAAGCGCTCGGTACTGCCCCTCGAAGTACAAGAGGGGTTCGGGAAGATGTTCGTCGGTTGCGCCCAGCTCGAGGACCTGTCCGAGGACGATGATGTGGTCCCCGGCATCGTGCTCGGCCCAGATCCGGCAGTCGAGCCAGGCGAGGGTCCCGTCAAGGACGGGATTCCCCTCCTCTGACGGAGTCCACTGAACGTTCACCCATTTGTCGGTACCTTTGCGTGCGAACTGGCTGGATACGGCTTCCTGCTCGCGGGACAAAATGTTGACCGCAAACTTTCCCGTGTCGCGGATTCGCGGGTAGGTGGTCGAGGTCTTCATGACGCTGAACGACACGAGCGGCGGGTCGACCGACACGCTGTAGAACGACTGACATGTGAACCCGATCGGTCCGGCATCGCCGCCCGCGGTGATGACGGTGATCCCGGAAGCGTACTGGCCGACCGCGCTGCGGAACAGTCCGGAATCAATGCCTCGAGTGTCGGTTGTCGTCATGTCAACTGTCGGCATGTCAAGGGTGCTCTTTCTAGACTGTGGGCGGGTTCCGGTAGCTGTCATGTCAGCTAGCCGAGGCGGCGATCCGGGGGTCGATCCCGTATTGCGCGGGCGCGCCGAGGTGATCCCGGAGGGTTGTGCCTTCGTAGTCGTGGTGGAAGAGCCCGCGTTCCTGCAGCAGGGGGACGACTTCGTCGACGAAGGTGTCGATGCCGTCTTCGTTGATGTCGATGGAGACCCAGAACCCGTCGCAGGCGCCGGCTTCGAACCATTCCTGCATGTGATCCGCGGTGACCGAGGCGGGACCGGCGGGGGTGGGGTGATAGTCGATGACGCCGTGGGCGAGAATGTCGCGGATCGTCCACCCCTCGCGGGCGACATCAAGGGCGCGAACGGAGCGCGGATCGAATGGGCTCGGGCTTGCAGCAGCCAGCTGAGCGGGCCTCAATGGTTCGTCGAGCTGACTGACCTCAAGGGTTAGGTTCAGCATCGATCCCAGGTAGGGGACACGTCCCGGAGCGGTGAGTCCGCCCAGTGCGACCCGGCGGTCCAGAGCGGCTCGCGTGGTGGCGGCGATGGCCGGCATCACGCCAGCGAAGAATTTCACTTCGTCGGGGTCGCGGCCTGCCCGGCGGGCCGCCTCGCGGAGCGCTTCGCGCTGGTTGCGGGCGTCCTCAATGGTGAACACGGCGCCGATGACCCCGCTGGCGTACCGGCCGGCGAGTTCTGCCCCGTTTCCTCCGCCACCGGCGGAGAAGATGACGGGCTGGCCTTGCTCGGATGGGGGGATGGGCAGTGGGCCGCGGGAAGCGACATATTCGCCCTGTAGGTTGATGGGCTGGATCTTCGCCGGGTCAGCGAACCGGCCAGTAGCGGTGTCCTTCACCCAGGCGTCCTGCTGCCAACTCCCCCACAGGGCCTGAGTGATCCGGATGGTCTCGTGGGCACGCTGGTAACGTTCGGGCCGAGGAGCAATCGACTGCCCATAATTCGCGGCAGCGGCCGGGTCACTGGTGGTCACCGCGTTCCAGCCCACGCGACCGTGACTCATCACGTCGAGCGCTTTGAACTGGCGTGCGATGTTGAAGGGTTCGTTGAAGGTCGTGGAGCCCGTGGCCACCAGCCCGATGCGCTCGGTCTCACGGGCGATGGCCGCCAGCGTCATCATGGGCTCAAGGGTGATCATGAGCGATTCGCGGGTCAGGTCCGCCTGCTCGCCCAGGAAATCAGGCAGGAACAAGAACGCGAACTTACCCCGTTCGGCGGCCTGGGCGTAGCGGACCTGCGCATCGAAGCTGGTGTAGTTCGCGGGGTCCACCCCGGGGGCCCTCCAGGCCGAACCCTGTGACCCGTACCCGTTGCCGAGGTGCATCCCCAGGATCATCTGTTTTCCGGTTGTCATGTTTTCCTCTTTTTTCTGCGGGTAGGCAGGTTGCTTCAGTGGTGGGCGGCGCGATTGATCGCGACGGTTTCCTTACGGGAGGGCATCTCGCCCAGGGAACCGAAGTGCTCCATCAGTCGGTCGCGGGTGCCCGGCGCTTTGTCCTTGACGGCGGCGGCCAGAGCCTGACCGAGGTCCCTGAGGCCCAGCTCAGTGCAGTAGGCCGGGGTGCCGGGCTGCTGGCGCCACGACTCGGCGAGGGAGCCGGCGTCGTACGCGTCGAAGCCGGTATCGTCTACGAGCTGCATCACCGTTGCGCGAGCCTCTGCTGAGTCACCCGCGACCGGGATCGCGATCCGGTCGGGGCTGCCGGCTGGCTTCCCCATGCTCCGTTGCGTCTCAGCCAACGCCGCGTTCCAGGCTTTCACGACCGGGCGTCCCAGCTGCTCCTGGCTCCACAGGCTCTCGACCTGGCCGTCAATGACGGCCTCGATGTGCCCGTTCATTCCGGGGTAGTAGTTTGACGTGTCTACGACCACCGTGTTCTCCGGCACGGTCGTGACCAGGTCCTTGAGCTTGGGCTGGACGCCAAACGGAATCGCCAGGATGATGACGTCCCTGTCCTGGGTCACAAC
Source organism: Arthrobacter sp. 01T425 (assembly GCF_056398725.1). NCBI lineage: Bacteria > Bacillati > Actinomycetota > Actinomycetes > Micrococcales > Micrococcaceae > Arthrobacter > Arthrobacter sp. 01T425. The sequence continues at coordinate 80,150 of NZ_JBFTPY010000003.1, read as the reverse complement.
CCCCAGCTCGGCCGGCTGCGCACCCGCATCGGACACCTCAGCGCTGGCGCTCTCGGGTCCGCGCGCATTTGCGATGAGCACTTCGTGCCCGGCTTCACTGAGTCGACGTGCAATGTTGCCGCCGATTGCTCCGGCGCCGATGACAGAAACCTTCATGGGTGGTCCTCTTTCGTTCGTGTGGAGCACAGCCCCGTGGGCTGCGCTGGATAGGTGATTACGGGGGCTTGCTGTTCCTGGCACCAATCAGCATGATTGATGTACACGCAGACTCGTACATCAACTGTAGATCATGTACGCGTAAAGTGGTACATCTTTAGGCATTGCGGATTAGGATAGGAACCATGGCTAGTCGTTTGGCAAACCCGCTCACCATCCCTGCCGAGGACGAGTTCGATCTCTTCGACGTGATGTCAGCCCTCACCGACCCGGTGCGTAGGGCGATCGTCGTGCAGCTCGCGGATGAACCGGGCCGGGCCTGCAGCAACGCGGACTACGGTGTCTCCAAGTCCGCCCTCACGCGCCACTGGCGCATTCTGCGCGAGTCAGGTCTCATCAAGCAGGAGGCGCAGGGAAACAGGCACCGCAACTGGCTCCGCCGCGAAGAACTCGATCGACGCTTTCCCGGACTCCTGGCACTCGTCCTCGACGAATCAACTCACGGCTCAAAATCGTCCTAGCTGCCGAACTTGGCTCGCCGAAACCAGGGCCTCCACTCGTCCTGGAGCTATCGACCCGGCAGGCGGCCAGGTCAACACCGTAGGCAGCTGCAGCAACCGGTGCTAAGAGTGGCCCTTGGGCGATCGATACCCAGACCCGGAGTTAGCTCAGGAGGGAAGACTCGCGGGAGTGGACGACGATCTCTTCACCGATCGGCAGGTCGGCCAGCGTGTCCGAGGAGGGGCGCAGGCCAGCTAGGCAGATGGCGGCCTGTCGCCGCCATGCGGGAGTCGAGAGCTCACCTGCGGTCTCGATGATGCCGCGGAGTGACCAGAACAGAAGATCCAAGTCGGTGACAGCGGCGTCGTCCCGGATGGCGCCATGTGCTTTCGCGTTGGCTAGGAGGCCAGCGACCAGCACTCGGTACTCGTCCCGCAGGGCGGTGCTGGTGTCATCGGTCCAGATGCGGGCGAGGCACCCGCGGTTCGCGGCTTGGACCTCACCCAGTGCGTATACGAAGTGCTCCAGGCCGCGGCCGTCAGCGACCTGTTCCGCCTGCCGTGCAAGAGCCACTACTTCTTCCATGAACTCGCGGACGAGTTCGGCAATGAGGGCGTATTTCGTGGGGAACCGCCGATAGAGAGTGCCAACTCCCACTCCGGCCGCCTGAGCGACCTCTTCGACTCCGGCGTCGAGGCCGTGCTCTGCGAACACGGTGCGGGCGGCTTCGAGGAGGCGTCGACGGTTCTGCGCAGCGTCACGCCGAAGGGTTCGCACCTCCGATGTCTTAGCTTGGTCATGCCCGCTTGTATGGGTTGAATTTGTCATCGTTTGCTCCCTTGCAGGTCGTGGATGCGTTCCGAACAATGGGGCGGGCTACTCCGATTCGTCGCCAACTACTGTACCTCCGGCGACCATGGCCATCTCCCCGTGCCGGTGCGGCACGTCGGGCTCTTCGGTATGAGTGCCCACGACGTGGCGCTTGATGCGTGGGATGAGCAGCCCGAGGATGCCAGCGAGAAGCATGACCCCGGCGAGAAGGAGGAACCCGTTCGTGTACCCGGATTCGGCGGGGAGCCCTGCGGGGTCCGCGCCGGCGGCCACGATGCTGGCCATGATGGCGGCCCCAAGGGAGCCACCGATGGTGCGGATGTTGGCATTCATACCACTGGCGACGCCGGTCTGCTCGCGGGGAACGGCGTTGACGATGCAAAATTGGCCTAGCGAGACAAATTGGTCATACGCGGGCCAGTACTCCCGACAGGAGTGCATGGAAAGATACGTTGCGACCGCCGGGCTGATTCACGGTATCAAAAAGTCCGGGGTTTTCCTCAGGAAGTAGTAGAGGGCCAGCATTCTTTGGAATGCTGGCCCTCTACTTTGCAAACATCCTGCTGCTTACGCCTTCGAGCATGCCACATCGGCTGCCCCTAGTTTTCTGCAGCGAGTCACGGACCTGAACGCCCGCCTGCGCTGAAGTGCTGCCCCGCCTCCCGGGCCTATTACGACCGCAAACGTACCGAAGGGAATGCCCAAAACCAGGCCATGCTCTCCCCGGCCCGGCGCCGACTCAACGTCCTCTGGGCCATGCTCAAGGATGGGACCTTACACCCCTGTGCCGGTCCCGGCAGCAGGGTCTGCTGCCTGACTCTTCCCAAGCAGCAGACTCTAATGCGCGGAATATCGGCTGCGACCTGTTCCTTCTGGCGCACCGGCCTTGGATAGCAACAATCTCTCGAGGACGACGAACGGCAGGACCCCGCTCCGCCGGGTTGACGGGGTAATGCATGGAGCCCACGAAGGTTCAGCCATTCGCGTCATACGGGCTGCCTGTCAGTGCTTCATTTAGAATTCCCGCGAGGCGCAGTGCAACCATGGAAAGGCTTGTTTGTTGCGCCCGCTGAGGGGCGCCAGAGTTTAGGGAGTTGCAGTGGACGCACGGCTTGAAGTCATCCGGGACACGGTGCTGGCACGGAATCCCGGCGAAATGGAGTTCCACCAGGCAGTCATCGAGGTCTTTGAAAGTCTCGGACCGGTGCACGACCGCCACCCGGAGTTCCTTGAAGGAGCTGTCCTCGAGCGGCTCTGCGAGCCCGAACGGCAGATCATCTTCCGCGTGCCGTGGACGGACGACGCCGGCAGCTTCCAGATCAACCGCGGCTTCCGGGTGGAGTTCAATTCGGCGCTGGGCCCCTATAAGGGTGGCCTGCGATTCCACCCCTCGGTAAACCTTGGAATCATTAAGTTCCTTGGCTTCGAGCAGATCTTCAAGAATGCCCTGACCGGCATGCCGATCGGCGGCGGCAAGGGCGGCTCCGATTTCGACCCCCGCGGACGCTCGGACGCAGAAATCATGCGCTTCTGCCAGTCCTTCATGACAGAGCTGTACCGCCACATCGGCCAGTACACGGACGTCCCGGCCGGGGACATCGGCGTCGGCGGCCGCGAAATCGGCTTCCTCTTCGGACAGTACAAGCGGATCACCAACCGCTACGAATCCGGCGTCCTCACCGGCAAAGGTATCTCCTGGGGCGGTTCGCTGGTGCGGCCCGAAGCTACGGGCTACGGCGCCGTGATCTTTACCGAAGAGATGCTTAAGACCCGCGGCCAGTCTTTCGACGGCCAGCGCGTGGTGGTCTCCGGCTCCGGCAATGTCGCCATCAACGCGATCGCCAAGGCCCAGGTGCTCGGCGCCACCGTTGTGGCCTGCTCCGATTCCTCCGGCTATGTCGTGGACGAGGCCGGGATCGACGTCGCGCTGCTGCGCCAGATCAAGGAGGTCGAGCGCGGACGGCTCAAGGACTACGAAGCCCGGCGCTCCGCAGTCTCCTACGTGGAGGGCGGCTCCGTCTGGGACATCGACGCGACCGTCGCGCTGCCGTGCGCCACGCAGAACGAGCTCGACGGCGACGCCGCTGCCCGGCTGGTCCGCAACGGCCTGCTGGCGGTGGGGGAGGGGGCCAATATGCCCTCGACGCGGGACGCCGTCGCGGTCTTCCAGGAAGCCGGCATCCTGTTCGGCCCGGGCAAGGCCGCCAACGCGGGAGGCGTGGCCACGTCGGCGCTGGAAATGCAGCAGAACGCCAGCCGCGACTCCTGGTCCTTTGCGCACACCGAGGAACGGCTCACGGAGATCGTGGTCGGGATCCACGACCGCTGCGCGGCCACCGCGGACGAGTACGGGGACCCGGGTAACTACGTGCTGGGCGCGAACATCGGCGGCTTCGTGAAGGTAGCCGACGCGATGCTCGCCCAGGGCCTCATCTAGTTTGCAGGGCAGAATATTGCGGCCTACCGATGTCATCTGATTCCAAACGCCATTAACGGGTCTTCTGTCCACCGCGGCAGAGGGCGCCTGATGCTGCGGCTGGCCGGAACTCCGTTCCGGACGGCTGCTGGCGCAGAATACAGAACAGCTGCACCCGGATTGGGGAGCGGGCGCATTCCCTTGAACTGGGCAATTTGGCGTGTGTACATTGTGCACACTTTGGGCTGCGGATCGGGTCGTACTGGTGCCGGACTGGCCCGGATTGCGCATGTTTCGGGGACTTCCCAGTGTTTGCAAGGGAGGGAATGCAGTTCGAGTCCCACCTCGGGCACGTGTTTTCCCTGTGCAGGGGCTTGTTGGGCCTCTGAATGTGTACAAATCTCCTTTATGGACCCCCTGCGGGGGCCCATTTTTGTTGGTGGCGGCTGGTCTGGCGGCTCCTCCTCTTGCCTTGGACAGCGGTGTTGCTGCTTACTCCTTCATGGCCGGGAGCGCTTGGAACTGCATGACCTGCTGCGACTTCGGGATCAAAAACTCTATGGTCATCCCTGTCGGCAGCCAGAACTCCTGGGAAATTTTCGTTGTGTCCTCGGCAATGTTCTCGAGCAGCGGGCAGGAGCCGGGCCAACCTATCGCGTTTGGTGACGACAAGGGGCGTCGCCGGCTCGAACAGCCGCCACGGCTTTCGCTTGGTCCTGGCCGTTTCTTTTTCCTGTCGGTCAGCCATTGTCGAAATAGATCGGGCCCCCTGGGGACACCCAGCCAAAAAGCGCATTGCGTGGCGCTGTCAGGTCCTGTTCGTTGGTGGAGATCCGGGCGTAGCCCGATGATCTGCGCGGGCAGGGGTGCAACTGTCGCGATTGTCCAACCTGAGCGGGACAGTTTCGCGGGCGGGGCATGCGCGAATCCAAGTTTCCAGTATCTGTATCTGATTTCTCGCAGCGCCAGTGCGGGCGGACGGTGTCGCGGTGGGGGATCGTCTAACGGGCGGTTCGCAAACCTGGAGCCGGCCCACCAATGTCATTTTCCGAAGTCGTCTGCACGGAACGTCACGAGTCCTCTGCACTACAGGAACAGCTCATCTGGGGCGGGGCGGGTCGAGCAAGGATCCAGCGGGCCCGCAGCCAAGTGTTTCGGGTGCATGCCACAATGAGGCCCATGACTCGAATCCTCATGATCGGCATCCACGCGCGAGCCCTCGACTATAGCAAGCTGCCTCCTGGCCTCGACGAGGCCACGATGACCGAACGGATCGAAGCGGGGTTCGGGGCCACTACGGCCGCCGGCTTCGACGCCGTCAACTGCCTGATCGGCACCTCCCCGGACGAGGCCGAAGCAGAGATTCGCTCGGCGTTCGGTCGTGATCGTTTCGGCCTCGTGATGATCGGGGGCGGCATCAGGATGATCCCGGAGTACACCGAGCTCTTCGAGCGGATCATCAACGTGTGCAATGCGGAATCGCCCGGAATCACCTTCTGCTTCAACACATCGCCCGAGACGACTCTGGACGCGTTGGAGCGTCACGCCCAGCCGTGACCGTCTGCGACGCGATCCGGTGCGTCGACTAGCCTCGGCGTTTCGTGTCGGCGGTCATGAGATGCGCCTCTGCTCACGTGCGGCTGCGATGTATTGGGAATAGGTGCTCGCCTTACGGGCACTGTTGCGACACGGACCGACCAAAAAACGCGGCCACAGAGCGACCAACTCCACAGCTCATGCCACACGATAGCGCGCATAAGGAGCCAAAGGGGTGGTCCCGCCGTTCTCAATAACGATCAATTACTGAGACAGCGTGGTCTTTCAGCCATGGGCTTCGAAAGTTGTCATTTTCAGCAGTCGAGGCACGGAATGTCAGAAGTCCTCTGCACTCTGAACTGGTCATCGTGACGTTAGCCGAATGTCTGGTGGCCCGGTTCCATGATCCGGTTCAGCTGTTGTCGGGCCGCGCGTTGCAGCACCAGCACGGTCCTCGGATGAAGCTGTTCCGTCAGTTGGCTGCGCTGCGGTGGCTTCGGTAGATTCTTAGCCCGTCACTCTGGAGAAAGATGGCGCGTTCGTTGCCGCCCGCGAGATGGAGCCAAAGCACGTTGCCGTCAGCTGCCAGCATGTCGATGCGCCCGGTAGCGATGACTTCCCCGTGTTGGTGGATTTGCACGTAGTCGGCCCGTGAGAGCTTGGACCAGTTGGCAACGGGGGCGGGTTTCCGGTTTTCTGTATGAGATCCGGACGATCGGGGCGTCATGGGTTGTCCTTGGGTTGGGGCGACTGCGGTGCCGGAATCGTTTGAGCGTCGGGGGAGGTCGCAGGGCGGCGTTTCCGCCACCCTGCCTCCTCCTTATGGGCTCTCTTCCCACGCCCGACTATCGGGCTGCCTGTTGCGATGGAGTGCGGGAAGAGCGCCCATCTGTGCCGGACAATGGGCCGGCAGTCGGTGGTGATGGTCCGCTCGGGAGACCCGTTTTGCTCGCGAACATCAGGGCAAATCTCCCGGGGGAGGTTTCGCCGTCAAGAGCCGGCTCTCCCTCAGTCCCGGTCACTGCGACGAGCGTCGGAGCGAGTGAAGCCGGCGGTGGCCCGCCCGGGTTTTTGAGGAGAAGTGCAGTGGATCCGTGCCCTACGCCAGGACGCCCGCCCGCCGCCCAAAGACGCACCCGGCAGCAAGTCCGGTGCCCCCCGGGTAGTTGACGCTGAATAGTCCGCCGAGCATTTCACCTGCCACGAACAGGCCTTCGATGTGCTTGCCCTCTGCGTCCAGGACGCGGCCGTGGGTGTCGGACTTGATGCCACCGAAGGTGAACGTGATTCCGCAGGTGACGCCGTAGGCGTAGAAGGGTCCGGTTTCGATCGGGGCGGCCCAGTTGCTCTTGACCGGTTCGGTGGCGGCCTTCCGGCCATCCTTGACGTTGGGGTCGAACGGGGTGGAGCGCTCGATCGAGCTGTTGAAGTCCGTCACGGTTTTGGACAAGCTTTCCGGGTCTATGCCGATTTTGACGGCCAGGTCCTCGAGGGTGTCGGCGACCTCGACAGAGATGCCGGGCATCTCGTATTCTTCGCTGCGCAGCATGGGCCGAAGGCCGGCGTCGAAGATCTGGTACGCAACCGAGCCGGGCTGTTTGAGGATTTCCTTGCCGTACTTGGCGTACGTGTAGTTCCGGAAGTCGGCACCCTCGTCCAGGAAACGCTTGCCGTCGGTGTTGACGATGATTCCAAACGGGTAGCTTTGCCGGGTGAGGCGGTTGGTGAGTTCGCGGTTGCTTTCGTTAGTGGCGGTAAAGGCATCCCACTGGACGCTGTGGCAGCTGCCCCAGTCTCCGCCCTTGGTGGCGCCGATCTCCAACGCTGCGGCGATCATGTCGCCGGTGTTGTAGGGAGTGCCGCGTACCTTGGCGTTTTCCCAGCCTTCGCCCAAGTACTCCCGCCGCCGCTTCGGGTCCGCCTCGAAGCCTCCGGCGGCGAGGATCACGGATTCTGCCCTCAGGCGCAGCTCCCCTTCAGCGGTGTTGACGACGACGCCGGCTACACGGCCGTTCTCAACGATGAGGCTTTGGGCCGCGTGGCCGTACCTGACTTCGATGCCCAGCTCTGCAGCGACCCGGGTGTGGTCTTCGATCAGGCCTTCGCCGCCGCCCACGTTTCCCACGTGCAGGCCGCCCCAGAAGAGGTAGGACCCGTCGGCACGCTCGAAGGCCTGACGCTCGTACATCAGGCGGTACTTCAGGCCCAGGCTGTTGAGCCACCGAAGGGTGGACTGGCTCTCGGCAATGAGGACTTCCGTCAGTGCCGGGTCGTTGCGGCCTTCGGTGACCTTTTCCAGGTCAGACGCGTATTCCTCAGCGCTGTAGGGCGGAACGACGGTCCGGCTGTGCCGTTCGTCCGGTTCCACGAGCTCTTGGAGGTCATCCAGGCCGTTGTGGACGATGCGTGTGGCGCCGGCGGTGTAGAAGCTGTTGCCGCCGGCCATGTCTTTGGTGCCCTTTTCGAGCAGGATGACTTTTCGTCCGCGGACGGCAGCGGCGTGGGCCGCCGTGAATCCGGCATTTCCGCCGCCGACGACGATCACGTCGGCCTTGGTGAGGTTTCCCGCTGCAGGTTCGTTCTGATCAGCCATTGTTTTCTGTCTCCTTCATGTTGAATTCTTGGGTATTCGACTGTATACACAGTTAGATAGGGGTGATTTGGGGGTAGGAGCGCGTCCGGGGGTGTTAGCGGTGGGCCGGTACGGGGGCTGGCTCTGCCGCTGTCACGGGGAGCGGTTCATGGGCGGCGAGGCGGTTTTGGCGGCGCTCCAGGGCCACGGCGAGGGCGCCGAGGGCGATGTTGACGACCAGGAATCCCAGGGCGGCAACAAACTGGGCCTGCAGCAGGGACCGGGTGTAGTACTGGCCGATGACGGTGGCGGACCTCAGGAGTTCCATGTAGCCGCCGAGCACAAAGGCCAGCGCTGTTCCCTTGAAGAGGATGATGAGCTGGCTCACGAGGGCAGGACTCATGGACCGCAGGGCCTGCGGGAGCAGGACCAGGCGCAGCGTCCCGACGTGGGAGAAACCCAGTGCGAGGGAGGCCTCGGCCTGACCGGGCGGCAGCGCGAGGATCCCGGAGCGCAGCAGGTCACCGATGACGGCCCCGCTGTACAGGGTCAGCGCGATGACCAGGAACCAGAAGTCCCCGAGTTTGAGGCCGTAGTTGGGCAGCACCAGGGACGTGAAGTAGAGCAGTAGGAGCAGGGGGATGCTGCTGAAGACGTCCGTGTAGACCCGGCAGGTCCGGCGCAGAGGTGCGTGTGTGGAGACGAGTCCGAAGGCCAGGAGGCATCCGGTGATCATGGACAGCACCATGCCGACGGCTGCGGCCGCAATGTTGTTCCACAGCCCCTGGCCGAGAAGCGCCCAGAGTCCGGGCTCGGCGAACGGGGCCCACGCCGCGGCGCTCAGCTCGCCTTTGTCGTAGAGGACGCGGAAGACCAGATAGGCGCCGGCGATCACGATGAGGGCGGTGAGGATTTCCAGGAGCAGGTGGCGGCGTTTGGCGCGCGGACCGGCCGGGTCAAAAAGCGATACGGTACTCATCGGCTGAACGCCACCTTCTGATCGACTGCGGATACGAGCCGGCCGATGACCAGCCCGATGGCGAGGTAGCAGAGGGCGGCCCCGCCGAAGATAATGAACGGTTGTGCCTCATCCACCGCGATCTTGTCCGAAAGGAACGTCAGTTCGGATACCCCCACCAGGGCAGCGACCGAGGTGTTCTTGACCATGGTGATGAAGACGTTGCCAAGCGGTCTGGTCACCGTGGCGAAGGCCTGCGGGAGGACGATGTGATTCAGTGAGGCCATCGGCCCGAAGCCCAGGGCGCGTCCGGCTTCCAGCTCGCCGCGGTCCACGGTGTTCAGGCCCGCGCGCAGGGTTTCGGCTACGAACGGCGCGGTGTAGAGCACCAGGACGATGGCGGCCGAGGCGTAGAGCGAGTACTGGATGCCCAGGACCGGCAGTCCGAAGACAAACAGCACCATCTGCACGGGAAGCGGCACGTTCCGGAAAATCAGCACGTAGGCCGAGGAAACACCCCGGGCCGTCCTGATGGGGCTCGTCCGCAGTGCGGCGAGCAGTGTCCCCAGGAGCACCGAACCGGCGGCCCCCAGGAGAACGAGTCCCAGAGTCACCATCACGCCCTGGCCAAAATCGCCGAGGTGATTGAGAAGGAATGACATCAGCGGATCCCTACAGCGTTACTTTGGGCGGGGTAACATCGCCGGGCTTGACCTGGCCGATCGTGGCGTCGTAGGCCTTCTTCCAGTCCCCGTCCGCGATGGCCTTGGTCAGGAGCTGATCGAGGTAGTCATGAAATGCTGCATCGTCCTTGGCCACGCCGATGGCAAATTCCTCGGCATCGGCCAAATGGCCGTCCGCGATGCGGTAGGCATCCGGATTCTGGGACTGGACACCGAGCAGGATTGCCTCGGTCGTGGTCACCGCGTCGACCCTCTTATCCTTCAGTGCCTGCGCGCATTCACTGTAGGTGCTGAACAGGACCACGTTGGCCGCGGGCACGGCCGCACCGATGAGCTGGGCCGCGCGGGCGCCGGTGGTGGAACACACGGTCTTTCCCTGGAGGTCCTCGGGTTTGTTCACTGAGCTGTCGTCCTTGCGTACCAGCAGGGCCACGTTGCTCTCAAGGTAGGGTCCGGCGAAACTGACGACTTTCTTCCGTTCGTCCGTCACTGCGTAGGAGGCGATCACGGCGTCGACCTTGTTCTGCTGCAGGAACGCCTCACGGTTTTTGGTGACCGCCTCAACGAACTCGACATTCTCTGCACTGCCGGTGAGGTCCTTGGCCAGGATTCTGGCCATCTCAATGTCCAGGCCTTCCATCTTGCCGGTGACCGGATTCTTCACGCCAAAGAGCGGCTGGTCGAATTTGACCCCGACGATCACTTTGCCGCGTTTCTGGATCTTGTCCATCGTGCTGTTGGCCGGGAAGCTCCGGGCCGGTTGGGTCTCGGCGGCCGGGGTGCTGCCGCCGCAGGCTGTGGTGCCCAGGACCAATGCGCCGGCGATGGCCAGGGCCGGCAGGAAGTGCTCGCGTTTCATGGTGACTCCTTAGGGTGGGTGCGTCGTTGCACAGGTGCTGTTAATGGACCGAGGAGAGGAAGGCTTTGGCCCGGTCCGAGGAAGGGGAGGTGAAAAACGTTTCAGGGTCGGCAATTTCCACGATGGCGCCGGAGGCCATGAACACGATCCGGTCCGCGAAGGCCCGCGCGAACGACATCTCGTGGGTCACGACGATCATCGTCGTGCCGCTCTGCGCGAGGCTCCGCATGGTCGCCAGAACCTCGCGGGTGGATTCCGGATCGAGCGCCGACGTCGGTTCATCAAAGAGCAGGACCTTGGGATCCATGGCCAGTGCGCGGGCGATGGCCGCGCGCTGCTTCTGGCCTCCGGAGAGCTGGGCAGGCCTGCTGTGTGCCTTGTCGGCGATGCCGACCATGGCGAGCAGTTCGTGGGCCCGCGTCTCTGCCGCCTGTTTGGCCAGGCCGAGAATTTTCCGTGGGGCGAGGGTGATGTTCTCCAGGATGGTCTTGTGGGAGAAGAGGTTGAAGGACTGAAAGACCATCCCCACCTCGGTACGGAACTTGTACAGATCCCTGCCCTCCACCGGCTGTTCGTGGCCGTCGATGAGAATGTGGCCCTCGTCGATCGCTTCGAGCCGGTTGATGCACCGGCACAGCGTCGATTTGCCCGACCCTGACGGGCCCAGGATGACGACCACCTCGCCACGGCGCACCGACAAATCAATGCCGGTCAGGGCCTGCATGCTGCCAAAGCGCTTGCCGACTCCGCGGAACTCAACGACGGTGTCCGTCTCCGTGATGGCTGTCATGATCTATCTCCTTTGATGGAATACGACTGTATACAGTGAAGTACAGTGTGGCATGGTGACCGCAATCACGGCAAGTCATTACGAGTCTTCGATGGGTGCGAACGCTTCGCCACCGCCGCGGCAGTTACCAACGGCAGCGGTGGGCGCAACCGTGGCAGCACCGGGCTGATGCCCGGGAGAAGGCAGAAAAGCTGGCGCTTCGGGGCCCGGAGAGCTAGCCGGAGAGCCTGGCGGTGATCTTAGTGGGAGGCCGATTTCCGCAGCAGGTCGAGCCTGATCCGACGGGCTGTCTCCATGTGTTCGCGTGCGGTGTTCCGCGCAGCAGTTTCGTCGCCGGCGGTGATGGCCGCGACCAGCTTCGAATGCTCGGCCAGGGCCTCGTCCCAACGCTCTCCCACAGACAGAGTCGAGTGCGGCGTGCGGATCAAGTGGGTGGACAGCCGCTGCAGGAGATCCTGGAGCACGGGATTGTGCGCAGCCGCCCAGACGGCAGCGTGGAACTCCAGGTTCGTCGACGCCCGGGTGTTGTCATCCGGCTCCGAAAGTGCGCGGTCACGTTCCACCAGGCCTTCGAGCTGCATAATGTCAGTGATGTCGTGGGACAGGGCCGCCTGCCCGGCCGCCTCCTGTTCCAAAAGAATCCGCACGTCATAGACCTGGATGACTTCCTGGGGTGTTGCCTGATGGACCTGCAGTCCACGGGCGCCGCGGTCCAGAAGACGGTCGTGCTGGAGGCGGCGAAGAGCCTCGCGCACCGGCGTGCGGGAGACACCGAAGCGTTCCCCCAAGGTAACTTCCCGCAAGGGAGTGGCGGGAGCAATTGCACCGGCCAGGATTTCAGAGCGCAGCTGGGCGTAGATAGAATCCCCGTCGTGCCGCATCGTTTCAGAACCAGGTGACACAACTTTCCTTCCACAGTGGCGACTCGGAAGGGAGGCTTACGCCGCCACTCGGTCCCGCCAGTTCGCAGGCCCGAAGCCATCGCCCGGACACCCATAGTATTTCAGTGGATACGCAAGTGTCCAAGATGTGTTGTCCTTTCCATCCGGACGGTGCATGAGTCGGAGTTGTTCGGCCGCCGCCGGCCTAGTTCTTCGCCAGCAACTTTTGCCATCCGGGCGGACCTCGCCCGTCGGTGATACGTGCCGGTAAAGGGTCTGGCGGGTGATGCCGAGTTCGGTGCAGAGATCGCCGACTTTGGTTCCGGGCTTGCCCAGGGAGGCCGTGGCGAGCCTGAGTTTGGCCGAGGTCATTTACTCGGGAGACTGAGTCGCATAGCCCGACATGTAGATCGCTGCGCCCTGCAGGGCCGGTCAGATTAGACAGGTGTCCGGTCGTGAAGCGGCCTGAAGGAACTGGAGCCGGCGAACCAGTCCGATTCGGGAGCATCGCCGGAGTTATCCCGCCGGGCACCCACGATCCTTCCTCCTGGATTGTGGAACTCGCCGCCGAACAACACGAGGGGCTCCCGCTTGGTGACGTCCAGTGTGATGACCTCGCCGACGACGATGATATGGTCGCCGCCGTCGTAGATATTCCACGGCCGGCACTTAAGCGTCGCGGCGTTCCCCATCAGCACCGGGACGTTGCCGTCCAGCGTCCATTCCGGTTCCGCGTCAAGGACTTTGCCAGCGAAGTGCAGGGCCACATCCTTTTGTTCTACCGACAGGATGTTGATAGCGAACGGCGCAGCTTCCAGATACCGGGCGCCGCGCGAGGACCGGGTCAGTGTGACCTGGGCAAGCGGCGGGTCGAGGGATACCGCGGTGAAGGCGCTGACGGTGGCGCCGTGCGGAACGCCGTCGTCCGTCCGGGTGGTGACCACCGTGACACCGGTGGCGAACGTGCCAAAGGCGTGGCGCAATTCTCGTTCTTCAATGCATCCCATGACTTCCTGAGTCATCGACTTCTCCTTTCTGCTGTTGTTCAGGCCGCGCTGAATTACCCAAGGTCCCCGCCGCCCACCGGCAGCACCGCGCCAGTGATGTAGCTGGCGTCGTCAGAGGCCATGAACAAGATCGGAGCTGCCTGCTCTTCCAGCGTGCCGTACCGCTTGAAGAGGGTGCTTTCGGTGGTCTGTTCCACGATCTGCTGGTACCACGTCTCTTCCTGGGCGGACTGCGCGTTCGGGTTGCGCGGGACCTTCCGCGGCGGAGCTTCGGTGCCGCCGGGCGCGGTGGCCACTACCCGGATGCCCTTCGGAGCGGCTTCGAACGCCAGCGACGCGGTCAGAGCGTTGACCCCACCCTTGGACGACGCGTATGGAACGCGATTGATGCTTCGGGTGGCTATCGAGGAGACGTTCACGATGACCCCGGCCGTCCGTTCGACCATGTGCGGCAGCACTGCGCGGCAGCACCACAGCGTGGGGAAGAGGGAGCGCCGTACTTCGGCCTCGATCTCGTCCTCCTCGTAGTGCTCGTAGGGCTTGGTCCAGATCGTACCGCCGACGTTGTTGATCAGGATGTCGATGCGTCCGAACTCTGCCACGGCGTAGGCCATCAGCTTCACGGCGCCCGCATAAGTTTCCAGATCGCAAAGGAAGTATCGTGCGGGTGCATCACTGGCCGTCAGCTCAGCACACACTTCAATGACCAGCTCGGACCGGTCCGCCAGCACTAGGGTGCCTCCCTCGGCCGCAATCTTACGGGCGACGACGGCACCAATCCCTTGGGCAGCGCCGGTCACCACAACAACCTTGTCGGTAAAACGCATTGCTGTGCGTCCTCTCTTATTGGGATTTTTCAGCCGTTGAGGCCAGTTCGATACCTGCGTAGCTGCCCCCGCGTCAGCTGATGGCTTCACGTTCCCGTGGCGCCGGCTCCGTCGAAGCAATCTCGGCTTTAACTGTCGAGCTTCGCACCATCAGGGTGGCCAGTCCGGCCAGAACCAGGGGTACCGCGAGTGCCATGAAGTAGCCGGAGACGCCCAGTCCCGTGAGAATGAGCCCGCCGAGGGCGGAGCCCACGATGGAACCGAGGCGGCCAATTCCGATGCCCCAGCCGGTAGCCGTGGCACGAAGTTGAGTGGGGTAGGCGTTGGCGATCAGGTAGTTCAGGGCCAACTGCTGGCCGCCAATGCCGAAGCCGGCCAGCCCGATAAGCACGAAGACCAGCGCAAAGTTGGAGCCGGCCAGGCCCAGGCCCAGCGCGATGACGATCCCCGCCGCAAACATGACCAGCAGCAATTTTCTGGGGTTGACCTTGGGCAGGATGATGGACAGAGGGATGGCGAAGAGGATAAAGGCGCCGTTGACGGTCACGGTTCCCATCGCGGCCTGCGAGCCGGCCAGCCCCAACATCTTGAGCGCGGTTGGCATCCAGAGCAGCAGCAGGAACCACGCGATCCAATTGAGCAGGTAGGTGGCGAAGACCGCGATGGTGACCATCCGGTACTTAGCGGAGAAAAGTGCGGCGACGGAGCTGCGCTCCTGCATTTTGTCGTTGGTTGCGAGCACGGCGTCCGGGCTGACTGGGCTCCCGGAAATTGAGGCCATGATCTGACGCGCCTGTGCGTCGGCTGCGGAGGTGCCCTTGGCCGCCAGGAAGATCGGCGATTCGGAGAGAATCTTGCTGCAGACCAAAACCATGGCAAGTGGCAGCACGCCGCCGGCTAGGAAGATGCCACGCCAGCCCATCACTGGCAGCCATGCCGCCGCCATAAGCCCACCGAGTAGCGCGCCACCGGGCAGGCCAAGCAACACCAATGTCATGAACGTGCCGCGGCGCGATTTGGGACTGTACTCGGCGGTCAGTGCCAGCAGCGCCGGGGTGGCCCCGCCCATGCCGAGGCCAATGAGGAAGCGCAGAATGACTATCTGCTCCAGGGATTGAGCAAAAGCACCGGCAAGGGAGAACACACCAAAAAGGGCCAGTGCGAGCAGGATGGTCTTCTTCCGACCGATCCTGTCCCCGAAGGTGCCAAGGGACATTGCGCCCACGCACATGCCAACGGTGCTGGCGGTGATCACCCAGGTCATGTCAGTGGCCTGCAGGCCGAAGTCTTCGGCGATTGCCGGTCCGATGAATGCAATCGACTGGGTGTCGAATCCGTCCAGCAGTGCGATCACGAAACAGAGGACGACGATGGACCATCGTTTGATTCCCATGGGCGTGTTGTCGATAACGTCCTGGACGTTATAGGCGAGTTTAGTCACCGGTAACTCACTTTCGTGTGATGTTCTGACCCGACTGATCCGGGGGCCGGGCGGCTGCGGCCACTTCATTTTGGGCACGCGGCATTACGGCGGGTGGTGGGGATGATATTGGGGTTGGGCCCGGGGCCGGGCGGTTCCGGCCCCGGCGCCGAAAAGGGGGGCTTAGCCCCGGGGATCGAGCACGAAGTTATAGGTGACTTCGCGGCCCTTGCCGTCGGCGCGCTCGGTGGGGGCCAGGACGAGTTCGGGCTTTACGGCCGAGGCGATGTCGTCGGCGACGTGCTCGTCGCCTTCGAAGTAGAGCTGGGTGGTGATGAGCTCGTGCTTCGGGGCCGAAACCTTCAGGTGCAGGTGGGCCGGCCGCCAGGCGTGCCAGCCGGCCGCGGCGATGAGGGCACCGCAGGCACCGTCGGTGGGGATCTGGTACGGCGCGGGCTGCATGGTGTTGATCTGGAAGTTGCCCTGAGCGTCGGCGATGATGGAGCCGCGGAGGTTCCATTCGGGCAGCCCGGGGGCGAACTGGGAGTAGAAACCGAGGTCATCGGCGTGCCACAGTTCGATCAGTGCTCCGGCGAGCGGCTGGCCGGCGACGTTGGTGACCTGGCCCTGGAACAGCAGCGGTGTGCCGGGTTCGTCGTCGCGCATCGGCAGGGTGGCCGGGGTGTTGAGCGTGGGGGCGTTCGGGATGTAGTACGGTCCCTCGATGCTGCCCTTGGAACCGTGGCGGCTGGAGTTGGCGACCTCCTCGACGGAGTGCTCCACCCATACGTCCAGGAACAGCGGCCACTCCCCGTCCTCGCCGACCTGGATGAGCCAGGCCTTGAAAGCGTTGTATTCGTCGTAGGTGACCTTCTCGTCCAGGACGGTGTCGTTGATCGCCTTGATGACGCGGCCGGCAAGCGTGCTGACCCGCTCCTGGCTGGTGCCGGCGGCGAGGTGCTTGTTCTCCCGGAAGCGGGCGGTTGCCCCTGCGCCCGAGGAAGCTGCTGTGGCTTCGGTTTCCATTGTCATGGTGACTCCCTTGTCAAAAAAGAACGATGGTAAAAACGGTCGGCGGTTCCGGACTGGCAAATTTCGCTCAGTGCCGTGCCGCACATCACAACCGGTGTTGATTCAACGGTAGGCCCGTAATTGATCGAGGGGAAATACCTATTTCCGGCCCATTGAAAGCTTTTGGATATGAATGTTCGAGCGAGGGGCCGGGCTATTCCACAGCGGACGGGTGCATGGCCAGCGGCGTCACCTTGATGTCCATGTAGGGGAAGAGCGGCAGTCCGGAGAGCAGGGTGTGCAACTCGTCGTTGTCCGCGACGTCGAACACCGAGTAGTTGGAGTATTCGCCCACGACCCGCCACAAATGCGCCCAGCGTCCGTCGCGCTGCAGCTGCTGGGAATACTCCCGCTCTTCCGCCTTGATGGCGTCGGCGTGTTCCTTGGGCGTGTCCAGCGGAATATTGACGTCCATGCGGACCAGGTACAGCATGTGGTTCTCCTTGCGGGGTGGGGAGCGGTATGCGGGCGTTCTGAGGGCAGGATGCGGGGCCGGGCCGGCCTAGTCCTGTCGGTATTTCTGCAGCTTGTCGGCGTCGATGGCCGCGCCGACGCCGGGGACCTCGCGGACCCGGATGGCGCCGTCGTTGATTTCGAGCGGCTCCGCGAGCAGGTCGTCCGTCATGTCCAGGTAGTTGGAGAGCTCCCCGGCCCGCCGGGAGCTGGCCTCGAACGCCGCACCAAAGGTGACCGTGGCGAGGCTGCCGATCTGGGTGTCGATCTGGTTGCCCATCGTGACGTCCACGCCGAGGCCCACGCAGAGGCCGAGGATCTGCTGGGCTTCGGTGAAACCGCTGCGCGCAGTCTTAATGCAGATCGCGGTGCTGCCGCCGGAAAGCAATTCGCGGGAGACATCGCCCAGGGTGGGGACGCTTTCGTCGCCCACGATCGGGATGCTCGAGCTCTGCACCAGCCGGCGCCGGCCCATCGCCTCGCCGGCATCGCACGGCTCCTCCAGCATGGAAAGGCCCAGGCCCTCGGTCCTGCGCAGGACCTCCATGGCCTCGTTCGCCGTCCAGCCACGGTTGGCGTCGAGGTAGATCTCGGCGTCCTCGCCAAGGCCCTCCCGCAAAACATGGCAGGCCTCGACGTCGAGGGAGAGGGGCCGCCGCCCGGTCTTGAGCTTGAAGGTGTTGATGCCGTACTTTTCACGGAACCGCAGCGCTTCTTCCAGAAGCTCGGCGGCGGGCTTGAAGCCCAACATGTGCGAGACCCGCATGCTGTCGGTGAAGCCGCCCAGCAGTTTGTGCACCGGGGTGCCCAGCGAGATCCCGATGACATCCCAGAGGGCGATGTCCAGGGCCCCCTTGGCCGTGGGGTTGTTGACCGTGCGCCGGAGCAGCTGCTGGACCTTGGAGCGGTCCAGCGGGTCCAGCCCGATGAGTTGCGGGGCAAAGACCTTGGTCACCACCGAGACGATCGAATCCTGGGTTTCGCCGTAGGTGTAGGGCCGCGGCGGGGTGTCCGCGATACCGCAGATGCCGGTGTCCGTGTAGATCCGGACCAGCACGTGTTCCGCGGAAGTCACCTCGCCGCTGGCGAACTTCAGCGGCCGCGCGTAAGGAACGGCGTAGGGAATGGCCTCAATGCGGTCAATTTTCACGGGGTGGTTCCTTTGTTGCGGATGCGGGTTGTGACTGTGGCAGGGACTGGGCCGGCGACTCCGCGGGGCGAAGCGGGGGCTGTTGCTGGCCAGGGCCCGATGTGGGAGGTAAATCGAAGAGCTGCAGGAAGCTGCGCAGCAGGGGTGTCTCAGCGTCGCGGATCCAGGCAACGGCGAGGTCGACCGGCGGCGGGTTATGCAACGGACGGAAGACGACACCCTGAAAGGAAAACATCCGGGAAGTCATCGGCACTAGGGCGATCCCCATCCCTGCCGCGACGAGCGAGAGCAGGGTGGAGGTTTCCCTGGCCTCCTGGACGAGCCGCGGCTGGAACCCGGCTTTGCGGCAGGCATCCACGACGATGCTGCTGACCGCGGAGTAGCTCGGATAACCGACGAAGTCCTGGCCGGCGAGCTCCGCCAGTTCCAGGGTGCCCTTTTCCGCCATCGGCGAATCCGCCGGGAGTGCCGCGACCAGCTGGTCCTGTTCGAGCAGTTTGAGGGCCACAGTTCCGGAGCGGACTGGGGGTCGGAGGACGGCGACGTCGAGCCTTCCGTCCTCGAGTGCGGACTCCATCTGCGGCGTCAGCATTTCGCCCTGAACGGTGATGCGGAGCCCGGGAAAAGTGCGTCGGGCGGCCTGGACGATGCTGGGCATCAGCCGGTAGGTGGCTGTTCCGGTGAAGCCGACGCGGAGGACGCCAGTGGCACCTGCGCCGACCTGCCGGACGTCCTCCTCCAGAGCTTCCAGTTCCTGCATCAGCAGCCGTCCTCGATCCAACAGGACCTGTCCGGCTGGGGTGAGATCCACCTTGCGCGTAGTGCGCAGCAGCAAGGGTGTGCCGAGCTGTTCCTCCAGCTGCCGGATCTGTTGGGACAATGGCGGCTGGGCCATGTGCAGCCGCTGGGCTGCGCGGCCGAAGTGACGTTCCTCGGCCACTGCAATGAAGTACTTGAGGTGGCGCGTCTCCATAAGAAGCTCCCGGGCAGCTCGAAGCAGGCGATATGCCGTACTCCGACCAGCTTAGGAGGGCGGATTAGTTAGGGGAAATACCTATTTCAGAGCTATTGGGACGTTTCGCATACCAATCTCCGCCTGTGGGCGGCCGGGGCGCGGACAGGCAGGCCAGCGGCAAGGAGGGTTACATTGTTCGAAAGGCAAGCTGGCCAAGATGTCGGCCCAGCCGAAGTGCCTGAAGTCATAGCCGCCCGGCGATGGCGCGGTGACGACCCGGTAGATGAAGTCTGCAAGGAAGATCACGCTGAAAACGGCGTTCATCACCGTGTTCACGGTGTCGCGCGATTTGCCCCCTTGTTGCCTCACATGAAAACCTCCGAGCGACAGCTGTCACGCGGGCAGCAACCATAACCCACGCTCCGGGCACCGCTTCGGCTGGTGACCGCACTCACCGACCCACTGTTGAAATCAGGCGGACTGGTACTTGGACCAACGTGGACGGGATCGCGGTTTGCGTGGATCGTGACTCAACTCGGAGAGGGTCATGCTCAGGACCCTGTTGTGTAAGTTGAACATGCGCCATGATTGGCACCTGGAGTTCACCGAGGATGGCGGCCGCTACAAGCGCTGCAGGCGTTGCGGTAAGGACGACGACCGTGGCGGTGGCGGGACCGGCGCGGGTGGCGCTTGGGCTGGCATTGCCGGGATGGGATAAGCCCGCAAGCCAGGCGGTCTCCGGCCAAGGCCGCCGGGTTCACAACGGGAGGGGCTCCACCCGGGCCCGGCTCCCCGATCTGTTCACTGGCAGAGGCGGTCGAGGGTTTCCTGGGCGGCCTGTTCCATCTGCGTCTGGAGCAGGTCGACGCGGCGTGCAGTTGCAGGGTCCTGCCAAGGCCGCGGCGGCATTGTCATGGTCATCGTGACCTGGCTGCCGCCGTCGGCGCTCGTGATGGAAATACTGAGGTAGCCGAATCCGCCCCCTGGGTGGCCGTAGCGGAAGTCGCCGGAACACGCGTCAGGATACCGCCCCAGGCCGAGCCCGTAGTCCGCGAAGCCGGCCTTCTTCTTCATTTCCTCAAGCATGGCGGGCGAAAGGAGCTGGCCGCGCAGGAGGGCCCGGTAGAAGTTGTTGACGTCCTGCGTGGTGGAGATGACGCCGGCTGCGGGGGAGCCGACCCAAACCTCGGGCTGGGTGAGATCGACCCGTTCGCCGCCCTCAAGGATGTAGGCGTGGATGTTGTCCGGAGCCTGGCGGTCCGGTTCGGCCAGCGACGTGTGCTGAAGTCCCAGAGGGCCGAAGATGTCTTCATTGAGCACGTCGGCAACGGGCCGTCCGCGCAGCTTTTCGATCAGCTGGCCGAGAGCCATGTAATTGGAGCTCGAGTAAGAAAAGCGGTCCACGTTCTTGGACTCCCAGGGGAGCGTGGCGGCCAGTTCGAGTGCCCGCTGCATGCTGAGCCGTGTGTTCGCAACCTGCTTCAGTGGTCCCGCAGAGTATTCGGAATCCACGTAATCGGGCATGCCGGAGTTATGGTTCAGCAACTGGCGCACGGTGATCAGTCCGGGCGGCCGCAGCGTGGTCCGGAAACTCTCCAGGACACCGTTCACCGGATCATCGAGCCCGATAAGTCCCTGGTCGACGAGTTTCAAGACTGAGACGGCGACCATCGACTTCGTAATGCTGGCCACGGATACCCGGTCCTGGGGCCGGGCCGGGTCCTTGCTGTCCAGGTTTCGCACCCCGTAGGCCTTGGACCATTCGCCGCCCGGCCATCTCACCTGCACAACCAAGGACGTCGCCCCGCCCTCCATGAAGTGCCGGACCCGGCCTTCCAGAGAATCCGTCGCGGCCTGGATCGCTTCCTGGGTCACTGCCTGGGTCGCGAAGACGCTCGATGGAGCCGGCCCGGGAGGGGCCCCCACGCAGCCGCTCACAGGGAGAACCAAAGCCGCGGAGATAACTGCGGCACCGAGCGGACAAGAACGCGTCCGCCACCGAGCAGCCAGGGCACCCATGACATCGTTGTACGCTCAAATCTGTCCAGTGGATAGGCCGGGCCCGTAAAGTCCCGCCGCACAGCCCGCCGACTAGTGGAAAGAGCAATCTCCTCCCGCCTGGAGCGGCAGGGGAGTCTCGACGCCCGATGACCACGAAACTCAGCACCCAGCGCCGATCGCCGCTAAGGATTCCACAAAAGGAACGGCGAACCGCCCACTCCAAGCTGTGATTTAACCGCCACTCCCAACGAATAGTTACAGACTTTGGCACAGGCGTTTGAGCTGCTACTTTGATGCGCGCCTGGGTCTCGATAAAGCGTCCCGCATCGGTATGGCGGGGGAGTGGCTGATGGGGGCCCGAGGCGGCGTTCGTTGGTTGTCGCCGTGGGTTGCCAGCTGCCGCGGTAGCAGGTTGGCTCCGTCCGGGCGAGCTCACCCGTGCGGGAGACAGGGCGGTGGATGGTCTGGCGGGTGATGCCGAGTTCGGTGCAGAGTTCGCTGACTTTGGTTTCGGGTTTGCCCATTGACGCCATCGCGAGGAGGAGCTTGGATGGGGTCATCTTGTAGGGGCGGCCGCCGCGGGCCCGCGCGGAGGCCAGTCCTGTGATGGTTCGTTCTGAGATGAGTTCGCGTTCGAACTCGGCCAGGCCCGCGAAGATCCCGAAGACCAGCTTCCCGGAAGCGGTCGTGGTGTCGATGGCTGCTCCCTGGCCGGTGAGGACCTTCAGTCCGCGGCTCCCTGCCGTCATAACGGCCATCGCCCGCCCAGATGAGCTCCTCGCCGTCGATCACGCACCCGGGCGGGACCTGCTCCGCAAGGGCAGCAGCCAGGTCAGGGCACCACAGGGTCAGGTCTTTGCCCTGACAGGGCACAGCGTCACGCCCGTCTCCGCGACCACTGCCGATACCCGAAAGCCGTCCCCGCTTGGGCTCGTACCAGGAGCCGCGGGAAGCACGTCCGGGCCGGGGACTCGGTTCACGGGTTTGGCCATGCTCAGGGAAGGCACGCGAAGGTCCGCCGGCCGGAGCTCTGACATGGCGGGCCGGGGAGATCAGTAGGGGCTCGAGAAGACCGGGGCCTGGGCGGCGCCCCGAGTGTCAGTGTCGCGTACCGCTGTCGCCGTCACGGCATCGGGGTCCGAGAAGACCACACGATGGGTTTGAGCGGTCACGGTTTCGTCTGTCGCGTGAAAGGCCGGCGCTTCGGTGGTCGTCGTCATAGCCATCATTTGTACGGCATGACCGGCCGAAGGTGCCAGTCGACGCGCCTGTCCGCGGGCCGCTGAGGTTCTACGTCCGCGGCATGAGGGTGAAGAACGACTTCGGATCGTCCGAGCCGAGAAGGTCGCGGTGGAAGGAGATGGCATCGACCGGGAAGGAGTTCACGAACAGGACGGCCACTGTCGCGGAATGCACGACGGTGTACCGGGTCACTGATTCGAGCCATGACATCAGTCCGGTGTAGTCCTCAACGAGGAGTCCGTCGCCCAGGAGGCCGCGTTTCGCGAGTAACTCCTCGACTGCGTGCCACTCCCAATCCATGAGCTCATTGATCGCTGCTTCCACTGTTGGAGTGCTCATATCTCGATGGTGGCACCGGCTATCGACAATCAGAGGAACTTGCGCCGCGCGTGTCGTCATGCCGGCCGATCCATGCCTCAGCCCTGCTGCCTTTTGGTCCTTCGGCGGTCTTCCCGGGACGACCCGACGGGCCACTGGTGCGACCACATTGACTGCTGGGACGTCGTCCAGACCGGCTTTGTGTAGGCGGATTGCCCGCCGGTGGGATTCGATGCACTTTGGGCTTAGGACTGGGTCGTACCGGTGCCGGATCAGGCCGGATTCCGTATGTTTCCGCGGGGGAGCGAATGCGGTTCGAGTCCCACCTCGGGCACGTTTTCCCACGTCAGAGGCTTGTTGGCCTCTGAGTGTGTGCAAATCTCCTTGGTGCAACTGTCGCGTTTGTCCCACCTGATCGGGACAGTTTTGCGGGCCGGGTAGAGGCGAATCCAAGAATCCAGTGGCTGTATGGGATTTCTCGCGGCGGGGGAGCGAGCGGACGATGTCACGATGGGATACCGGCATGCGGGACCGGGCGAGTGGTTTTGCTTAGGGTCCCCGACGAAGGCCGCGCAGTCGCGGGCGAAGTACGACGAGACGGCGGCGCCCAGTCAGGGTGCCGCCGTCGGCGCTTGTTCTCCGGACGTCAGGGCCTTGGATGGTCATCGATCTGGACGAGGTTCCGGCCACGCAGAGTGTAGAGGTAGCCATTTTCGTCGTTCGTGATGTGGGATCCGCTGTACCAGCCGCCGTCGGTCTCCGGAAGCACGGTTGCCACCTCGAACGTCTTCGGGTCGAAGCGGAACACGGTGGTGTCCGACACGCCGTAGACCACGCCTCGGTTGGTCACCATGGCAGCGAAGCCGAAGGACACGGAGCTGATGTCCGCCTGGTGCACCAGTTGCCGCTTTGGGAGGTCGATGACGAAGATGCCGCCTTTGCGGGTCAGCCCGTAGAGGTTCCGTCCCTGGACGGCGAGGGCGGAAATGCCCGCTCCCATCTGTGGTTCGATCCTCCAGAGTTCCTTGCCCGCTACCGGATCGAAGGCCACAATCGTGCCCGGACCGTCCAGTGTGGGGAGACCGCCTCCGAGGTAGGCCACGCCGTCGCGGGTGGCTACAGCGCGCAGGAGCTGGCGGTTGTCGATCGGGTTGGTGAAGCACTGCTTCGTTCCGGTGCGGGGATCGTAGGTCCAGAACGACCCGCCGCCCTCGGTGTCGGCCTGCGCGGCGACCAGTACGAGTTTGTTGACCTCGTCCCAGCAGACGTCCAGCGGACGGTTCTGCGCGGAGGGAAAGCTGGCGGCCTGGTGGACAGGCTGGCCGCTGCGTGGATCGTACTCCCAGATACCCTGTGAGCTGTACTGGCCGGTGAACAAGACACCGTCCACAATCACGGCGTCCTTGGCCTCACCAGGGGCGTTCAAGTTGACGACTTCGCCGTTCTTCAGCGAGTGGCGGGCGATCACGCCGTTGCCTCCGGCGTAGACAAATCCCGAACCGGCGGCCAGGCCCATCGCCGTCTGGGCGGTGGCGGACGCGCCGGCCTGCCCAAGGTCAGTGACGGCCACGCTTCCCGTGCCGGGGTCGATCTCGGCCACGAAGCCGTAGCCCGAGGTGACCAGGAGCTTGTCGTTCCGGGCGTCCACGCCCCAGATTTCGCCGAGGGGCGGGCCGTTCAGCGCCAACTGCGAGATCGAGTTCGATTCCACGGAGTACACGCACAGGCCAGACTCGTTGGCGAAGTACACCTGGTCGCCGATACTTGCGAAGTTCTTGACCGTCTTGCCGATCGACGTCGCCACGGAATAAGAAGAGGGGTTGTCCAGCGCCATGAGGGCAACCTTCGACTGTTCGGTCGAAGCGGCAGAACTTACCAGAAGCTTGTCTCCGACGATGGCCAGGTCCCGGATACTGGGATCCGCTTGCATCTCCGAGGGGGTGACCAGCTGAAAGGTTTGGGTGGCGCGGCTGTACGCCCAGAGGCAGGCCCGGCCCGCACTGCCGCCGCCGCCAAGGGTGCTGCCGGCGCCGAAGAAAACCGTGGTATCGGTGGCCGCAACCGCCCGCGCCAGCGTAGCGCCCGTATCGGGGATCCCCAGACTGACGACCTGGCCGGTGGCAGGGTTGTACTCCCACAAAGCCGGCTTGGTGGGACTCCCGCCGCCAACCGCGTACAGGCGTCCGTTTGGTGCCACGCTGAGGTCGCGCACGTCGCGGTCACCGATGCGGCCGATCGGCGTTGCCTTCGTCGACAGGGTGGCCAGGTCCCAGCGGTAAAGGTTGGGCTGCGCTCCACCGGAATTTTGGAGGACACCGGCATACAGGTAGCGGCCCGTGGAATCGGCCGCCAGGGCCTGAATGCTGTAGCCGGTGGCCAGCACTGTCTCGCCGACTACCGTGCCCGTGGGCACGTGGAAGGCGACGATGCGGACGGGGTCGAGGTTGCGGGAACCGATGTAGACAATGTCGCCGACCAGAATCGAACTCATCAGCGAGAACTGGACTACCGCCGGTCCCAAATCGACGATTTCGGTGGTGCCGTGCCCGCCGCGCTGGGCGGACGGGTCCGTGGCCACTGCCGGTCCGGACGCGGACAGGCCCAGTGCGGCCGCGAGACCGGCTGCGCCGCCTGCCTGGAGGACGGCCCGCCTGCTGATGTTGGAAATCTGCATTGAACTTCCTTTGTTCTGAATGGGAGGTGAAAGCTGTTGCAAGGCTGCCGCCGTCGAACTTTTTGCGTGCGGAATTGCCCGCGGGAAAGCCCGCGGAAATGCAGAGTACGACGACGGTGCTGCAGTTAGGCGGTGACGGCCAGGTCCGCCATGCGGACGGGGAATAGCAGCGGCTCACCGCGCGACACTCGGTGGGCTTCGGCCACGGCGGTGGCGGCCAGCCGGTCCAGCTCAGTGCCTAGCGACCCGGCAAGATGCGGGGTAAGCAGGACGTTTGGGTTGGAGTAGAAGCCCGAATCCGCAGGCAGGACCCAGGGAGTGGTGACGTCCAGGACGGCAAACAGCTCGTGCCGTTCCAGGCGCGCAAGAAGTGCATCCTGGTCCACCAGCTCCCCGCGGGCGGTGTTGATAAACGTGGCCCCGCTCCGGAAGCGCGCTATCAGCGCGGCATCGATCAGGTTCTGGGTGGAGGGAAGCGACGGCGCATGCAGCGACACGACGTCGCTGCTTTCCGCGAGTTCCGCCAGACTCACCAACTGCACGCCGAGGGACGCGGCCTCGTCAGGGCTCAAATAGGGGTCGGCCACCACGACGTCGAGTTCGTACGGCGCGAGCAGCCGAATGACGTGCCTGCCGATTTTGGACGCGCCGATGATGCCTACCCGTTTGCCATAGTTGCCCATCTCGGGAAACAGGCTGTCCGGGTCGATGGCTGACTTTTCGGTGTGCAGCTTCCGGGCAATTTGCAGGACCCTTTTGTTGGCCAGCAGGATCATGGCCAGGGCGTACTCCGCCACCGGGATGGCGTTGGCGTCCGCGGCGGTGCTGACCTGGAGGCCCCGGGCCCAGCACTCGTCTCCCACGTGGTTCTTGACGGTACCGCCGGCGTGCAGGATGTGGCGCAGCCGCGGAGCGGCATCCAGGACGGCGGAATCCACAGTGGGGCAGCCCCATCCCGTGATGAGGATGTCGGTTTCGGCGAGGAGTCCCAGCGCTTGGGGTGACGCGAAGTCTTCCATGGGCTCCGGGCTCAGGAGCCGCAGGCCAGGGTTCAGGGAATCCAGGCGCCGGGTGGGGAAGATCCTGGCGGCGACGTCGGCCCTCATGGCAAGCGCGACGTTTAGCTTTTCCGGGGACAGGTTCACTTGACGCTCCCCGCTGTCAGTCCGGACTTCCAGAAACGCTGCAGCATGATAAACGCCACCACCAGCGGGATCACGGACAGCAGCGAACCCGTGATGACCATGGGGGCGAACTCGGGCTGGGGAACCGCGTAGCCCTGCCAGATGGAGATGCCCACACTGACCGGTAAGAGTTGCTGGTCCTGCAGCATGATCAGGGGAAGCATGAAGTTGTTCCACACGCCGATGAATTGGAACAGGGCAATGGTGATGTAGCCCGGCATCATCATGGGTAGCCCCAACGAGACGAACGACCGGATGGGTCCGGCCCCGTCCATTCGGGCTGCTTCCAGCGTCTCCATGGGGACGTAGGAAGCGGCATAGACGCGGGCCAGGTACACGCCGAAGGGGTTGCAAAGGACCGGGATCAGGATTGCCCAAATGGTGTTGGTCATGCCCACCACCGATGCCAGCAGGTACATCGGCAGTACCGTTGCCGTATTGGGGATCAGGACTCCCACGAGGACAAATCCGAACAGCGAGTTCTTGCCGCGGAACTGGAACTTGTCGAAGGCGTAGCCTGCCATGACGGAGATGAGTCCGCCGAAGACGGCGCCGAAGCCGGCATAGAGGACGGAGTTGCCCATCCAACGGAAAAACGTCCCTCCGTCCTGGGCGGCCACCGCTGCGATGTTTTCGAAGAGGGCAAAGTTGCCCAAGGAGTAGGCACTCGTGCCGTAGAGGTCTGCGGCGTTCTTCGTGGACGCAAAGAGCAGCCACAGGACCGGAACCACCATGTAGGCGGAACCCAGGATCAGCAGTCCGTTGACGGTGAGCTTGCTGGCGAAACCCCCTTGGAGTGCCGAAGTCTTCTCGCGCGGCGCGGGTTTCGGCGCCGGGGGGTTGCTCGCCTTGTTTCTGGGGCGGGACAGGATATTGGTGCTCATGGTTTGTTCATCCTGGAGCTGAGTCGGGTGACAACCAGGGACAGGAATGCTGCCAGCCCGGCAATGATGATCGAGGCGGCCGCGGCCTGGTTGAGGTTGTGTCGGATAAAGGCTGCGTCATAGGCCCATAGGTTGGGCACCCAGGTACTGGTGATGGACGGGGTGGCCTTGGCGATGATGGAGGGCTCCGTGAAAAGCTGCAGCGTTCCAATGATGGTGAACAGCATGATCACGCTCAGCGCCGGCAGGATCAGGGGGAACTTTATGCTCAGCGCCATCCGGATTTCGCCGGCTCCGTCCACCCGGGCTGCTTCCAGGATTTCCCGCGGAACCGCCTGCAGCGCGGTGAACAGAATGATCACGTTGTAGCCGGTCCATTCCCAGACGCCGATGTTGACGATCGCCGGGAGGACCATGTGGGCGTCCAGGAAATTGATCTGAATGCCGCCGCCCTCGAACGCTTGCACCAGCGGGCTGATGCCCGGAGTGTAGAGGTAGGCCCAGATCAGGGCTGCGATGACGCCCGGCACCGCGTGAGGAAGGAAGATAAGCAACTGGAACAGCTTGCGTGCCCGGGCAACCGTTGCATCGAGGAGGAGCGCAAAGATGACGGCGCCGCCCACCATGCAGGGGATGTAGATCAGGCAGTACAAGCCAAGCCGGGCGATGCCGCTGACGAACGATTCCGAATGCAGGACCTGGAGGTAGTTCTCGAGTCCAACAAACGCCGTCTTGGCTTCACCGAAACCAAGGCCCGATTTCTGTTGTGCATAGAGGCTCAGCACAATCGAGTAGATGACTGGTGCGACCATGGCGATGGCAAAGACGCCGAAGAACGGGACCAGGAAGATTGCTGCGGTCCTGCCGCCGGTTCCTGAGGCTGCACTGCGCCTGCGGCGCGGAACAGTAGTGTGGGCCTGAGAGGCCATGAAGATCTCCTAACTGCCTGGGCTGCCTCCGTGGAGGCAGCCCAGGGGGTGTTACTACTCTTTGACGGACAGGCCGTTCTGCTTAAGTCCTGCCACCGTTGCCGTTTGGGCCGTGTTTACCGCCTCCTGGACAGTGCCACCGGTGCTGAGCTTGCCGTAGGAGTCTTTGAGGGCCGTGTTGGTGATGTCCCAGTTGGGGCCCCAGTGCCAGCCCGGGCTGACTGTTGCGTACGCCTTGTTGAAGACGGCGTAGATGTCGTTGCCGAAGTAGCTGGCGTCGTAGGCTTGCTGCGCCACGGGAGTCAGTCCTGGGAAGGCGAGGAAGGCCGAGCCGGTGTTTCCACGCGCCTTGATGGCTTCCTGGTTTGTGGTGAGGAACTCGATGAACTTGGCCGCGGCAGCCGGGTTCTTGCTGCTCTTGGTGACGTTGAAACTTGATCCACCGTAGAAAGCGCCGGCCGGTGTGCCCCAGTTGGGCATTTCGGCGGCGATCCACTGTCCCTTCTGGCCGCTCGCTTCGGTCCGCTTCTGGATGCCCGTGGCGCTCCAGTTCGCACCGAGGACACCGACGACCGTGCCCCTCGCCAGATCGAGGCTCCACTCATCGCTGTAGGCCTGCTGTACCTTGACGATCTTGTCGTCAATCAGTTTTTGCCAGTAGTCGGCCACCTTCTTTGTTGCACCATCGTTCACACCGATCGCCCAGCTTTCGCCAGAGGTGCCGAACCATTTGGCCCCTGCTTGCCAGGCCAGTCCGGCGGTGGCTGCTACTTGGTTGGGGTTGAAGCTGGCCAGGTAGGCGTCAGGTGCCACCGACTTGAGCTTGACTCCCGCCTCTTCGAATTCCTGCCAGGTCTTGGGGATACCGACGCCGGCCTTCGCCAGCATGTCCTGTCGGTAGTACATGACCATGGGAGCCGCGTCGTAGGGCAAACCATAGGTCTTGTCGCCGAACTGAACCATGCTCCGGATTTCGCCGCCGAGCTTGTCCACGGTTGCGGACTTGTCGATCAGTCCATCCAGCGGCTGCACTTGGCCGTTGCTGACGAACTGCGGCAGCTGAGGGTACTCGATGGTCGCTACGTCGGGCCCGTTTCCTGCAGTGATGGCCGTGGAAAGCTTGGCGTAGCCGCCGTTGTCGCCGTTGGGGATGGTCTCGAAATTGACCCGGATCTTGGTTTGGCTCGCGTTGAACGCGGCTGCCACCTTGTCCATTCCTGCGAGCGCTGACCAAAACGTGACAGTGCCCGAGGGATCCTCGGTGGGGGTAGGTGCGGCGGACGGGGTGGTTGCCGTTCCGCAGGCTGCCAGCAGCAATGCGCTGCTGGCCAGGCTTGCTGCCCCGATAAGCAGTTTGCGACGCTTCATTGTTCTCCCTTGAATTCCACGATGCGAAGGTGGGATGTGGTGACTGCCACATGGTGTACGTCAATGAAACACGCAGATTTAAACAACAACAACAAAGTGAACAGAACTGAACATTCGGGCCGGTGGATGGCCCGGCGGCTAGCTGATGGTCGAGTCCCGGACAACCAAGGTGGGCGACAGGCTGACCCTCTGCAGCGCCGAGGAAGTGCCGCGCCGGGAAACGATGCGGTTCAGGCACATTTGCAATGCCTGGTACCCGACGTCGAACTTCGGCGGAGCGACAGCAGTCAGGGACACGGACCCCAGGGAGGCGATCTCGTCGTCGTACGCCACCAGCGCAAGTTGTCCGGGGATGCGTAGGTTCCGCGCCTGGCACGAGTCAGCAAACATGAGGGCGTCGTCGTCGTTGTGGACGATCGCGGCGGTCACCCCGGCGTCCGGGATCCAGTCCAGGATGCCGTCGATTTGCCGCCGGAGGACCTCGGGGTCGCTCGGGACCGGGCTGATGGCGCGCACCATGCCTGCCTCGTAGTCAAGACCGGCTTTCTGCAGGGCGAGACGGTAACCCTCGCCCAGGGGAGTTGTCGTGGGGCTGGCCTCACGAGCACACAGGGCGATTCGCTTATGGCCCAGAGCCAGCAGGTGGTTGACGGCAATTTCCGCCCCGCGGACGTGGTCGCTGCGCACCGATTCCAGTCTGCCGGGGTCGAGAACATCATCAATGGACCGCTCGACAACGATGATGGGCACTTCGGCGGCGGCCAGCAGGTCCAGGGTTGGCGTCCCAGTCAATGATTCCTGGCTGGGTGTGACCATGAGGCCGTCCACGCCACTGGCGAGTAACCGCTGAATTTGCAGGCGCTCCTCCGACGGCGAGTAGTTCGAGACGCCAAGGACCAGGCGGACACCCAGTTCCCGCGCCGCGGCCTCGGCCCCTCGGATGATGCCCGGAAAGTAGTATGCCGCCGAAGGCGCTACCATTCCGATTGTTGCCAGGGGTGGGCGAGTGGTGGTGCGGCCGCGGCGTTCGGACCCGGAGGGCGCGGCAGCCGGAACAGCGCCGCCGTGTACCCGGCTCAGTAGTCCTTCGGCTTCCAGGGCCGCCAGGTCCCGCCGGACCGTCATACCGGAGATGCCGGCCTTGGCGGCGAACTCGGTGACGGTCAGCGACCCGCTGAGCGCCAGTTCCTTCAGGATTAAACCATGTCTCTCCTTGGATAACATGCGCGCGACTCCCTAATAAAGTTCAGAATTGTTCAAATGATTCAAGTTGAACTACAACGAACATACTCTTGGGAGTCAAGGCGACTGGACCACGTTCACCATCGCCCTGGTCGCGGCCGGTGCGGCGTCCTAAGCTCGTACATGAATTCGGGGTGGCTGATTCGAGGCGTCGCCGCGATTCCATAGCAACACGACGTCTGGC
The DNA here is from genome assembly GCF_056398725.1 of Arthrobacter sp. 01T425. Taxonomy (NCBI): domain Bacteria; kingdom Bacillati; phylum Actinomycetota; class Actinomycetes; order Micrococcales; family Micrococcaceae; genus Arthrobacter; species Arthrobacter sp. 01T425. Next base: position 49,058 of record NZ_JBFTPY010000003.1, on the reverse strand, counting down.
TGGGCCCCACTAGTCCCGGAAGCACGCTTCTGGTGGCAAGTTCGAGGTATGTGGCGGCCTTCGCCACCGCATCGTCAATGTCCGGACCATCGTTGCTGCGTTGGGCGAAGTCCACCAGCTGGGCAGCGGCAACAATTCCCCTGGATGCCAGCTCCTGAGGCGTGACAAGGATGCGGCCGGCAACCACGATGACGGGGATGTCCCGCTCCTTGGCGGCATTCGCCAGCGCAACGGGCGCTTTGCCGGAGAGGGACTGGGCGTCCAGAGATCCTTCCCCGGTAATCACGAGGTCGGCGGAGTCCAGTTGCTCCGCTAATCCCGTCAGCTCCGCCACGAGGCCAAAGCCGCTTTCCAGGGTGGCCTCCGTGAAGGCCAGGAACGACGCCGGGAAGCCGCCGGCCGCGCCGGCACCGGGAACGTTGACGTCCCGGCCCGTCGTTTCCCGCAACACGGCGGCCCAGGTGCGGAGACCGGCATCGAGCAGCTCAACAGCACCGGAGTCTGCCCCCTTCTGCGGGCCGAAGACGTGGGCCGCACCTTCGTTCCCGAACAAGGCATTGCGGACGTCGACGGCAAGGCGGAGCCTCACGGTCGCCAGCCGAGGATCAAGACCGGAAGTGTCCACGGCGGCGACGCCGGCCAGCGGACCACCGCCCAAGGGAACCACGTTCCCGGCGGCGTCCAGAGGACGCAGCCCCAGGGCACGCAGGGCGCCGCTGCCGCCGTCGGTCATGGCTGAGCCGCCGAGCCCCAGAATGATTTCCGTGGCGCCGGCGTCGAGAGCTTCCGCGATCAACTCGCCGCAACCATAACTGTGGGCCCGGAGGGCGTTGTCCGGGGTCTGGGCCGTGGCGGTCAGACCCGAGGCCTGCGCTGTTTCAATCACTGCGGTGGCACCGCCGGCTGGTGTACGTCGCAGCGCCCAGTACGCGCCGACCGTCTGCAGAAGGGGCCCGGCCACGGTGGTCTGCCGCGGCTCGTAGCCTGCGCGGACAGCCGCGTCGAGGGTGCCTTCGCCGCCGTCGGCGATCGGGAACTGCGTGACGGTTGCCCCCGGGAATGCGCGCGAGGCGCCCTCGGCCATGGCAGATGCTGCCTCGGCGGCGGTGAGTGACCCCTTGAATTTGTCAGGGGCGACCAGAATGTGCATTTTCCGTCCTCTCGTCGGTTGGAAGTCATTTGCGATCGGCCGAATCCCAGCCGGCGTCGACTGACCGGCATACATCGGCTGGGATTCGGTTTCTGCAGGGAACCCTGCAACCGTGCGTCCTGCTGTTGCGGGCGCCGGCCATGACGTGGCCGGCGCCCGCGGACATTGGGCCGGACGTATCAGGCGGACGGGAGCACGAGCTGCGCGTACCGTTCCTTCATGGTGTCCAGGACGGTGTCGCCGTCGGCGTCCCAGATGTCCTGGTTGAAGATTTCCACTTCGATGTCGCCGGTGTAGCCGGCGTCGCGGACCCAGGTGCCGATGGTCCCGAAGTCGATGACGCCGTCGCCCATCATGCCCCGGGACAGCAGGGCGTCCGTTGCGATCGGGAGGTTGAAGTCGCACACCTGGTAGGAAGCAATCCTGTTCTCCCGTCCGGCCCGTTCGATCTGCGCCCTTAGTTCCGGATCCCACCAGACGTGGAAGGTGTCGACGGCGACGCCCACCGCCTTCGCGTCGTAGGGGGCCGCCAGGTCCAGGGCCTGACGCAAGGTGGAGATCAGGGCCCGGTCCGCGGCATACATCGGATGCAGGGGTTCGAGCACCAGCCGGATGCCGTGGTCGGCCGCGAACGGCACCAGGTCCTCGAGGCGGTCAGCGACGCGCCGGCGGGCTGCCACGACGTCCTTCTCGCCGGGCGCCAGGCCGCCGACCACGAGGAACAGTTCCTGCGTGTCCAGTGCCACGGCCTCCAGTATGGCGGCCCGGTTGTCCGCCAGTGCTGCGGCCTGGCCGGCGGGGTCGGGCGCCGTGAGGAAGCCGCCGCGGCACAGCGAGGACACTCGCAGGCCGGCGTCTTTGATCAGGGCCGCGGCTTTGTCGAGGCCGGTGTCGTGCACGACGTCCCGCCACGGGCCGATCGCCGGGATGCCGGCGCGAACGCAGCCGTCGACGGCCTCGGCCAGGGTCCACTTCTTGGTGGTGGCGCTGTTCAGTGACAATCGTGAAAAATCGGACAATCGTGAAAAGTCGCTCATACTCCCACCCCGTTGATCCGCAGGAAATCCGACATCCGGAAGGCGGCCAGGGCTGGGTTGGTGATCAGTCCGGCCTGGTCTGCCAGTTCGAAGGTCTTCGCCAGGTGCACCACGGACCGGCCGGACTGCAGTCCGCCCACCATCTGGAATCCGGGCTGCTTGCCGTTGAGCCAGGACAGGAACGCGATGCCGGTCTTGTAGTAGAAGGTCGGGGCGCTGAAGATGTGCTTGCCCAGCTCCCGGGTGGAGTCCAGGATGGCGCGCGCTTGCGCGGCGTTACCGGCGTCGTAGCTCTGCAGGGCTGCCGACGCAGCCGGGTAGATCGCGGCGAAGATGCCCAGCAGGGCATCCGAGTGGTGCGTGCCGTCGCCGTCGATCAGTTCCGGGTAGTTGAAATCGTCGCCGGTGTAGAGGCGCACGCCCGGGGGCAGGGCGGCCCGCAGGGCCAGTTCGTGGCCGGCGTCCAGGAGCGAGACCTTGACCCCGTCCACCTTGTCCGCGTGTTCCCGGATCAGTGACAGGAACGTCTCGGTGGCCCGGGCGACGTCCGCGGAGCCCCAGTACCCGGCCAGCGCCGGATCGAACATGGTGCCGAGCCAGTGCAGGATGACCGGCCGGTCCACCTCCTGCAGGAGGGTCGAGTAGACATGCAGGTAGTCATCCGGTCCGCCGGCCACCATGGCCAGCGCCCGGGACGCCATCAGGATCACCTTGGGCCCCGCTTCAGTGACGACGGCGATCTGCTCGCGGTAGGCGTTCAGGACCGCCTCGATACCTGCCGCACCGGCGGGCAGCGTTTCCAGATCCAGCTGGTCGGTCCCGGCCCCGCAGGATACGAGATCGCGCACCGACTTGCCGGCGGTCGCGGCAGCACCCGAGGCAACGACCGAAGCTGCTTCGGCGCCGGTGCGCTTGATGAGCTGCTGGGTGGCGTCCCAGTCCAGGCCCATGCCCCGTTGGGCGGTGTCCATGGCATCGGCCACGCCGAGGCCGTAGGACCACAGCTCGTGCCGGTACGCCAGGGTGGCATCCCAGTCCAGCCGGGCCGGGGCGCCCGGCGTGTTGTCGGCGGTGACTTCGGGAATGACGTGGGCCGCGGCGTAGGCGCGCCGTGACGTCAGCGGTGCAGTCGGCTTGGCCCAGCGGGGGGCGGCACTGAGCCGGTACTCGCGGGTGCCGCCGTCGTAAGTGGGAAGAATGAGGGACGTCATCAGAGTGTGATCTCCGGGATATCGATGGTGCGGCGCTCATCGTTGGACTGCAGGCCGAGCTCGGCGAGCTGGACACCCCGGGCGGCGGACAGCAGCCCGAAGCGGTGTTCGCGGCCGGCGATGAGGTCGCGGAGGAATTCTTCCCACTGCAGCTTGAAGCCGTTGTCCAGCTCGGCGTTGGCGGGGACTTCCTGCCACTGGCTGCGGAAGGATTCGGTGACCGGCAGGTCCGGGTTCCAGACCGGTTTGGGCGTGTGGGCGCGCTGCTGCGCGAGGCACTTGTTCAGGCCGGCGACGGCGGAGCCGTGGGTGCCGTCAATCTGGAACTCCACGAGCTCGTCGCGGTAGACCCGGACGGCCCACGAGGAGTTGATCTGACCGACCACCGGATCGCCGGCCGGCGTCTCGAGTTCGAAGATCCCGTAGGACGCGTCGTCCGCAGTGGCGGGGTATTCCTTGCCGGCCTCGTCCCAGCGGAGGGGGATGTGGGTGGCGGTTTTGGCGTTGACGCTCGTGACCTTGCCGATGATGCCTTCCAGGACGTAGTTCCAGTGGCAGAACATGTCTGTGGTCATGCCGCCGCCGTCTTCCTTGCGGTAGTTCCAGGACGGACGCTGGGCCGCCTGGACGTCGCCTTCGAACACCCAGTAGCCGAATTCGCCGCGGATCGAGAGGATGCGGCCGAAGAAGCCCTCATCCACCAGCCGGCGCAGCTTGACCAGGCCCGGCAGGTACAGCTTGTCGTGGACGACGCCCGCCGTGACGCCGGCTTCCTTGCCGATCTTCGCGAGCTCGATGGCCTCCTCCAGTGTCTCGGCGGTGGGCTTCTCAGTGAAGACGTGCTTGCCGGCGCGCATGGCCCTCTTGAGCGTGGCGGCGCGGAGGCTGGTCATGGACGCGTCAAAGACGACGTCGACGGTGGGATCGTTGATGACCGAGTCCAGGTCCGTGGACCATTCGGAGACCTTGTGCAGTTCGGCGAGCTCGCGGATCTTGGCCTCGTTCCGGCCGACGAGGATCGGTTCGACCTGCACCCGGGTGCCGTCCTCCAGGGTGAACCCCCCGGCATCCCGGATGGGGAGGATGGACCGCAGCAGATGCTGGCGGTAGCCCATCCGGCCGGTAATGCCGTTCATGGCGATGCGGATCGTCTTTGTTTCGAAGCCCATGTGTGTCCTCCAGTAATCAGGGTGCTATTCAAGTTGGGAAAGCGCATTCCCACCGCTCAAGTGTGCACTGTCCGCACCGCTGGGGCAAGCGCTTTCCGGATATTTCAGGAGAACTGCCATAAGGTGGTTCGGAGCGCTCCAGAGAAAGGACATCCCGTGGCCGCAAGCACCCTGGCCGAAGTAGCCAAGCTGGCAGGAGTTTCCCTTGCCACGGCCTCGCGAGTCCTCAACGGCTCCGCGAGGAAGCCCGGCGAAGGCATTGCCGAGGTGGTCCGCGCGGCTGCCGAGTCGCTCGGCTACGTGGCCAACGCCCAGGCCCAGGCCCTGGCCAGGGCCAGCACGGGACTCATCGGGCTGATCGTCCACGACATCGCGGACCCGTATTTCTCCGCCATCGCGCGAGGCGTCCAGGCAGCCGCCCGGCAGGAGCACCGCATGGTGCTTCTGGCCACGACGGACGGCACGCCCGCAGCCGAGAAGGAAGCCGTCGTCGCCTTCGCCGCGCGCCGGGCCGAATCGATCATCATTGCCGGCTCGCGCTCTATGCGGGCCGAAGACGCCGGGGCCAATGCCGAACTCGCCGCGGAACTGGACCGCTACTGCCGCAACGGCGGGCGCGTGGGCGTTCTCGGCCGGCCGGTCCCCGGCGCGGCAGAGCTGGACGGGTATTATACGGTCACCGTCCCCAACGAACATCTCGCCCGGGACCTGGCCCGGAAGCTGACCCGGAGCCACGAGGGCGCGTTTGTGATCGTGGGCGGCCCCGATGGCCTGGCCACCTCGGACGAACGGATCCGGGGATTCCAGCAGGGATTGTCCGACGCCGGCCGGCCGGCCGCGGAGGTCATACACGTTCCGTTCAACCGGAACGGCGGCTTCGGCGCCGGCGTGGTGATCGCCCGGAAGATCACGGAGGCCGCAGGGCAGCCGCGGTTGTGCATTTTCGCCAGCAATGACGTCATGGCGATCGGGGTGGCTGCGGCATTGCGCGAGCATGGGCTGAAGGTTCCGCGCGACGCCGCCCTGGCCGGCTTCGACGACATTGAGTGGCTGCGCGACTTCCGGCCGGCACTTTCCACGGTGAGCCTGCCGCTGGAAGAGCTGGGACGCCTGGTGACTTTGGGGGCCATCTCCGACGATGCCGGCCCGGCCGCGATTGCAGGCAGTGTGGCGCTTCGCCGGAGCACAGCCGGCGCCTAGCCGGCGTCTGTGGCGATCCTGCGCAGGAACCCTGCGTCGCGGACGACGTTTTCCGGGAGGTCACCTTCGACGAATTCGAGCATCATGTCCATGTCCCGACCGTGTTCCCGAATGACGTCGGACACGGCCTGCCACAGGCGCTTGCGGCCCTCCAGGGGGAGCCGCTCCGTCGCGGGCCACCAGGAGAAGCAGTGCACGCCGGCCACGCGCCCGATCACCTGGCGCAGCGAGGCCACGGCGTTCGGCTCACTGAGCGCCACGGCGGGCTGCCAATAGGTGCCCACATTAGGCCGGTCCACCCGTTCGAGAAGCTCCAGGGTGCCCTCGACCGTGCTGGTCAGGGTGCCTCCATGGTATTCGAAGGCGAGCTGCAGGCCATTTTCCGCGGCCAACGCGGCGATGCGCCGGGTGTCCGCCACTACCGCGTCCCATAGCTGCTGCTCGGCATCGTTAGGTTCAACCGTGCCGGCCCAGATGCGCACTCGCGGTGCCCCCGCCCGGACGGCCAGCGCCACGGCGTCGTCGAATTCGCCGAAGGTGCCAGCCCGGTAATACGAGCCCAGCGAGAGGACCTTGAGCCCGGCAGCGGCGCAGGCCTGTCGCGCATGGTCCGCAGAGGCGGCGTCGACGACGTGGACGTCGGCGCCCCACTCGATCCCGGACAGGCCAGCCCCGGCGGCAACCGCGACCACCTCGTCGATACTGTGGGAGCGAAGCGTCACCGAACAGATGCCGGGCGTGAGCGTTGCCACCTGTTGCGTCGGGTCGATGCCGGGGACTAAGGCCATCAGGGTACTCGCAGTCTGTTCAGGGATGGGGCGCTTCCACGGTAACGGGAATGCGCTTTCCATGCAATCCCGCCGAGTGCAGGCGCCGTCCCTCGGACGGGTCTGGCGGGACTCCCGGCCTCATGGACGGTGCCACGCTGGGCTCGAGGGTCAGGTGTGGGCAACCTTCGGCGGGACGATGCGATCTCGTCTTGGTAAGCGCTTTCCATATTGGCAAAGTCATGCGTATACTCAACGTTCATCGCCACCACGATGATGCGGCGCCTAGTTGGGAAAGCTTCATTTCTAACAACCGCTGTGAACGTCACTCCAAGCCAAGACCGCACCAGGGTTAGCCGGAGAGCCGTCGTTCTGCAGCATCCGGGGGGCAACACAGTGTCTGCCTTCCGATTAAGGAGATGTATTGATGGTCGTCAAAGAAACGGCCGCCGGGAGGGTTCAAGGCCGCTTCGTCGAGCCCGAGTCGGGCCTGCATACGCAGAGGGATGGTCCGGCTGTCCTGGCAATCGATGTCGGCGGGACCGACATGAAGATCGGCATTCTGCTTGGCCGGCCAATCGAATCAGGGTCCTTGCCGGTGCTGGATCTGCAGCGGATGCGGACGCCTCGGGACGCCACACGGCCCGGAGACGCAGTGGTGGACCGGATTGTGGAATTGACTGGGCAATACCGCCGGACGCATCCGGACGTCGAGGTGGCCGCCATCGGCCTGGGCGCCCCCGGGTTGGTGGACGAGGACGCTGGCATCGGCATTCTTTCCGTCAACCTGGGCTGGTCGGACTATCCGTTCGTCCAGCGGCTAAGTGAGCGACTCAATTTGCCCGTGGCTTTCGGTCGTGATGTCGAAATGGCCGGCGAGGCCGAGTTCCGGCTCGGTGCAGCACGTGAGTGCAGCAATGCAATGGTCATGGTGATCGGCACCGGAATTTCCGGTGCCATTTTCAGCGACGGCCGCCGCGTGGTCGGCGGCGGGTATGCCGGAGAGCTAGGCTATGCGCTGGTTCCCGTTCCGGGCGGTTCGTTGCAGGAATTGGAACGCATCGGGGCGGCCGGGGCCATTGCCCGGCGTTATGCGGAGGCCACAGGTTTTGCCGCCGATGGCGCCCGCGGTGTACTGCGGATGGCCCAGAACGGGGAAACGGTTGCCCGGCGGATCTGGTCCGAGGCAGTGGACGCTATTGCGTTCAACATCGCCCAGTGCGTGGCCATTCTGGGCACGGAGACTGTTGTGCTGGGCGGTGGCCTGGCTGAAGCGGGCGAGGCATTATTTGCCCCGGTCATCGACCGAGTGGATGAGTTACTCACGTTCCAGCCACGGCCGGGTATCGTTCCGGCGGAACTGGGTCAGAATGCTGGACTGGTCGGCTCAGGACTGAAGGCCCGGGAACTCATCAACAGCGAACAGGCAAGGCTGTGACTGGCATCAACAAAAGACCATGCATCACTTCGTCAGCCAACGTCGCCGAGGTTCTGCTCAATGAAGATCCGATTCGAAATCAGAAGACTTAACAGGAGATCGATATGGAAATTGTTATTTGCCCAGATATTGACGCTGTCGGCCAGGCCGCCGCAGACCCATTCGAACGAATCATTAACCGCAAGCCGGCGGCAGTCCTGGGCCTGGCGACCGGGTCGTCCCCGCTTCCTTTGTATGACGAACTGGAGCGTCGGAGCCGTCGCGGGCAGTTGACCTTCCGCGACGTGCGCGCCTTCAGCCTGGATGAATACATCGGCTTGCCCGTGGGGCACCCCGAAACCTACAAGGCGGTGGTCAACAGGGAGTTCACTACTCGTGTTGACATCGATCCAGCCAGGGTTCTCGGACCCAACGGGAACGCCCCTGATCTGGAGATTGAAGCCGCGGACTTTGAGAGGGCGATCATCGACGCCGGCGGCATCGACGTCCAGGTCCTCGGCGTCGGTTCGAACGGCCATATTGGCTTCAATGAACCAGGGTCCTCCCTAGGGTCACGGACCCGAGTGAAAACTCTTCTTTCCAAGACCCGGCGGGACAATGCACGCTTTTTTAGCGATCCGAACGATGTCCCTCACCACGTCATCACCCAAGGAATAGGCACCATCATGGAAGCCCGTCGTGTTGTCCTCATGGCCACCGGGGAGCACAAAGCCGAAGCCATCGCCCGGCTCGTGGAAGGGCCAATATCGGCCATGTGCCCCGGTTCCATCCTTCAACTGCACCCGAACACCAGGGTCATCCTCGATGAAGCGGCCGCTTCGCAACTCGCCCTGGCGGACTACTACAGGCACACATACGAGAACAAGCCAGTATGGCAGCAGCTCTGAAAGTGCGGTTAGTTCCACGAGGCCTGCCAACTCCCTAAACCGGAGGAGGCAGCTGCTTGCAGTAATGATTGGAGATGGGATGAAGTTCGGAAGATGCGTGATCCACTCGGCGGCTGTCGTCAGTGGCGGCAAGGTACTCGATGATGGTTGGGTCAACTTCGACGACGGCAGAATCACCGCCACAGGGTCGGGCGGCTCCTGGCGCGCTCTCCCGGGGTTGGACACAGCCGAAGTAGTTGACGGCGACGACGGATGGCTCACGCCGGGATTTATCGATATTCATTCTCACGGTGGAGGAAACGCCTCCTTTGATGACGGTCCTGATTCCGTTGCCGCTGCCCTGGCCATGCACCGTCACCACGGGACTACCCGCTCCGTAGTGTCCCTCGTCACGGCGGACCTCGAGCAGCTGAGGCAGCGCTTGGAAACCATCGCCGATCTGGCGGATGGGGATGAGACGATCCTGGGGAGTCACTTGGAAGGCCCCTTTCTAAATCCGCGGCATAAGGGCGCACACGACCCCTCACTACTGCGCAACCTGGATTGTGCGGCCGTGGAGACTCTTCTTGAAGCGGGCCGGGGCACTATCTGCCAAATCACGCTGGCACCGGAATTGCCGGGGGGAATCCGCGCGGTGTCTTCGTTTGTGGAGGCGGGAACGGCCGTCGCTGTCGGACATACCGATGCGGACTATGCCACGGCGCGTGAAGCCTTCGATGCCGGTGCCAGCATTCTGACCCACGCTTTCAACGCAATGAACGGACTACACCACCGGGAACCGGGCCCGGTAGGAGCCGCAATCGGGACCCCACATGTGACGTTGGAAGTAGTCAACGACGGGGTCCATGTACATCCCGACGTGGTGCGAGTCGCCTTCGATGCCGCTCCGGGTCGGATTGCCTTCGTCACTGACGCGATGGCCGCTGCCGGTGCTAAGGATGGCGACTACCGGCTTGGGTCGTTGGCGGTAAAGGTGAGTGGGGGAGTTGCGCGCCTGACCAATGGCGGGGCCATCGCGGGTTCAACGCTTACTCTCGACGCCGCGCTTCGTCGCGCTGTCCAGCAGCTCGGGATCGCTCTGCCCGCGGCGGTGCAGGCGTTGACTGAGACTCCGGCTCGGGCTGTCGGCCGGTCTGGTGATCTGGGACGGTTGGATCCCGGGTTCGCCGCGGATGCGGTCCTCTTAGACGCCGGTCTTGGCGTCAGGAAAGTGTGGGCGGCTGGCCACCGTGTTCGATAGAACAGCCGCTCCTCTCCTACGTCAAACAACCCCGGTGCTTCGTCGTCGTAGTCGAGATGGAACGGCCGTCACTGGTGAGCGGTAGGGGCCGAATCGAGGCGCTCGGATGGCTTCGCGGCTTTGATTGCGGCCCTGGCAGCCTGCTTGCTGGCGCACTTTATTCAGCGACTCGGGGTCCATGATGTCGGCGACAGAAAGAAATGCGCTCTCTTGGCCGTAGGGGTCGGCAGCTCTCGCCAGCCTTGTGCCTGGAGTCAGCACTGTTTGCCGGGTAGCGCGAGGAAGATCCTTGCCTTTTGCTCTCCGAAGCTGGGCACTCCATTCAGCCTTCGCAGCACTTCCTGGCCGTCAGGGTCGTCCCGGTTCCATAGGGTGGTTGGAACCATTGCGCGAAAGCACGGGAGCGCGCCCGAGATTTACGAAACCTCGAAGGACGCGAACACAGTAGTTCCGGTGTTTTCCAGGCCACGGGCGAGGTCCGATTCTTTGACAAGTCAATGCTGGAGGACGTCGTGCCGCCGGTCAGTTGGCAGCGGTGGCGCAGCCAGGACCGCACCTCCATGAATTGTGTGCGGTCCTTTGGTTCAGGGGCTTATGAGCCACTGAGTGTGCACAAATCTCCTTTTATGGGCCCCTGCAGGGGCCCATTTTTGATGCTGGCCGTTGCGGTCTGGCGGCTCCTTCTCTTGGCTTGGACAGGGGTGTTGCTAGTCACTCCTTCATGGCCGGGAGCGCTTGGAACGGCATGACTTGCTGTGACTCGGGGATCAAACCCTCATGATCATCCCTGTCGGCAGCCGGAACGTCTGGGAACTCTTTGTTACTTGGGCCCGGGGAGAGGGCGGTGGTTGTTTGTCCGGCCAAGGTGGTGTGCACAGGGTCCACAGGCGTAGCCGCGTGATTCCGTGGCGCATCGGTGACAGAGTGCGCCGTGCAATCGCCCACGCCTGAACCCTCAACGAGGCACCGACCATTGACGAGGTTCGCGAGCGCGGACAAGGATGGGCACCGGGCCGCAGCTACGCCACCGCATAGCTCTGGCGCCCACTCACCACCACCGAAGGAATCCCAGCATGACCGACATTGCAAGTGATGACTACAACGGGGCCACCCGCGTCGAATACCTCCTCGGCGCTCCCCTCAACGAGAACGTAGTCCGCCAATGGCCGCAGATGCGCGAAATCGTCCGAGGCCGCCAACTCATCGCAGACGTCGAAGGCAACTTCCCCGAACTCACCCTGGAAATCGGCCGCCGGCACCGGCTGGGCGCCACCGTCGTCGTCGAATGGACCTGCAACTACGGCGACGGACGCCTCTACCGCAACGTCACCATCGGAGAACTCGTCGACGGCACAGTCACCCACATCACGGACTACTGGGGGGAACCGGTAGAGACCCCGAATTGGCGGAAGGGTATGACCGACCGGCTCGAAATGCCGGCAGATGGCGTCTGGAAAGACGCAGCCCACCTCGGCCGGCACTGACTCGACAGGATCACCGGCAAGCCGGCCGGCGTCTTCCGTCTCACTGCCGGGAACTGGCTCGGGGTCATGGCAGCCGGCCCGCCAGGGACCTGTGGGAGGGTTTACTCGTAAGGGATTTCTCGCGGCGGGGGAGCGAGCGGAGGATGTCGCGATAGGATGCCGGCATATGGGACCGTCGGGACAGGCGCTTGTCAGCCTGGCTCGCCGCGCAGGGGAGCTGTGGCGAATTGACGCATGCCTTCGTCAAAGCGTACGGTCGGTTCCCAGCCCAGTTCGGCCTTGATCAGCTCCGAGGACGCGGTGATGTGGCGGACGTCCCCCAGCCTGTATTCGCCGGTCACGATCGGGGCAGGTCCGGCACTGAAATTACTAAGAGCCGCGGCAACATCGCCGATGGTGTGCACCTCGGAGGCGCCGACGTTGTAGGCCCGGAATGCGGCAAGGCCGCCCGCGGACAGCGCCAGGGCGGCGGTGATGTTCGCGGCGGCCACGTCCCTGACATGAACGAAGCTGCGCCGCTGGGCGCCATCTTCGAAGACCTGGGGCGCCTCACTGCGGGCCAGGGCCGAGCGGAACAGCGAGGCGACACCGGCGTAGGGTGTGTCGCGCGGCATCCGGGGACCATAGACGTTGTGGTAGCGCAGGGCGATCGCCGCCCCGCCGGCGTTGCGTGCCCACGCGGCGGCGAGATGCTCCTGGCTGACTTTTGATGCCGCGTAGACGTTCCGCGGATCCAGGGGCGCGTCCTCGCTGACCATGGAGGGAATAAGGATCGCGCCGGACGCAGGGTTCCGGGGGTCGTAGATGCCGGCGCGCAGGTCGGCCTCGGCGCGCGGTCCCGGTCTGACCGCGAGGCCGGTTTCGGAATCGATGTAAGCACCCTCACCGTAGACCACCATCGAGGAGGCCAGGACCAGCCCGAGAATGCCCTGGTCTTCCATGGCGGCGAGCAGGACAGCGGTGGCGTAGTCGTTGTTCCGGACGTAGTCCGGCGCGTCAGCGAAGCTGACGCCGAGGCCGACCTTCGCGGCCTGGTGGCAGACGGCGTCGATCCCCTCGAGGGCACGCTGTGCCGTGTCCGGGTCCGTGAGATCGCCGGTCAGCAGCTCCACCCTCGAATCAAGGGCCGGCGGCCCCGGATGGAGGCCCGGGTCCAGTGAGTCCAGGACGCGTACGGACCATCCCTTGGCGAGGGCGGCGTCGACGATGTGCGAACCGATGAATCCGGCACCGCCGGTGACGAGGAGCCTCACTGTGCGGGCACGGACTCGTGTGTGACCGGGAGTGCCATGATCCGGGCGACGGCGGTCCGATCCATCAGCGGGCGCGGTGCGTAGTCCTCGGGGATCGCCGCGATCGTGGCCTCCAGCACGGCCAGGACGCTGTGCTGGGCTTTCTTCAACCGTGCAAAGACGGCCCCGGCGGTGACCGGTTCCGAGCCGTCGTGGCCGGTGTCAGAGTCTGTGATGAAGGCCAGGTTCGCGAAGCCCATGTTCAATTCCGCGGCCAGCACGGGCTCGGGGTACTGGGTCATGCTGATGATGTCGGCACCGCCGGTGACGTACCACTGCGACTCGGCCTTCGTTGAGAACCGCGGTCCGTTGATCACCACCACGGTGCCGTACGGGGCGTAGGGGAGGCCCCGTGACGCAAGAGCTGCCTCCAGGTGCGACCGCAGTGTCGGGCAAAACGGTTCCGAGGCGGGCAGATGCTGGACACCCGCCGGGGTGACGCCGTCGGCGACGGTGCCGTCGAAAAAGGTATCGGCGCGTCCCCAGGTGCGATCGATGAGTTGGTCGGTCACGACGAAGGTCTCGGGACCGAAGCCTTTCCGCAGCCCGCCCACCGCAGAGGAGGAAATCACTGCCTCGACCCCGAGGCTCTTGAGCGCCCAGAGGTTGGCCCGGTAGTTGATTTTCTGGGGCGGAAGCGAGTGTTCGCCGCCATGACGGGGGAGGAACGCTACGGTTCGTCCGCCCATGTCGGTCAGTGTCACCGGACCGGACGGCGGCCCGTAAGGGGTCGCGACGTCGACGGTCGCGCGCACAGTTGCCCCGGTAAGCCGGTACGTTCCCGAACCGCCAATGATGCCGATGCGTGCCTGGGCCGGCCCGGGAAGTGGTGTGTCCATGATGTAATCCTGCCATTCGTCGGTGTTTGTCCATGACGGGTCTGTTCCGGTCACAGGGCCGCCGGGTCCGGCGCCCCGGTCGTGAGTCCGGAAAGGGCAGCCAGCCGCAGCCCGTCGCGGCGCCGCAGCCAGGTGCCTCCGGCGATGGCCGCGGCCGCCAGGAGCAGGGCGCCCTGGTTGAGTGGCTCGCTCCAGGGTCCGGAGGGGACCATATAGATGATGTCCAGGGCGAGGATCACCCCCACGTACTCCCAGCGCCGGCTCAGCACGATGAACGGCAGCAGCATGAGCCCGTACCAGGGGTAATTTGGGCTGACAATCAGCAATGTGAGCCCGATCATGACGGTCTGCTGTTCCCAGACATTCGCCGCCTGGGTGCGCCGCAGCACGCAGAGGGCGACGACGGCTAGGGCCGCCGCGCTGAGCACCGGCGGCCAGGGGCCGGCAGAGACGAGCTGTGCCAGTCCGAAGCGGATGCCGCCGCTCTGGCTGTAGTTCTCTTCTTTGAGGTAGCCGGGCAGGAAGCCCAGGACGCCGGCCCCGGCGATCGCCACGTAGGGCAGGTAGAGCAGCACGAACGTGGCCAAGGCTGCGGTGATGAACCGGGCCGGGCGCCGCCATAGCAGCGCGGGGGCCGCAATGATCGGTATGAGTTTCGTTGCGACGGCGGCCCCGAAGGCGGCGCCGGAGCGGACCGGCTTGCCGCCCAGGAGCAGCATCCCGGCGGCAAGAATCAGGGCTCCGGCCAGGACGTCGACGTGGGCGTTGTTGGCCGCTTCCAGCTGGACAAAGGGGCTCCACGCCCACACGACGGCCAGGTACGGGGGCAAACCGCGGCTGGCCAGTGCGCGGAGCAGCATCAGGGAAACCGCCAGGCTGAGGAGCAGGCCGGCAACCTGGAAAGCCATGAAACCGGCCGTGTCCGGGACCGTGGCGCGCACGCCCAGAAAGTACAGTTCGGCTGTGGGCGGGTAGATCGTGGGCACGTGCGGGCGGTTGATTGCCGTGCACAGAGGGTCCCCGGAAGGATAACCGGATGCGGCGACGGATTCCGTTCCGAACAGGTCTCGGGCACACGCGGGCTTGCCGTCGGGGCCTGTGGAACCGGGGGCGAACAGCCAGCCGGGGCGAAGCCTGCTGAGCGTTTCATCGATGGGCACATACGAGTAGGGGGAGATTCCGGCTTTTTGAACGATGCCGTCCCACGCATACCGGGCCGAATCGTTGCTGGTTCGGGGCGGGGCGCTCACGGCAACGAGTCCGAGCAGGACCGTTCCCGTGATGATGACGGCCCCCACATGACGCCGTGGCACGTGCCGTAGCAGGCTGACGGCCGCGATGAGGGACAGCCATGACAGGCAGGTGGCGATGATCTGCGCCGTTTCGAGCGGGTTTCCGGGGACCACCATCCACCACAGCAGGGCAGCACTTGTGAGGAACACAAGCGGAAGGAGCACGAGGACCTTGATCCTGGTTCCGCTTGTCCGGCTGGATTCTGTTGCAGTGACGCCCACTCTCCGATCCTGCCCCATGTCCGGTGCCCGCGCTGCAGACGGGCCAAGGATTTCAGCGAATCGTAAGGTCCGGGGGACTGAATTGGTGGTGTGATCGAACTATGGAAAAGCTAACCAACGCTTTGGCCGCACGGTTCGCTTCACCGACGCGCAGCACCCGGCTCACGGTGGTCTTGGGGCGCTGGCTCGGGCTCAGCTTCACCATTTGCTTTCTGACCGGGCTCTTCAGTCACGGGCTGCAGGAGCCGCCGTCGTGGATGTTCTTCCCAACCAGCCCCGTCTGGATCTATCAGCTGACTCAGGGAATCCATGTGACCACGGGCATCGCCGCCATTCCGTTGCTGCTGGCCAAATTGTGGTCGGTCTATCCGGAGCTGCTGAAGTGGCCGCCGGTCAAATCCGTGACGCACGCCTTGGAGCGGGCATCCATTGCCTTGTTCATCGCTTCCTCGCTCCTGCAGCTGACCACGGGCCTGATCAACACCTACAAGTGGTACCCGTGGCCTTTCCCCTTCCGTCAGACACACTTCTGGTTGGCCTGGGTGATCTGGGGGTCGCTGCTGCTCCATATTGCCGTGAAACTTCCATTGATCATGGAGCATTGGCGTTCCCGTTCGGGCACCCGGCCCCAAGTGGCTGCCGGCGCCGGTTCCACAGCTCCGGTGATTGACGACGGCGCGGCGCCTCCGATGCCGGGTCGCTGGTCCCGGCGGGCCTTTCTGGCCGCCGTCGGCGTTACCACGGGCGCCGTCGTGCTCACGACGGCCGGGCAGTCCTTTTCCTGGCTGGACCCGCTGAACCTTTTTGCACCGCGGAAGATGGGAACCGGCCCACAAGCCGTCCCGGTGAACCGCACCGCCGCCGACGCCAAGGTCGCCGACCTGGCCGGGGCAAAGGACTGGGCGCTCACCGTGAGCCATCAGGACACCCGTCGCATCCTGACCCTCGCGGAGCTCCAGGCCCTGCCCCAGTATGAGCACGAACTTCCCATCGCTTGCGTTGAGGGCTGGAGCCAGACGGCCACCTGGCGGGGTGTGCGGATCCGGGACCTGGTGGCCGCTGTCGGCGCGTCGCCGTCGTCCTCGCTCCGGGTCACAAGCCTCGAACCCGAGGGCGCCTACCGCACGATGGACATGCCAGCCGCGTACGCACAGGACGAACGGACCTTGGTGGCCCTGGAACTGAACGGACAGACGCTCGATCTGGACCACGGGTATCCGGCGCGCATCATCGCCCCCGGACGCCCCGGCGTCCTCCAAACAAAGTGGCTGCACACTGTGGAGGTCCTGTGAGACCCGTGATGCCGGCTGGCGCCGGCAAACCCGCCGGGGCGGGACGAGCTGCGAGCATCTGGAGGATCGTCCTGGGAATTGCGGGTGTGTCGCTGCTCGGGTACGGGCTCTTGGGTTTGCCGACCCAACTCGGCCCGCCCCAGCTGCTCGGGCTTCTGGTGTGGATGGCGGTGGCCGTGCTACTGCACGACGGCGTCATCGTGCCGGCCTCCACCCTTGCCGGCGGGGGTCTGACCCGGCTGGGATCCGGGCTCCGCCCAGCGTCGGGCGCGGTTCTGCGTGGCGGGCTCATGACGGGGGCCGTGGTGACCGTGATTGCCGGGATCTTGTTGAAGGCCCAGTCCGTGGCCCGCAATACCAGCGCCCTGGAAGGCGACTATGCCACCAATCTGCTCTGGTTCTGGGCGGTGCTGGCAGCGGTGGTTGCCGTACTCGTTTATGGGATAGAGCGGACCGGCATGCGGCGGGGCGAGAGTCGGCAAAAGACGCGGCCCTGAAGGCGCTGGATGGCGGCTACAGACCAGCCGGCGGCCGGCGCCCGCGACGCCAGACCGTTCGTGCCGATCCGCGCCCAGGCGAACGCCTCGCTTCGGTTCCCGTGCCTGTCTTCGAGAAAAGCGGAGTAGGCCGTGTCGATGTTTTCGTCGGCGTCTACTTCCACCAGCAGTGTCCCGGAAGGGGCGATGAGCTGCCGGCAGCGGCCCAGCAGGGCCGTGACGCTTCCCCCGATTCCAATGTTGCCGTCGAGCAGGATGACGGACTGCCAATGGCCCGGCTGCGGTACAGGGGCGAAAATTGACTGTTCGAGGGCGCGGGCACCACGGTTGCGCGCCTGCCGGACCGCCTCGGCGCTGGCATCGATGCCCAGGGCTGCCAATCCGAGCAGCTGGGCAGCAGCCAGAAGTCGTCCCGGCCCGCAACCGACGTCCAGGACCGGCCCCAGAAGGCTTTGCAGGAGAGACCTCTCTGTGGCGTCGGCGTCCTCGCACCAGTTACGGACGTCGAACTCCACCGGCTCCGCGGGATAGTGCGCACTTTCCGGACGGAGGGTCAAGGCCCCGGAGCCGGTCAGCAGGGCAAGGGCGAATGGCTCACGTTCGCCTTGGCCGAAGTAGGCGGCAGGTGCCGCGGTGGCGGTCATCACCGGGGTGCTTCTGTTTTTTGCCGCACGCCCGACACGCAGGCGACGGTTTTGGCCACCGCCTTGGCGAACGCGCTGCCCGGAATCTCCGCCGCGATCTGCTGGGCGTCACTGAAGTGGTCCATGTCCCGCAGTTCGGGGAGCATTCCGACGTTGAGGCCGGCCGCGGTGAGCCGGGCGAGCTGCCGGGCCCCGGTTGTCGTCGTGGACATGGGAACGCCCCTGATCAGGGCTCCGTCCGGCTGGCGCAGCGCCAGCGACCAAAAGCCGCCATCCGTTGCCGGGCCCATCCAGGCATCGTGGCTGGGCTGCGAGGTGGACCAGTCATGGAGCAGCGGCTCTACATGGCGGCGGGAGAATTGCGGGGTGTCCATGCCAATAATGAGCAGGGGGCCGCTGGTTGCGTCACAGATGGCGGCCAGGCGCTCATCCAGGCCTCCGGATACTTGCTGGACAAGAGTGAATTTGGTGGCGTCCCGCGCGGTGGGTGCCCCGTCCATCACGAGCAGCCGGCGTCGGGCCGGGAGGCTACGCACCGAATAGAGGGTGCGGCTGAGGCTCAGCTGGGCCAGGGCTGCAGCTTGTTCGGGCGTCAGCGGGGGACTGAGCCGGGTCTTGACCCGTCCCGGCAGGCACTCTTTGGCGATGACGGCCACTGTCAGGTCCATGTTGCCCTCATAGGGGTTCTTCGCGGTGGCCGGTCATCCGGGCCGGTCCCGGCGGCAGCTCAGCGGCGGCCGCCCTGAGCTGGGCCGACATGTCCCGGACCGCCGTAATCGTTCCGCGTAGGGTGCCGGTGACTTTCGATTTGCCGGTGCGCGGGGAATACCGCACTGGGAACTCCACGATCCGCCAACTGTGCAGGCTGGCCTTGAGGAGCATCTCCAGGGGGTAGCCGCTTCGGCGGTCCTTCAAGGCCAGGGAGAGCAGCCCTTCGCGGCGTGCGGCCCGCATCGGTCCAAGATCCGTCACGTGTTCCCCGGTCATGCGCCGGATCCGCGATGCCAGGACACGGTTGGCGATGCGGGCGTGCAGGGGCCACGAGCCGGGCTGCGGCCGGCGGCTGCCCAGCACCAGATCCGCGTTTCCGTCCATGATGGGGGTGAGGAGCGCCGGAAGCTGGGCCGGATCCAGGGAGCCGTCGCAGTCACAGAAGGCCACGAATTCCGCCGTTGCCGCGAGCAGCCCGGCATGGGCGGCCGCCCCGAACCCGCGCCGGTCCTCCCGGACCACGGTCGCACCCATGCTCTCCGCGAACTCAGCGGAACCGTCCACCGAACCGTTGTCCACGACGATGGCCCGGTACCCGTGCGGCAGACGGGACAGAACCCACGGTAGGGCGCCCCGCTCGTCCAGGCACGGCAACACGACGTCAACCATGCAGGCGGTCATTTCAAACATGCTTCAAGGCTACGGATTCGGCAGCGCCGATTCGCCCCGGAATCCTTACGGTATGCGGAAAAATGATGCCGCGGACCCACCGTTAACCGGTGCTCCCCATTCCCGCCGGTGCCTGGCTGCGGCGGAGCGAGCCGCGTCCCGCCGAGTGTGCCGACATCAGGTTATTGCCAGCCCCGGCCACTTCCGGAGAATGGCTTCAGGCCGTAGTGTTCCGGGTGGTTGGTGCCCGAGATGTGGTGCCGGATTCAAGGAGGAAGCATGGCTAAGTTTGTCGTTCTCTACAATGCTCCGCAGTCGGCCGAGGCCACCATGGAGAACAACGATCCTGCGGCTGCGGCTGAAGGAATGAAGCTCTGGATGGACTGGGCCGGCCGGACCGGTGAGCATCTGGCGGACATGGGCGCTCCCTTGGGCAACGGGCAGGAAATTACCCCGGCAGGGGTGTCCGCAGCCAACGCAAACGTGGGCGGCTACTCGCTGCTGGAGGCGGACAGTGTGGAGCAGGCCGTGGCTCTGATGGATGGCCACCCTCACCTCATGATGCCCGGCGCGACGATCCAGGTGTTCCACGCCCTCGATATCCCCGGAATGTAGGAACGGGTTCACAGGAGGGTCCCGGGTCCAGCCGGGCCCCTCCCTCGGCCGAAGGGATCCCGGAACCTGATGACCCTATTCCCGGGTCCTGCGATAGGACCGGGCGCGCCGACGTCGGCGCCCCGCCCGGTTAGCTTCGATGCGCTCTGGTTCGCAACCTTGCTCAGGGACGGGTTCGCCCTTGCCGCGGCCGGAGGCAGCGGCCGGTTCGCCGACATTGGCGCCGAGGTCCTGGGCGGGCTCCTCCGCGGGGTGTCTTTGGACAGGAACCTGGACGAGGCAGTGGACCACGTCATGGACGGCCCGGCCGGACTCGGGCTGCACCCGGACGTACCTGAGGGCGTGCGGGCACTCGAAAATGCCGGATGCCGCGCCGCATAGCGCGGCCGTGCGTGGTGTGCTTTTGTTGCCGCGCTTTCCGGAACCAATGAACGTTCCCCGCCGCGGCAGCGTTACCACCAGTTCAGTCAGGCTGAACCCGCAGATTTCCTCTTTGCGTCTAAGACCCACAGAGGGGATGACGGCCGCTCCTGTGTCCGGGGCAGGTTGTCGCGGTGCCCTTTGTCGTCCGGAGCTGAGAAAAGCCGACCCAGTCTCGTGGTGAGACGGAGCCGGCTGTCTTGGATGCTTCTACCTGGCGTTGTGCAAGTATGAGTCCACTGACCTTTGGGGGCGGCCAGTTCAAATCCGTGAATGGTGCCAAGCCGTCTTAGAACGCCAAGGGTTTTCAGGATCTACTTCGCGAGCCGCGTTGCTTCGCGGCGGCAGGTTTGACCTCCGAATTCCTCGTCCCGTTCCCTCCAAGCTGCGATGGTGTTGATCTGTGTGACGGTCAAGGGCTTACGGGCGTCGACGCCGAGGTCGACGACGCGGAGGAGAGCGGTGAGCGCATTAATGGCTGCGATGCTCCGCGCTGGGCAATTTGGGGTGTGTACAAAGTACACACTTTGGGCTTCGGATCGGGTCGGAATGGTGCCGGACTGGCTCGGATTCGTTACTTTTCCGGGGGAGTCCAGTGGTTGCAGGGTGGGAATGCGGTTCGAGTCCCACCTCGGGCACGTGTTTTCCCTGTCCAGGGGCTTGTAGTCCTCTGAATGTGTACAAATCTCCTTTTATGGGCCCCTGCAGGGGCCCATATTTGTTGGTGGCGGCTGGTCTGGCGGCTCCTTGTCTTGGCGTGGACAGCGCTGTTGCTGCTTACGCGTTCATGGCCGGGAGCGCCTGGAACGGCCTGACTTGCTGCGACTCGGGATCACTCGGGCCTCGTTCCTTGCTGTTTGTGCCGGACGTGGTCGGCCTTGTACCTGTTCATCTCCCGGAGTTGTGGTGATGACATGACCTGAGGGATGTTTCTGGGAGATTGTCTGGTCCTCGATTCGTTCCTTTTCTTGGCCGGGGAGAGGTGAGCGGGCGTTTGTCCGGCAAAGGTTGTGTGGACATTGTCCACGCCGATGTAACGTGATGCCGTAGAACACCGGTGACCTCCTGCCCTGGTCCAGGCGAGAGCCGGAAAGGAGAAGCGATGAACACCCCTCCATACCTGCGCTGGGACGAATCAGGCCAGCAGCAGCTCCTCGCCCGGGCTGAAGCGCTGCTCCAGCGGCGAAGCCGGTGCCTGCTCGGAATTGCCGGGGCGCCCGGGGCCGGAAAATCCACCATCTCCGAATGGCTGCTGGAGCGCCTGCTCACCGACCATCCCCGGCAGGTCGCCCTGGTCCCCATGGACGGATATCACCTGGCGCAGTCGCTGCTCGTGGCCCGCGGGCTGGAGCACCGCAAGGGCGCTCCGGACACCTTCGACGGTGCCGGCTTCGTCGCGTTGCTCCGCCGGCTGCGCTCAGATATCTCGCGGGAGATCTTCGCTCCGGTCTTCCGCCGCGAAGTCAACGACGCGATCGCCGGGGCCATCGCCGTCCCGCCGGAAACACGCCTGATCATCACCGAGGGCAACTACCTGCTCTTGGACGAGGCCCCATGGAACGAGGTCGCATCCCTCCTGGATGAAACCTGGTTCGTCGAACTCGAACAGGGCGAACGCCTGCGCCGGCTCACCGCCCGGCACCTGAGGTTCGACAAGGACCCCGCCATCGCCGAATGGCGTGCAACCGGCAATGACGAACGCAATGCCCGCCTGGTAGCAGCAGGAAGCCAGCGGAGCACACTCGTCATCGAGCACACACCCGCGACCGTCCCGGCGCCCGGCCAAGAATAACCGGCCAGAAACCGAGCCGCCGGCTTCACGGCGCCCCGGCATTATTCCCTGCCTGGGACACAAGTGCCCGACGAGGCTCATCGATAGTGTTCACGTAACCTGCCGTCGTAGCCGCTTCTGAGTGGCCGCTCGCCATAATCTCCGATATCGGCGTTGGAATCAGTTGAGTGCAGCCGATCTGCGGCCACGAGCAGAATCACCGAGACCCGAGGTCAAATCGACGGGTTTGCCTTCATCGGTCCATAGCGGTCCCGGACCGTAGTCCGTCCAGAACTCCAGTCGCGTCATGATCCGAGTATCTCCCTGCGGCGACCGGCCTTTGGGATCAGCCGCCTCCACGCAACGGCTGATCCCAACGCTACGCCTTTGGTATGGCCAGGGTCGCTGCCCAGCGCTGGCCCACAGCCGATTCGATGCCTACCGAATAGGACTTGAGGTGGCTGACCTCGAATTGGTTTTCCGAAGGAACCACATCGTTTTGATTGCAGGGCAGCGGGAACTTACCTACCCCATCGACGTTTATGAGTACTTCCCCCGGGCCAAAGCACGTCAGATATACCTTGATGAACTTCGATTCCACGCTGAATTGACCAAGGCTCATCGTTGCAGTCTGGTTGTCCAGCGATCCGACCACTTTTTCGCCGCTGGGAATGTGGTGGTTCACGGTCGTCGGAGAAGTTACTGACTCGGGCGGCGTGCTCGACGGACTTGCCGTAGCTGTGGCCGTACCGGGAGGCAGCGGCGGCACGGCGTCGCATCCCACCAGGGCAAGGCACACTGCAGCAAGCCCGGCCCCGGCCAGCATCATCCCCGCTGATCTATCAGCCATTCCAAGTCTTCCACCCGATGCTGGTGGGAGCATCCAGCGTCCCCGTCCCAATAGTCGAACTAACGCAATTGGTGTTGTATTTCCAAGTGCGGATGTTTACCTTCCATTTGCTGGTTCCGATTTGCGCGTAGCCGGTCCGCAAAGCCGGCACGGTGTATTGGACCGACATTGAGGTCGTATAGGAAGCGGAGGCCGTGATGCTGCCGGACACCTGTGCCTTAGCAGTCGCGATTCCACCGCTCACGCCGCCTTCAATATAACCGCCCACTGTCGCTCCTATCGTGCCAGACAAGGTATTCGTAAACGTGACAGTGTTCGCATAGCTCGTCCCGTTAATGGCGTGGTACACCGGGCCGATGGCCTGATAGTAGTTTTGCTTGGACGTGACCGTCTTGTAGACCGTCGAGCTGTCACATAGCCCCTGTGGACTAACCACCCCCCCTGTGTCCGGGGCAGCCTGGGCCGGAGATGCAAGGGTCATCAGCCCCGTTACGAGAATGCCAGCTAGTGTCGCACCAAGAATCTTCTTCAATTGAATCCCCCAATTTCAGTACTCCGCTAGCTGACATCAGGGCGCACAGCGAAGTGAAGTGAAATAGTCCCCCAATGATCGCTGGGCTGAAGCGTCGCTGCCCCGACCAGCTGATGGCCCGACTCTATGGGACCGCGACTGCAGCAGCAATATGTAAAACAAATTGAATTATTACAGTCTGGTAATGACATTCAGGCCGGCGCCACGCCGGAAATGAAGTTTGCCTGCACGGTTCCGTTTGGCAGGCTTGGGGTCAATCAGGCCAGGCCTCAGTAAATGGACAGTAATGGCACACGATAGCTCAAGGGGTTGCCGGCTTAGCTTTGGCCTGTCCCGACTCGGAAGATGCGGTCACTCAGGTCGCTGTGGAGGACGTGGAACTGTCCACCGTTGCCGTTGACCGTTCCGTCCGTCACGTAAAACCCCCGTCCGGCGTCCGCGCCTCCGGTAGCTCTGTCGATGACGGCGATCAGATGCCGGCCAAGATGTCCCTTCGGCCCCAGGACGGTGATCTCCTCGAGTTCTTCTGCCGTCAGTCCTGCCAGCACCGCACTAATTTCAGCCACGCCCTCAGGGTTACCCATGCCCGTGTTGGCCTGAATGCACAGGCTAGGGCACGTGGACCACCGCAGCAAGGATAGGGGGTTCTCCTCCTCTGCTGCGGCGATGGTGCGCTGTTCCAGTTCGCGCATTCTGGCAAGCTGCTCGCCGATTCGGCTGGCTACCATCAGGCCGGTACGCATCGCCCCGTCCACGGCATCTTCCATTCCGTCTGCTTCGCCCCGGACCACGCTGGTCCGGGGCGTTTCCATGTGATCGAAAGGCAGCCGGGCAGGTACCGTCGCGTCCCTTGAAGGCATCGTGGCCAATTGGTGCAACGCTCTGGACCATGCAGCGGCAGCGCTGAATGACGTGGCGTCCCCGGCTGTGATGCGGGTGTGAGGCAGGGAAGGTGTTCCAACCAGTGAAAGTCCAGGTGGGACTGCAAGGCGGGACATCCTAGGGTTGAAATTCCTCTACTCCCGCAGACCGGGTAGTCAATGCCAGCAACGGACGGAGCCCCATTGGTTGACACTGCAGTCGAGCAGGTTCGGCAAGTAGCATCTCCCGCAGCCATCACACCGGTCATTCCGGGTTTCCACCCTGACCCCACAATCTGTCGGGTCGGCTTCGACTATTTCCTGGCAACGTCGAGCTTTGAGTACTTCCCCGGAGCGCCGATCTTCCACAGCCGGGACCTCGTAACTTGGGATCAGATCGGGAACATCCTCACCCGGCGGAGCCAGTTCGCTGTTGGGGACGGGCGTCCTTCAGGCGGGATCTTCGGCTCAACGCTCAGGCATCACAACGGTGAATTCTGGTTCGTCACCACGAACATGAGCGACTTCGGTGGCGGTCATTTGCTGTTGCGGTCCAAGGAGGCTGCTGGCCCGTGGAGTGACCCGGTACAGATACCGGGAACGCTGGGCATCGACCCGGATATCGCGTGGGACAGCGACGGAAGTTGTTACCTCACCTGGGTGGGGTTCGGCCCCGGCGAGAATGAGTCCGGTATCGTCCAGGCGCGGCTGGATCCCGACGCTGGCCGCCTCTTGGAATCTCCCAGGAAGGTGTGGCAGGGAACAGGGCTGGCCTACCCGGAGGGGCCGCACCTGTATGAGGCGGGCGGCTGCTGGTATCTGGTTTTGGCCGAAGGCGGCACGGAACGCGGTCATGCCGTCTCTGTCAGCCGTGGCAGCAGTCCCGCAGGTCCTTTCGAACCGCATCCGAACAACCCCATCCTCAGTCATCGCAGCATGGCGGCGCCCGTCCAGAGTGTCGGCCACGCGGACCTGGTCGAAACGGTCGATGGTGATTGGGCCGCGGTCTACCTCGGTGTTCGTCCCCGAGGCGTTGTTCCTGGCTTTCACGTCCTGGGTCGAGAAACTTTTGTTGCGGGTATCTCCTGGGACCAGGGTTGGCCGCGGTTCGATGAGGACCGTTATCAGGTTCCCGTCGTCGGGTCTTCGTTTATTGATGATTTCTCTTCAGACAGCCTTCACCCGCGGTGGATTTCACCCGGCCAGGACCCCGCTTCGTTTACGGCCGAAACCCCCGAAGGTCTCCTTATCAGGCAGAGCCAGACTGGCAGCGTTCACATCTTGGCAACCAGGGTCCTCGGACACGTTTGGGGTGCACGCGCGTCGGTTCTTCTCTCGGGTGACGAGGCGGTCAGGTTCCTCCTGAGGATGGACGACTTCCATTGGTATGGCATCGAAGCCTCCGGACGCCAAATCCGGGTCGTGGCCCAGATCGGACCCCTTCAGCAGGTGGTAGCGACAGCGGAAATCGACCCAGCCCCTGGACCATTTCAGCTGGAAATCGCATGCAACGACTCACCCTTGGCGGGCCAACCGGGCATAAATACTGGGCCGGACGAAGTCACATTGGGCTTTCGAGAGCACGGCGAGCTGACGACGCTCGCGCGGATGGACGGCCGGTATCTGTCCACAGAGGTCGCCGGCGGGTTCACCGGCCGCGTTGTCGGACTGGCGGCAACCCGCGGCAGCATTATCATCGAACGGTTCGAATACAACCATCACGATTAGCGCCGCTCGAGTTCGTCCATCCCTGAGAGTCTCCGGCCCCATTTAGGGCACGATTGCGCTCTCCCAGCCAGAGCGGGAGCTCCACAGTCGGGGAGGAATGCGTGCGAACCCTAAACGCAGGCTTCGACGGCTCGTCAAACAGTGGAATGTGGATGACTGCTGGTCGCATTCGTGGACTCATCGCACGAGGGATGCTGCGCGGCTGACCGCCGGCGGTTCTCCAGGATCAGTGGCAGAAGGGCCGCAGGGGAGGCAGCAACGGCGGCGGCCTGCGAGGCTTCCTCGGCCTCCCCGTATCCCCAGAGTGCGAATATTGTGGGGATTCCGTGTATAGCTGCTCCCGCGACGTCGTAGCTTCGGTCTCCGACCATTGCGGGACTGGAGATGTCTACGCCTGTGGAATGGAGCCGAAGCAGCAATTCGGCGATGACGTCTGCCTTGCTCGCTCTTCCCTCGCTATCTGACGCTCCGCATACGGTGATGAAGTGGCAATCAATTCCGAACATTCGTGCCAGTCTTTTTGCTTGATCTTCAACCTTGGATGTGGCTACGGCCATCGGAATGCCGGCCGAATGTAGGCGTTCGAGTAGATCGATGATCCCGTCGTAGGGGCTGGACTGTTCGGCGCCATGATCGGCGTACGCTTTGCGATAATGTTGGAGGGCCTTTTGGGCCGTCTTTTCGTCCAGTTGTGAGACTGTTCTGAAGGACTCGATCATGGGCGGACCAACGAATCGGCGCAGTATGTCCATGCTGGGGACCGGCGCGCCCACAGCTGCCAATGCCTGTGCAGCACTTGTTGTAACGCCCGGTGCTGAATCCAGGAGCGTGCCGTCCATGTCGAACAAGATGCAGCTAATGCCAGTGAGAGACGGCCGGGCTTGATGAAGTGTCATTTTTCGAGGCTTTCGGTCTTGAAGTTGTTTCCGTTCCGGTTGGGTCCGGGGGATTATTGCGGTGAAGGGCAGGCATGGATCGAGTGAGTCTTGATCAGATTGATCAGAGGATTCTTGCGGAGCTTACGAAGAACGCTCGCATGAGCCATGCAGAGCTGGCGACCAAAGTCCTCCTTTCGAGGAACGCTGTGCGCCAGCGGATCGAGCGGATGGAACGGCAAGGGTATATCCAGGGGTACACGATTGTTGCCGGCCCTCCGGGCCAGGGCCTGGTGTCCGCCTTCCTGATGGTTTACAGGAAGGACCGGGTGCGGGGGGCGGACGTCATCTCCGTGTTGCGGTCGATTCCCGAGGTGGTTCTGTGCGATGTCGTGAGCGGTGACTTTGATCTTCTGGTGAGGCTCGAGGCCCGGTCGCTGGAGAGGGTGCAGGAGATCTGGGAGCAGATCGCTGCTATTCCCGGAGTCACGGACACAGTGACGGCCATGACGCTTTCCAGTTTCATCAGGCGGGGCGCCGGAGGTGCCCGCGCCACGGAGTGAAAGTGATCCCGCTGATGGTGAAGTTCTCCAAGGCCCGGGCGGTGTGTGCTCCCCAATAGGCTGTGGCCGGAAAAGGAACGCTCCCGAGCGAATCCGTCTCGATGCGGGTGGCCATGGTTTTCTGTCCTCCGTGTGGAAGTTTGGGTGGTGCGCAGTTTTGTGCCGGCTGCCCGGAGGAACTGGAGGGGCGCGGGCCCTCGGCCGCGCCCCTCCAGTTCGATCAGTTCTTGATGCAGATGACTTTGGGCTGGGTCATCTCCTCATACGCGAAATGGACGCCCTCCCTGCCCATGCTCCCGTACTTAGCCCCGCCGAATGGCATGCCGTCGAACCGGTAATCAGAGGAATCATTGATCATGACGCCGCCTGCTTCGAGCTGGCGGGCCGCATCCATGGCCCTGGCCAGGGAGTCGGTGAATATGCCCGCATGAAGACTGAACTCGATGGCATTGGCGACGTCGATGGCCTCTTCGAAGGTGTTGAATTTACGAAGCATGACCACAGGGCCGAAAACCTCCTCCCTCCACAGGCTGCTGTCCGCCGGGACGGCTTCCAGGACGGTCGGCTGAAGCACATTGCCGTCCGTGACGTTGCCTGAGAGCAGGACGGCGCCGGCGTCGAGGGCCACGTCCAGTTTGGACTGGAGCTCCTGCAATGCTGTGGGGCTGATCATGGGTCCGACATCCGTCTGTTCATCCATTGGATCCCCGGCAACCAACCGCGCCGTTGCCTCCAGGAAGCGCTGGCGGAACGCGCCGTACACTGGGGCGGCTACGAGGATCCGCTGCACCCCCACGCAGTTCTGGCCGGCAGCCCAAAACGCTCCGGAGACGCAGGATTCCACGGCCTTCTCGATGTGGGCATCGTCCAGGACGATCACGGGTGCGTTTCCGCCGAGATCCATGGAAAGCTTCTTCAGGCCTGCGGTGCGGGCGATACTCTCCCCAGTGGAGAACCCCCCGGTGAAGGACACCATTCGTACGTCCCGGGACCGAATGATTTCTTCGGCCACGTCCCGGTCGCCGTGAACAATCGTGAGGGCTTCCGGCGGGAGGCCGGAGCTCACGAGGGCGTCCGTGAGCAGCTGGGCTGACAGGGGAGTCAATGCAGAGGGTTTGAGGATCACGGCGTTTCCTCCGGCGATTGCCGGGCCGATCTTGTGTGCCACCAGGTTGAGGGGGTCGTTGAAAGGAGTGATCGCGGCAATGATGCCCAGTGGTTCGCGCGAGTACCAGCCGGTGCGGTCCTCTGAGCCCTCGTACGAGTCAAAGGGTATGACTTCGCCTGCGTTCCGGCGCGCTTCGGTAGCGGAGAGGCGGAGCGTGTTGACCGCGCGCATCACTTCCTTCCGTGCCTGGCGGATCGTTTTCCCGGCCTCGGACACAATCGTTTGCGCGAACTCCTCGCTGCGCTGCTCGATCTCCGTTGCGGCGCCGTCCAGTATCTTCCCGCGGGCGTTGCGGGACAGTGCCCGTGCCTTCCGGGCGCCGACGCGGGCCGTTTCGATCACGGCTTTGCCGGCGGTGGCCTCGGTCAGCGAAACCGCGCCGACCACTCTGCCGTCGTACGGGCTCATCACGTCGCGGAACTGCGGCAGCGCCGTTTCCGTCGAGCACAGCGTTGATTCAGACATTTGCGGCTACTTCCGTCCTGGCTGCGTGCATTGCGATGATGTCAGAAAGCAGGGCGTAGGCGGTCTCCACACGGCCGGCTCCCGGTCCGGAGACGGTTACCGGGCCCAGAAGGTCGGTGTCGAAGGACACGGCATTGGTTGCGCCGGAAACGCCGGCCAGCCCATGGCCGAGGGGGAGCGCTACGGGGGAGACGCCTGCGGTCACTGACCCGTCCGGGTTCTGCCGCGCTGAACCGACGAGCTTCCAGCGGCGTCCCTCGCGGGTTGCCTTCTGGATATTCTCCGGCGTCACTGTCGAAATCCCCGCCCGCTGAACATCCTTTAGTTCGATGCCTGCGTCGAGCAGCTCGTTGGCGAGGATCAGTACCTTGAGCTGAACGTCGTATCCCTCGATGTCTGCTGCGGGATTGGCTTCGGCGTAGCCGCGTTCCTGTGCCTCGCTGATGGCCTCTTCGAAGTCCAGTCCGGATTCCATCCGCCCGAGCACATAGTTGCTGGTGCCGTTGAGGATGCCTTCGAACCCGTTCAGCTTCAGCCCCGCGAACATTTTCTTGGCCAGGCGGATGACAGGAGTGCCGCTCATGACGGCACCCTCGAATTCGAAGTGCACGCCGTTCTGTTCGGCCAGGGCGGTCAGTTCGGCGCCGCGGAGGGCAACCGGGCCCTTGTTCGTCGTACAAACGCTCTTGCCGGATTCGAGGGCCCAGCGTACGTGCGAAACTGCTGGCTCGCCGTCGTCGGGATTCGTGAACGTGGCCTCGCAGATGATGTCGGCGGTGCAGTCACGGATAACTGATTCGTTATTGGTGTCCGCGGACCCGCCATGGGCGGCGAAGGTTTCGCTTCCACCGTCCAAATTGAGTGCGATGCCGAGGTCGATCCCCTCGGGCTGGACCAGCGAACCGAGACGCAGGTCGGTGATGGCGACGACACGCAGGCCGAAGCCCAGCTCGGAACGAAGTGAGTCACCGCGTGTTGCGACCAGTTCGGCCAGCGTCCTGTTGACGCCGCCGAAGCCGATCAGCGCAATGTCATAGGTGGTCATGGTGCTCCTTAAGTCAGATACATCGGTCCTCCAATGCTCACCGCATTCCATGTCCGTCAGCGCATGTCATTGTGACCGAACAACAGGGCGAACTGACCATCTGTACGCCGATTCGGCAGCAGCGCCTCGAAGTAACTTAGGTGCAACATAAGCATGTTGAAATGTTTTTAATGACCCAAAGGCCGTTTTCGTGTTACTTTCATCACTACCGCCACTGCACAGCCCGAGGCGCCCTGTCCCCCAAGCCGGGGCGATGTGCGCATCTTTCGCATCAGACCTATCCACTCACCGGGGAGAAACCATGGAACCCTCATCACCTGTCCAGCTAGACACACAACCCACGTTGCCCCCGTCGACCGACTCCGGGCTCCGGCGGTCCATGGGGGCACGCCATCTGGTCATGATCGCCATGGGCGGGGTGATCGGCTCAGGGCTGTTCCTGAGCTCGGGCTACACCATTTCCCAGGCCGGACCGCTCGGCGCGGTCATCGCCTATCTGATCGGCGCCTTCGTTGTGTACCTGGTTATGGCCTGCCTCGGCGAGCTTGCCATCGCGTATCCGGTCTCAGGCGCCTTCCACATTTACGCGGCGAGGTCGATCGGGCCAGCCACAGGGTTCGCCACGGCCTGGCTCTACTGGCTCTGCTGGGCAGTGGCCATCGGATCGGAGTTCACTGCCTCCGGTCTCCTCATGCAGCGCTGGTTCCCGGATGTTGACGTCTGGGTCTGGTGCGTCATCTTCGCCTCGGTCCTCTTCGGATTCAATGCAGTTTCCTCGAAGTTCTTCGGCGAGTCCGAGTTCTGGTTTGCCATCGTCAAAGTCGGCGCCATCGTGGTCCTCATCGTTCTTGGTGGCGCGGCGTTGTTCGGCATCCACCCGCTCAGTGAGGGAGGCAGCCACCCGTTCATGTTTGAGAATTTCAACACCTCCAGCGGCCTCTTCCCCAACGGTTTCAGCGGCGTCCTCGTCACTGCACTTGCAGTGTTCTACGCCTTCTCCGGCTCGGAACTCATCGGTGTGGCAGCGGGCGAAACAGCTGACCCCGCCACCAGCATCCCCAAAGCGATGCGCAGCACAGTGATCCGCCTGCTGATCTTCTTCGTCGGGGCAATCGCTGTCATCGCAGCTACCATCCCTTTTGATCAGGTAGGCCTGGATGAAAGCCCGTTCGTGACTGTCTTCTCATCCATAGGCATTCCTTTTGCCGCCGACATCATGAACTTCGTCATCATCACCGCCCTCCTCTCCGCCGGAAACAGCGGCCTCTTCTCCTGCGCACGGATGCTCTACTCCCTTGCCGACGAGGGGCACGCCCCCCGGGCGCTGAAGAAACTGACCCGGGGCGGTATCCCCCTAATCGCGCTTTCAGTCAGCATGCTCGGAGGCCTTGCGTCGCTCATCAGCAGCGTCGTTGCGCCTGAAACGGTCTACCTGGCTCTCGTTTCAGTGGCAGGTTTCGCCGTCGTCGGGGTCTGGATGTCCATCACCGCCTCGCACTTCTTCCACAGGAGATCCTTTGTCAAGAACGGCGGCGATGTCGCCGCCCTTGCCTACAAGGCCCCGCTGTTCCCGCTGGTGCCCATCCTGGCCTTTTCGCTCTGCCTAATATCGCTCATCGGCATCGCCTTTGACCCGAATCAGGTGGCAGCCCTCTATTTCGGAATCTCTTTTGTTGGTGCCTGCTACGCCTTCTTCTACTTCAAATACGGGCGTAAGGCGCGCGCAGACCAGCTGTCCTGACGCCATCATCAACCATCGTCTTCTCAGCTTCGTGGCCGGGGTCTTTCTTTCCCGGCCACGAGGCTGTTCAAGGGATAAACCATGAACTCACAAGGCCTGATGCAACACGTGCGCAGTTCGGTCCAGGACGCCGGCAGCTGGCTGGAGATTGACGCCGCCGCTTTCGAATCAAACGTCCGGACCCTCCTGTCCATGATCGATGACCGCGCACTGTTGTGCGCAGTGGTTAAGTCCCATGCCTACGGGCACGGAGCTGACCTCTTACTCCCGTCCCTTGTTCGTCTGGGCGTTCCATTCATCGGAGTAGGAAGCAACGAGGAGGCAGCCATTGCACGCCGCTGCGGTTTTGAGGGCCGGATCCTGCGTGTCCGTGCCGCGGCGCCGCAGGAGATCAGAGCAGGCCTGCGTCACGACATCGAGGAACTTGTCGCCGACCCGCAGAGCGCGTGGGAGATACACAAGATCGCTGCCGTGGCTGGGAAGGTGGTCCGCATCCACCTCGATATCAACTCTTCCGGGATCAGCAGGCACAGCCTCGACGTCTCATCCTCGCTTGGCCGGGCATCCGCGGTAGGAATCGTGAGCCACCCGGGGCTTCAACTGGCCGGGATCATGACGCATTTTCCCAAGGACGACGACGGCCATATCGAAACGACTCTTCTGCGGTTCCAAAGCCAGGCGTTGACACTGCTTCAATTGACCCGAACTCCCCGGGAGGAAGTGCTGCTCCACTGCGCCAATTCATACGCCGCCCTGCACGTCCGCGGCTCGTGGCTGGACATGGTCCGTGCCGGGGCAGTCCTCTACGGCGATTCGGAACCTGCAACAGCGCACTTCCAGCGGTGTTTGGCCTTCAAAGCCCGGATTGCGTCCATTAATAGCTATGCAGCAGGCACTAAGGTCGGCTACGGGCTCACCCACACCTTGGACCGCAGCTCCAGGCTGGCTTCAGTGACAGCGGGTTACGGAGATGGCTACCGGCGGGTACTGGCCAGCCAAGGCAGCGTACTTGTCCGCGGCCGACGCGCTGCCATAGTCGACATCGTTTCGATGAATTCCATGGTTGTCGACGTCACCGACGTGGCGGGAGTTTCCCCTGGAGACGAAGTCGTGCTGTTCGGGCGGCAGGGACGGGCAGAAATCGCTCCCGCAGAACTGGAAGCAGCGAATTCAGCGATACTCGCTGACCTCTACACTGTGTGGGCGCAAGGAAACCGCGTCCTGGTCAACAATGAAGACATGTGAGAATAGGCGTAGTCATCGGGCGGAAGGAGCACGGAGCATGGATTCTTCCTCGGAAGCGTCGTCCATGGCCCAAGGACTTCGAATAGTTCGGCTGGTCGCAGACCGGGAGAAGCAGGGCAGGCGGCTTCTCGGCGTTTCCCAGCTCGCATCCGAGCTGGATATGGAACAAAGCCGCGTCTCACGGCTGACGCAGGAATTGTGTGAGCTGGGACTGCTGGAGCGCGTCGATCGCGGTCCCTTCCGAACCGGTCCACGTTTTTTCAGCCTGGCCGCAGCGCTGAATACCGGCTGGGTCCGCGAATCAAGAACCGAACTTGAGGCTTTAGTGGCTTCTTTCGGCCTTAGATCCAGAGTTTCCGTTCGTGATGGCTTCCGGGTCGTTCTCCTGCGGGCCTCCAGTAACGATGCGGTACCCGGCAGCTTCGTGAAACCCGGCATGGTGACGCCCGTGTGGTGTACCGGCTCCGGACGGGCCTTGCTGTGGGACGACCAACAGCCAGCCGTGGAAGTCCTTCTCCAGGATGTCAACTTTATCGGCGTAGGCGGTCCGGGGGCGGCCCATTCGCCGCAAGAAGTCGCCGAACTGATGGACCGGGACAGGGCGCGGGGCTTCATTGTCGCGGAGGAAGAATTCGAGCACGGAATCTACGAACTGGCCGTTCCGGTCCGCAACGCTGAAGGATCGATTCTTGCCGCGCTCAGCGTCCTCGGCAGCCGGGCCGAGATCATACCCAGCACCAATGGCATTGCAAGGGCCCTTACGGCAGCAGCCGAGCGGCTGGGGTCCTTTGAGGGCCGTCCCCGGGACAACGCGGTCCGGAAGGGCCTTGCCAGCTAGAGCCGGTTCTGCGGCGCCGCGTGACCCAGCGTTGACTCAAGCCACTTTCCCCAGGACACGAGAGCCGTGGCGCATAGCTCCAGGCGCGGCTCCAAGCGTGTCTTGGCGCCGACGACCTGAAGCGCTGCCACCACATCGCCCTTGAAGTCGCGAATCGGAACGGCCAGCGAGTAAAGTCCTGGTTCGGCTTCCTCGTCGACAATGGAGTACCCCCGTGCCCGCGCCCCGCGCAGTCGTGACAGGAAGTCCTCGACGTCAAGCGGTGTATTGGGGCCATGGCGCACGAAAGGCACGCCGGAGAAAATGGTTCGGACCTCGGCGTCCGAGGCTTCCCACAGCAGGGCCTGGCCGGCATCGCTACAAAACGCCGGGTAGGGCCGGCCCAGCCACGAACCGACCATGTTGCTACTTGCCGGAACACGCTCACCGATGGTGACAGTACTGTTTCCGCTCATAACTCCAAGGAAGCATCCTTCGTTGGTTTCACCGGCCAAGCCTTCCAGGGCGGTTACGCCGTCGGTCTGCAGCCGTTGCTCTGTCAACAGCTGTGCGTCTGTCAGGAGCGACCAGTTCATTGTGTAGGACCGATGGTCTCCGCGTGCCAGAAACCCCTCCTGCTCGGCGGTCCGGAGACTGCGCGAAACCTGGCTGCGGTCCCTGTCCAGATCGGCTGCTATATCAGCGACCGTTCCGCCAGACAGGCCTTCTGCGTTGCGGGAGCCCACAGCGAGGACAGCCATGATTCCCCGGCCCATGCTGGACGTCTTAGACATGGATCCGATTCTAGTCACTGCACGAACGTGTCTTAGTGGATGGCGAAGACACGGGCTGGAAAGCCGCTGCCTTGCAGTGGCTTAGGCCAGCTTGCAATGAGGATCGCGCCGGCTTCTGGAAGTCCGTCCAGGTTCGCCATCAGCTCGATCTGCCACCGGTTCCGCGCCAGGACATAGGTCTCCAAGGTGAAATCCTGGCAGGACGTAGCCCGCCCCGGGTCTGTGTCCGTCTGCTCGTGGCCGACGGCAGTTACCGACCGCTCCTCGATCAGGAAGGAGAGGACTTCCTGCGACCAGCCAGGTGTGTGGCTGACACCCTCATCGTCCCTGTTTGCCATGGCGTCGGCGTCGGGCCAACGATGGCTCCACCCTGTCCGCAACGCCACAAAGGACCCCGGTGCGATGGCACCATTGCGGCGCTCCCATGCCTGAATGTCCTCCATCGTGGGAGTGGCGTCCGCATTTACGGTGACCCGGGCGGTGATGTCGAGGATGACCAGTGGGAGGACCATGTCCTCCACAGGAATCTGGTCCAAGGTCCGTCCCCCGCGGATGAAATGCGAGGGAGGGTCAACGTGCGTACCCCATTGGCCGATGATCGAATACCGGTGAGCGGTGAAACCGTCGCCTTTCTCCAGGTCGAAGACCGCCTCCCTGATTTCGTCGGGGAAGGCCGGGAAATGCGGCTGGCCGGGGTGGAAGGCGTGCGTCAGGTCGGTGAATGACCTGCCCGCAAGCAACGCCTGCAGACCGTCCCAAAGTCCAGCTGTGGTGGCTTCAATCATGATGCGGCCTCGCTCTCAAAGAGTGCGGGAAGGGCTGTGCTGGAGACGCTGACCGGGCCTGTCAGTTCGATGACCGGTACCTCCCAGGGATGGATATCCACGATGTGCTGCAGGAAGCGTTCCACGGCGGCGTCAGGGAGCGCCGCATCGAAATACGTCGTGAAGACAAAGGTAGGCGAAATTGTCCGCTGCCCCACCTGTCCCAACGTAGGGTTAGCGCCTTCAGTGCAGGTGAAACCCTCGAAACCCAGGCCGGATTCAAATACATGCCTGTAGTTGCCAAAATCCCCTAAGTCGGTGGATTCCGACGAAGCCTGGAGCAGGGCCGCGATGCCGGCCTCATCTTTGAACGCTTCTGCGTCCCCCGTGGCGAGCCGCGAGAAGGTTTCCGAAGCTATAGGCCAATGCACGCGCAGCTTGCGGACTGATTTCATTGCAATTTTCAAGGGAAGCCTCTTCCTGGGCAGTTCGCAAAAGGTGTCAGAATGCCATATTGGCAGAGAGTGATGTTCATTACAAGCATGAATATATGCTTATTACGCACAATTTTGAGAGGTGTTCGCGTTCACTCGGCACATCCGCCAGACTTTGGGCGTGACTGAGCCGCGGAACACCGGTTGCTGCAAGCGGCTGCTGACCGTCATCTGCAAGCCCCGGGCTGCACTGCTCTTTTTGGCACTCCACGTTGTGCTACCTTGCATTGCCGGGCCACGAGGCGCCGCAACTGCCCCGCAGGAAAGAACAAACCGAAATGCTTGGAGCCCTGAACGATGCCCAGTACCATCCTTTCCCGCATGCTCGACGCCGGAGCGAACCTGACCGTGGACGGTGCACTCGCCACCGAGCTTGAAGCGCACGGCTGCGATCTGGAAGACCCTTTGTGGTCGGCTAAAGTCCTTCTGGAGCAACCGGAACTGGTCAAGCGCGTAC
This sequence comes from Arthrobacter sp. 01T425, assembly GCF_056398725.1. Classification (NCBI taxonomy): domain Bacteria; kingdom Bacillati; phylum Actinomycetota; class Actinomycetes; order Micrococcales; family Micrococcaceae; genus Arthrobacter; species Arthrobacter sp. 01T425. The sequence continues at coordinate 12,813 of NZ_JBFTPY010000003.1, read as the reverse complement.
ACCACCATTACTTCCGCGCCGGAGCCACTGTCGCCATCACGGCTAGCTATCAAGCCACACCCCTGGGATTCGCGCGCCGCGGCATCGGCGAGGAAGCGGCCTTGGAACGGGTGGCATTGAGTGTGCGCCTGGCCGACGAGGCACGCCGCGAGTACCTGGCGGAAAACCCGGATGCGGGCCCCCTGCTTGTTGCAGGATCGGTCGGGCCCTACGGCGCGTACCTTGCCGATGGATCGGAATACCGCGGCGACTATGTCCTCAGCCGAAACGAGTTTTTGGAGTTCCACCGGCCTCGAATCGCAGCGCTGGTGGAGGCCGGAGCGGACTTTCTTGCCTGTGAGACGCTGCCTTCATTGCCGGAGGCCGGGGCCCTGTTGGCACTCATGAAAGAGTTCGACGTCGAAGCCTGGCTCTCCTTCACGCTACGGGATGGCGGCCACATCAGCGACGGTACGCCGCTGGCTCAGGCGGCAAAGCTCTTGACGGCGGAGCCGCTCGTGGCGGCTATCGGCGTGAACTGCGTGCCGCTGGAGCTGGTCTCCCCATCGCTGAAGGCCCTGGGCAGAGCCACTGATACGCCCCTGATCGCATATCCGAATTCGGGCGAAAGCTATGACGCAGTCACCAAAACGTGGGGGCCGGCCGCGGCGAGCCCGTCGGGCCCCGATAGTAAACAGCCCGCAAGCCTTGCGGAGGGAACGCCAATCTGGCGTGAACTTGGTGCCCGGCTCGTTGGCGGGTGCTGTCGAACGACCCCCCAGGATATTGCCGCCGTGACGGCGCTGTCAGAAAGTTACAAACCTGGATATCGACCGGTTGGTGCTGCTGGCGCAAGGAACTTCTGACGCGTCACGAACTTGGCCTCTACGCAGTTAACCTGAGTGGCGATGTCCCCTATTGAGTAACGATGTAACGGGATCTGTGCAGCAGCACCGATGCTTCCCCCCACGGAGCACCGAAACCGCCATCCCAACTGTGTATTAATCCGCCATTCTCAGCCCACAGTCACAGATTCACACCTAGGGAAGTTCTCGCGGCGGGGGAGCGGACGGAACGTGTCGCGCTTCAGGACCGGCTTGCGGACACGTCTGACGGGCAGTTGCGCAGCTCCCGAGGCGCGCAAAGAAGGGCCACGCCCCCCTGCGGTCTGGGATGTGGCTGGTGGCCGGAACGCTCTGAAACGGCGAACTTGCGGTGTGTGTACATTGTCCACACTTCCGCCTTCGGATCGAGTCGTATGTGGGTCGGATCGGGCCGGACCTCGCATGTTCCCGGGGGAGTCCAGTGTTCATCCATCCCTGGATTCGCGGTTTTCGACATGACTGCCAGAGCGTGCTCTACCACCACCCCGGCTCGTCTCTATTTCTCTGGCGTGTCGTCAGACAGTGGCATCGAGGGCGATGAGCGGCCGGGCGTGAGTGGTCGGAGGCGAGGGCGCCGGTCGCCGTCTTCGGAGATATCCGGCGTCGGACGTCCTGTGCTTTTTGATTCGTTCCGGTGCCGACCGGGTGTCTGCCTAGGGCCTCGGGGGAGCTGACCTGGTCGGACTGCCACACACGAAGTATCCGTCTTTGCGTTTCGGTTGAGCTGCCTAAGCGGAACAGTTTGGCCGGCGGGGCATAAGCGAATCCGGAATCCCGGCGTCAGTAGAGGATTTTCCGGTCTGGGAGGCGGGCGAGGGCGGCGCTGAAGGAGCGGTATCCGGGACAACCGTCATTTGATTAGGTGGTTCAGGAACCCCCGTATTGGGCACCGGAATGGGCTTCGATTGCGATGTTGAGTTCTTCCAGGGTCGGGGGGTTTGCTCCCGGGCGCTGCACGGTGATGGCCGCGGCTGCAGCTGCGGTGTGTCCAAGCTGCTCCAAGACAGCTGGGGCGAAACCTTCGGTTCCTCGGGTGAGAAAACCCAGGATCAGGGCGGACATGTAGGAGTCCCCGGCGCCGATGGTGTCGGCAACTTTGGACTTCACGGCGGGAATGCTGATGTTAGCGGCGGGGGTGGTGAATTGTGAGCCGTCGGCGCCTTTGGTGATGACGGTAAGTCCGGCGCCCAGACCGAGGATGTGTGCTGCGGTTTCGTCCAGGCTTTTTTGGGGGTACAGCCAGTAGGCATCTTCGTCGCTGAGTTTGACGACGTCGGTTAGGGGCACGAGCTCTTCGAAGGTGGCCAAAGCTTCCCTGTGGCTGCCGAGCAGGGCTGGACGGATATTCGGGTCATAGGTGATCATGCAGTGTGTGCGGGCTTGTTCGAGCAGGGATTTCACGGCGCCGGCACCGGGATTAAGGAAAGTGGCGATGGATCCGGTGTGCAGGATTTTTGGGAAGTAGGCGGGGGCTGTCGGGGCAAGGTCCCAGGAGATGTCGAAGTCGTACTTAGCGGAGCCGTCGGGTCCAAGGGTTGCTGTGGCCGATGCCGTTTTGGTGAGGGATTTTGATCCGGGCAGAAGTATGACGCCTGCACTGCTGAGGTGGTTTTCGATGGAAATCCCACGCGCGTCCGGGGCGATGGCCGTGAGCAGACCTGTGGTGACGGCGAGGCGGCCAAGTCCGTAAGCGACGTTGGCCGGTGAGCCGCCGGGGTGCTCCACCGTGTCGTGCGACGTGGTGACCACGTCGATCAGCGCTTCGCCTATGACCATGACGTCGAGCGTCTGGTGAGCGTCGTTCCGGGCTGTTGTGAGGTAATCCATGGTCTGTCTCTCGTGGGATGGTGATGATGGGAACTCCCGGTATGGATCCGTCCGCGGACCTGGGGGAGGTCCGCGGACGGAGAAGGGAGCTCCGGTAGAGCGGGAGGTTACTAGCCGGCCATCAGGCGGTGGCTGCGCCGGTCATGATCGCCACTGCGTCGGTCATTGTGTGTGATTGCGGAGTGATGGTGGCAGCGCACTTGCCCAGGCGCTGGATGTGGATCCTGTCCGCTACGTCAAAGACGTGGGGCATGTTGTGGCTGATCAAGATGACCGGCAGGCCTCGGTCGCGAAGGTCCCGGACCAGCTGGAGGACCTGGTTCGATTCCCGGACGCCAAGTGCCGCCGTCGGTTCATCCAGCACAACGACCTTTGAACCGAACGCTGCGGCGCGGGCCACGGCGACAGCCTGGCGCTGGCCGCCCGAGAGGTTCTCCACCGGCACTGTCACGTCCTGCAGGGTGGAGATGCCCAACCGGGTCAGCTCTTCCTTGGCCTTGGTGCGCATACCTTTGGTGTCAAGCATCCGGAACACGCTCCCGAGGAGTCCCGCACGCCTTTCCTCCCGACCCAGGAACAAGTTCGAGGCGACGTCGAGGGCCGGTGAGACAGCGAGGTTCTGGTACACGGTTTCGATGCCGTGGACCCTGGCGTCCTGCGGCCGCTTGAAGTGCACGGGCTGTCCTGACATGAAGAGCTCGCCGGAGTCTGGGACTTCTGCTCCGGTGAGGCATTTGATCAGGGTTGACTTGCCTGCGCCGTTGTCGCCGATGATCGCGAGGACTTCGCCCGGGTAGAGGTCGAGACTGACCCCGTCCAGTCCCACGACACGGCCGAAAGTCTTGACGAGGTTCCGGGCCTGCAGGATGGGCTCGCGCGTGGCGACGTGGGGGGCTTCAAATTCTGTCGTGGTCATGACTTGACCTTTCGGATCCACTGATCGACGGACACAGCAACAATGATCAGGACGCCCACGGCGAGCGTCTGGTACAGCACGTCCAGCCCGGCGAGCGAGAGGCCGTTGCGGAAGACACCCACGATCAGCGCTCCAAGCAGTGAACCCCAGATGGAGCCGCGGCCGCCGAAGAGGCTGGTTCCGCCGATCACGACGGCGGTGATGGAGTCCAGGTTCAGGTCTACGCCGGCGTTGGGGCTGGCGGCGTTGGTGCGCCCGATCTGGATCCAGGCGCCGGCGGCCAGGACGGCGCCGGCGGCGAGGTAGACGCTCATGAGAACCCGGTTGACGGGGATGCCAGCCAGGCGGGCGGCTTCCTTGTCATCGCCCACGGCGTAGACATGCCGGCCCCAGGCCGTCTTGCCCAGGATGAAGGCGACCGCGACATAGAGCAGGAGCATCATGACGACGCCGGTGGAGATCCGCACGGGGCCGAGCGGGAAGGTGGTGCCGGTCCAGGTCAGCAGGGGAGGCATGGCCGAGCCGCGAACGGTCGCTCCGTTGGAGTAGAGCAGTGTCAGGGCGATGAAGATGTTCAGCGTGCCGAGGGTGACGATGAACGGCGGGAGCCGGAACCTGGTGACCAGGAATCCGTTGAGTGCTCCGGCGGCAAGTCCTACGACCAGGCCTGCGAGCAGGGCAACAGGTGCGGGCAGTCCGTTGTTGACGGCGAGCTGGGCCATGACCATGGAGGAGAGGATCATGACGGCGCCGACGGAGAGGTCGATGCCAGCGGTGAGGATGATGAGGGTCTGGGCGATGGCCAGGGTGCCGACGACGGAGACCTGCTGGGTAATCAGCGAGAGGTTTTCAACCCGCAGGAACCTGTCATTGAGGAGGCCGAACACCACCACCGCGATGAGAAGTACGAGGGCGGGACTGAGGGCGGGGTAGCGGTGGAGGGTATTGCGTATCCGGCTGAGCGGTGTCTGGCGGTCAAGGAATTCCTCCGCCAGGTCGGCATGCCCGGCGCTGGGCGGGCCGGCGGTCTGTTGCTGGGTCACGATTGGTCCTGATCTTCCGTGATGGTTGCTAGGGGAGGCCCTAGCTCGGGAGATGCGGGGCGGGGAGGCCGATAGCGGGCGCCGGGTCCCCGCCCCGCAGTGAAGCTGGGTGGGTTACTTTCCCCAGCAGATGTCGGAGGCTTGGGTGGTGGTGATGCTCTTGACGCCGTCGGCCGGCTTGTCTGTGACGAGCTCGACGCCGGTGTTGTAGAAGTCCAGCCCCGGTGAGTTGGCCGGCTTCTGGCCGGTCTTGGCGAGGTCAACGATGGCCTTGACGCCCAGTTCGGCCATCTTGACCGGGTACTGCTGGGCCGTGGCGCCGATGACGCCGGACTTGACGTTGTTCACGCCGGTGCAACCGCCGTCCACCGAGACGACCAGCACGTCCTTTTCCTTGCCGGCGGCCTTCAGTGCCTCGAAGGCACCCGCTGCCGCAGGTTCGTTGATGGTGTAGACGACGTTGATGTTCGGGTTCTTGGCCAGGAGGGTTTCCATGGCGGTGCGTCCGCCGTCTTCGGCGCCCTGCGAGGCCTGGCTACCGACGATCTCGTAGTCGCCGCCCTTGCCGCCGGTGTACTTGCCGGTCTTGGCTTCGTCGCCGTTCTTCTTTTTATCCGCGGTGTCGATACCGAGGCCGGTCAGGAAGCCCTGGTCCCGGTTGTAGTCAACCGAGACGACCTTGTCATCAAAGAGATCGACGAGGGCAATCGTCGCTTTTTTCCCGTCCAGCTGAGCTGCGGTCCATTTGCCGATCAGCTCCCCGGCGGCGAAGTTGTCAGTGGCGAACGTGATGTCGGCTGCGTCGGCGGGATCCGGCGGGGTGTCCAGAGCGATGACGAAGAGCCCGGCGTCCTTGGCCTTTTTCAGGGCGTCCACTACGGAGGGGCCGTTGGGGGTGATCAGGATGCCCTTGTCACCCTTGGAGATCGCGTTCTCAATGGCCTGGATCTGGGTGTCCTCGTCGCCGTCAGCCTTGCCCGCAGCGAGCTTGAGGTCCACGCCGCCGGCCTCGGCCGCCTTCTTCGCCCCGTCCTCCATGGCGACGAAGAACGGGTTGGTCGTCGTCTTCACGATCAGGGAGACACCGACCTTGTCCCCTGACGAGCTACCGGTTGATGAGGTGGACGGGGAACTGCCACCACAGGCAGAAAGACTGAGCGCTCCCAGAGTCAGCACTGCTCCTGCAGCGAACAGGCGGGTGGCCGTTGAACGGGGTGCTTTGGAACTCAACATTGAATCTCCTGGTGTTTGAGGCCCTCACTGGCCTCGACAACGATGTCATGTACGATGTAATCAGCATCACACCAGAGAGTCAATAGATGCAACTTAGAAGGAGCGATATATTTGACAACGATGTCCGATCGTAGCCAGCCGACCATTTCCGCCAGTCGTCCGACAATGCGCCACGTGGCTGCCCTTGCCGGCGTCGGAATAAAGACCGTCTCCCGCGTGATCAACGACGAACCTGGCGTGTCGGACGCCACCCGGGAAAAGGTGCTCAGCGCTTCACGGCAACTCAACTACCAGCTGGACATGGCCGCCGGCAGCCTGCGCCGCGCGGGCAGAAGGACGCTCTCGGTCGGGCTGTTGCTGCCGAGTGTTTCCAACCCGTTCAGCGGCGAGATCAACCGGGCCATAGAAGATGCTCTTGGGGCCAGGGGAATCGCGGTCTTTGCGGCGAGCCTGGATGATGACCCCCAGCGGGAGCAGGACATCGTGGCGGCATTTCTTGGGCGGCGTGTCGACGGGCTCATCCTCACGCCCATCGCCAGGAGCCAGGCGTATGTGATCCCGGAGCATTCCCGTGACCTGCCTTTGGTCTTCATTGACCGTGAACCGGTAGGAGTGGAAGCAGATGCCGTCGTGACCGACAACGCCGCAGGCTCCGCGAGGGCAGCTGCTCACCTGATCAGCCGCGGCCACACCAGGCTCGCCTATCTGGGGGACCGCACCGACATCCAGACCGCCCGGGAACGCCGGCGGGGGTTCATTGAGGAGATCGGCCGGCAGGGAATTCCCACTTCCACGATTCCCGTCCGTGAAAACCTGCACGATGAGGAATCGGCCAGATTGGCCGTGTTGGAACTTCTCACCGCTGCCGAACCACCGACGGCGATCTTCTCCAGCCAGAACCTCATCACTTTCGGCGCCATGCGCGCTCTGAGAGAGCTCGGGCTGAGCAAACGCGTGGCCTTAATCGGGTTCGATGACTTCACGCTTGCCGACATGATGGATCCCGGCGTGACAGTCATCGCCCAGCACCCCGAGCGAATCGGGAAGCTGGCAGCAGAGCGGCTCCTGGCCAGGATCGATGGCGACGAGCAGCCCCCGCATACCTATGTTGTCCCGTCTGAGCTGATACAAAGAGGCTCCGGGGAACTCCGCCCTCCGGCCTGACACCGGGGACCTTCATGAACAATCTGCCAAACACATTGACCTGAATGGGATCATGATGACCAAAACCCTGTACGCCGAATTCACCGTCAAGCCCGGCAGCGAAGCACGTGTCGCGGAGATGATGCTTGAACTGACCCGGCACGTCCGCCAGGAACCGGGCAACGAACTGTTCCTTCCCTATACCAGGGAAGAGAACCCCCGGGAGTATTTTGTCTTCGAGGTCTACCGCGATGAAGCCGCGTTCCAGGAACACATCGGCGCCGATTACGGCGCCAGATTCAACGAGGAACTGGCCCGCCATATCGAAGGCGACGCCTCGGAACTGACCTGGCTTCTGCCGCTGGAATAGCCCTCAGCCAAATCCAGCCGATCCACGGTCGGCGGGAGCTGCTGCGTCCAGGACCCACGGAGAGGGCTGAACGGGGCCGCCTACCGGAAATAACCCTTCCAGCCCTGCCGCTGGGAGGGAATTTTCTGCTGCCCGCGCATCGCTTCGCCCGGCTCAGCCGCGCGGCGGGCGGCCTCATTCCCGCGCCGCCAAAACCGTTGACTTGTCTGACGGACATCACTTAGTGTCCTTCGCACTGACAACGTTGTCTACCGACGACGCGCGCAACGAAGGGCGAATCAAACGAATGAAGAACACGACCACCCGCAGGACGCATGCCGTTTCTGCACTGACGCTCGCGGGACTGACGCTGGCCGCGGCACTGGCAGGTTCCCTGCCGGCGTCGGCCGCGACAGACCCCGGGGACGAACCCTACCGACCGGCCATTCACTACACGCCGGCAAAGAACTGGATGAATGACCCCAACGGGCTCGTCTTCTACAAGGGCGTCTACCACATGTACTACCAGCACAACCCCTCCGGTAACACCTGGGGGAACATGTCCTGGGGCCACGCCACATCGAAGGACCTTGTTCACTGGCAGGAGCAGCCGCTGGCGATCTCCACCGATGCAGAGCAGGACATCTTCTCCGGCAGCGTCGTCGTGGACAAGGACAACACGACCGGTTTCGGTACGAAAGAGAACCCACCGCTGATCGCGATCTTCACCAGCGCCTACAAGGACGCCTCGCCCCACCGCGGCCTGCAGGCGCAGTCCCTGGCCTACAGCCTCGATGACGGCCAGACCTGGACCAAGTACTCCGGCAATCCTGTACTGAACCGAAACTCCGCCAACTTCCGTGACCCTAAGGTCTCCTGGTACAACAAACCCGGCGGCGGAGGCTACTGGCTCATGACCGCGGTCGAAGCCCAGGATCACAAGGTCGTCCTCTACAAGTCCGCCAATCTCAAGGACTGGACCGCCCTGAGTGAATTCGGACCAGCCAATGCCACCGGCGGGCAGTGGGAATGCCCCGACCTGTTTCCCCTCGCCGTGGACGGCGACCCGAAGAACGTTAGATGGGTCATGGTCGTCAACATCAACCCCGGCGGCGTGGCCGGCGGCTCCGCTGGCCAGTACTTCGTGGGCAACTTCGACGGCACCACCTTCACCTCCGAAACCACCAAACCCGTGGCCACGCCCCCTCCCGGGACGGTCCTGGCCGGATTCAACGACGGAACTTACAACGGCTGGACCGTCAACAACGAGCCAGGAAACTGGAAGAACGGCCCATTCGGCAGCACTCCGGCAAACGGAGCCCTTCCCGGCCAGAGCCCCGTGACCGGCTTTGACGGCAGTGGCCTGATCAACTCCTTCAACGACGGCGACTGGCCGCTCGGGTCCATGCAGTCACCTAACTTCACCGTGACCGACGACTACCTGAACTTCCTCGTGGGCGGTGGCAAGCACCCCCGCGTCTCCGACAAGCTGGACAACACCCCGCCCGAAGGGGAGCTCAAGTTTGACGGCTTCGAGGTTCCCGCCGGGACATCGCTGGCCGACACCGGCTGGACCGGGACCGGCGACCTCACCCCCAACTTCCAGCCCTCCACCAGCGGCGGGGACTTCTTCCTCGGGGCCAAACGGATCAACACCTTCGAGACCGGCACCGCACCGGGCGATGACCGGCAGGGCACCCTGACATCACCGGAATTCCCCATCACCAAGAATTTCATGAGCATGCTGGTCGGCGGCGGCAACCGCTCCGCGGACTCCGGACAGATCCTGGCCGCCCAGTTGCTCGTCAACGGCAAGATGGTCCGCTCCCTCGCAGGAGACAATTCCGGAATCCTGAACTGGAAAGGCTGGGATGTCGCCGAGTTCGCGGGACAGAATGCACAGTTGCGTGTAGTTGACCAGGCCACCGGCGGGTGGGGACACCTGACCCTTGACCACGTCATGCTGACTGACGGCCCGGCCGTTCCCCGGTCTGACGAGGAATCGGTAAACCTCGTGGTCAACGGACAAGTGGTCCGCACGGCCACCGGAAACGACAGTGAAAAGCTCGACTGGGCATCATGGAATGTCAAAGAATTCGTTGGCCAACAAGCACATATCAAAGTGGTCGACAATAACCGATTCGGTTGGGGCCACATTCTCGCGGACGACTTCATGCTCTCCTCGAAACCGGCACAGTCGGCCCTGGAGACCTATGACTGGCTGGACTACGGACGCGACTACTACGCCTCCGTGTCCTTCGGCAACATGCCCGATAACAAGCGGGTCATGCTCGGCTGGATGAACAACTGGGACTACGCCAATGACATCCCCACCAGCCCCTGGCGCAGCGCCATGGCCCTGCCGCGCGAAGTGAAATTGACCCAGACCCCGGAAGGGCCCCGGCTCACCCAAAGCGCCGTCAAGCAGGTCGACAAGCTGGCCCAAGAGCCAAGCTACTCAACGACGAAGGGCATCCCGATCGAGGAGGGAACAACCCCGCTGCCCGCGGCCGCCTCCGGCCAGGTCCAACGAGTCGACATCACCTTCGCGCCGGGCACGGCCAAGAAATCCGGCATCACCGTGCTGGGCGATGGAGCCGCATCCACCGTCATCGGCTACGACGCCACGACCGGGAAGCTCTTCGTTGACCGCACTAACTCCGGCAACACCGCGTTCCACCCGTCCTTCGCTTCCATAGAGGACGCCCCCGTCACCCTGGACAAGAAGGGCTACGTCACCCTTCGGGTCTACCTCGACCGCTCCTCAGTAGAGGTCTTCGCCCAGGACGGTCTGCGGACCATCACCGACCAGGTATTCCCCAACGCCGGAGCCGACAAGATGGCCCTCTTTGCAGAAGGCGGTACCGCCCAACTCAAATCACTCACCGTGACACCGCTTGAAAAGGCAATGTTCCTGGCTGAAAAGAAGTGACCCCACCCGCCGCCTGACGGGCTCCCCAAGGAGCTGGAACTGAAGGGATTGCGCCCGGTATTGCACCGGGCACAATCCCTTCAGCTCGTCCCTACCCCGGCGGCCGAAACATCAAGGGAAAGCCCCAGAGCAGCGCGCTCATTTGGAGGAGTTCACACACGACGGGGTTGGTGAGTGCCATGGCGAGCAGGAGCAGTGCCGGGACGGAGCGAAGCTTGGTGTGCTGCTGTCCGGCTTGGCGGTATATAGCGTCAACCAGTTCTTGGTGCTGCGGGTTTCGGGTCGTTGGGAAGGTGCCAGTCTTCGCCGGGGGCGTCCGGGTGTTCGCCCAGGACGTGGCGCCCGCCCAAACTGCGAGGTTGGTTGGGGGCGAGGACATGAGATTCCGGCCGTAAGGACACGGCGGACGACGGCGGGAGGTCCCGCCGTCGTCCGCAAGAGTTGCAGTCAGCGCTGTCCGGCTAGGAGGCGGGCTCCGTCTTTCCAGGGGCGAGACCGTAGAAGGGCGTGAAACGACTCCTGGCACCGGGGGAAATGTTGGAACGGACGATCGAAGCGCTCTCCAGCGCTGCCAGATGATATCTGACTGCGCCGCGCGAGGACGCGATGCCGTCGCTGATGTCAGCTACTTTGCTTGCCCCATGGCTTGCCAGGTAGTCGATGATTTTTGATCTGATCGGAGTGTTTCTCGCTCTTTTCGTCCGCTGAATGCGGTGCACGTCCATCGGGCTCTGGAGGTCAAAGTGAGCGGTCATTGGCCATGGCCTTTCATCCGGTGTGAGGGTAGGTTCGCAGGTTTGAAAATTTGGCCGAGCGGGATCCGGTCAGTGCATCGGAACACGCTCAAACTCCCTGCTGTCTTCAGTGACCTGCGCATCCTGGGAGGCTTCCGGGCGTGACGCTTCGAGGAGGGACGTGGACTTGTCGTGGTTCCGGCCGATGACCGCGGTGGCGATGGCATTTCCCAGGATGTTGGTGGCGGTGCGTCCCATGTCAAGGAGTTGGTCGATCACCAGCAGGACACCAATTCCGGCGGCCGGGATGCCGAAGGCAGGGACCACGGCGGCTACCACGACGAGCGACCCGCGTGGAACGCCGGCCATGCCCTTGCTGCTGAGCAGGAGCATTGCGGTCATCGCGATCTGCTGGCCAAGGTCCATGTCGATGCCGTAGGCGTTGATCAGGAAGACCGACGCGAAGGTCATGTACATCATGGAACCGTCCACGTTGAACGAGTAACCCAGGGGCAGCACGAAACCGGTGGTGCGCTTCTCGATGCCGAACTTGGTCAGGCCTTCAATGAGCTTGGGCAGGGCGGCTTCACTGCTGGAGGTGGCGAACGCGATGACCATGGGTTCGCGCACTATCCGTACCAGTCGGAAGGCGGCCCGTCCGAGGAAGGCGACGGCGACGCCGACCATGATGACCCACAGGGCCGAGAGAGACACATAGAACCCGCCGATGAAGGACGCGTAGGTGGCAAACGCATCGAGACCTTGGGAGGTGAAGGCCGCTGCGATGCCGGCGAAAACGCCGACGGGTGCCGCCAGCATCACATACCCGGTGACCTTCAGCATGACGCCCATCAGTTCGTCGATGGCATCGGCTATGGAGGAGCGGCCCTTCTTCCGGAGGTTCAGCAGGGCGATGCCGAAGAGGGCGCCGAATACGAGGATCTGAAGGGGGTTGTTTTCGGTCAGTGCGGCGAAGACGCTCGTGGGGATGATGTGGGTGATGAACGCCTGGTAATCGAGGGGCTTCGTTTCCATCCCCGCGTCGCCTCCCGGCATCAGGTGGAGCCCGTCACCGACGTTGAGTACATGGGCCGTGATGAAGCCGAACGCGCCCACCAGGACGGAGGCGGTCAGGAACCAGATCATTGAGCGGCCAAAGAGCTTGCCCACCCCGGCGGATTTGGCTGCTCCTGCGATGCCGGAGACGAGGGTGGCGAAGATCAGCGGGGCAATGATCATTTTGATGAGGTTCAGGAACATGTGCGTCACGGTGTCGAGGACCGCCACGACGGATTCGCGTGTGTCCACCGGCAGCAGCCAGTGGAAGAGCAGACCGCAGAGGATTCCGAACAGGAGCGCTGCCAGGATCCACATCGTTGATTTGTTTTTCATAGTCAGTCCTTGGGTAGAGGCCGGGTTGGTGGCCCGGTGCTGGAACGGTCCTCGTCATCGAGTTCCGTCTTCTCTGTAGTCGGTCGGGATTTTGGGCACGACGGCGTGCCCCTTGCTCCCTGGTCGGGCGGGGTCGTCGGTCTGCGGAGGCTATTGGGTGAGGTTGGCCAGGCGGTGCGGGCTGAGGAGCTCGGTGAGCTGCTCGTCGGTGAGCAGGCCGTGTTCGAGGACTAGTTCCGCGACGCCCTTGCCGGTGGCGAGGGCTTCCTGGGCGATGGCCGTGGCTGTGGCGTAGCCCAGTTGCGGGTTCAGGGCGGTGACGAGGCCGATGGATTGTTCCACGGTGAGGCGAAGGTGTTCGGTGTTGGCGGTGATGCCCCG